>NZ_JBFRBC010000008.1:0-146454 GCF_040932045.1 Microbulbifer sp. TYP-18
GGCGCGCCACATCAGCATCCGCTTTGGATATTGAGTCCATGGCCCTTGCTTGCCCCACAGGCCAGCTTTCTCAGCATCGGCTTGGCTGAATGTTTGGGTATGCGATTTTTTCTCACCGCGACGCCACACTGTGCAGGCAGCTGTCATGGTTTGGTCGTCGAAGGACTCTTGGTGGCCCCCAAAGGCGGGATGGTTCTGGACCAAGGCCAGCAGGGCATCGCCGTAGATAGAAGGCTTCCCGTTAATGACCGCGATATTCTGCAGGGCCTGAATAGGGTTAAGCCCCAGCTCCACACCCATCATCATGGCTACCAGTGCGTCCTGCGGCTTGTTTTGGTATTGCTTGGGAACCATTTGGCTGGTTGCCAGCATGTTGGCCATATTCATGGCCTCACTCATGTTTTGTGGCTGTAATGCAAAGCCACCGGTTTTTGCAGTTTCCCTAGACATGAATATCTTCACACTCCCAGTTGATTTTGCGTTTAACCGCTTCCTGCTGCGGTTGCCTTTGTCGTTGTGGGGCAGGGAAGGGAATCACTTCCCCGCGTTTTGCCCCGCCTAGATCACAGATGGCATCCTCTTCAGCCCAGCTGGTGTCACGCAGCACCAGTGACAGGCGTTCCCGCATAATGGCTTGGGTTTCATCAACCCACTCCCAGCGCTTCAGGTCGCCGACCGGAAAAGGATTTTCACAGTGACCCCAGAGCTGATAGGAGCGGCGGCAGCGCTCGCGAATGGCTTTGCAGACCCCTTTCCACCAGTCCATGTCACAAGCGCGAACCACGGTTACGTTCAGGCCCGGAAACAGGTAGCTGGCCCGACGGCTGGCTGCGACCACAATGGCGCTAATGCTGGCTGTATCGAGGTTGAGCCGTATGGGTTTCATTGTTCAGCCACCTCCGCTCGCATTGCTTCGCGCAGCCGAACCTTCTCAATTACCGGGAGATTGTCAGCTTTCTGGTTGCAGGATTTATGAGCCAATACCAAATTCTCTAATCTGTTCGGGCCGCGTTGACTGAGTGCAACCAGGTGCTCCACGGTGGCATCTGTATCAAGTGGCTTCCCGCAGTAAAAACACTCATCGCCGTCGCGCTTCAAAAGCTGCAGCTTGCGTTTATTCCCATAAAAGCGCTTTGTTGGTTTTCCCTTCCCGGCCCACTTTCCATTGGAGAAATACGCGTTTAAAGCCTCCGTAACGAGTGGGCTGCTGACAGAGAGCCTCCCCTTACTGTTTCGATAGACGACGCCGACGCCTTTAGAACAACGGAAACGAATCACCTCATATTCATTGGTGATCGGCAGCATCTCTGCGCCCTGGTTGCCAAGCCATTTCATGAAGCTGATGATTCGTTTTTCAGAGAGGCGGTTGATCATTCCAGCCAACCCCAGCAGCGAGCCTCGGCTGAGAACTCCTCAAAGTGCTCCTCGGCAATGTGCGCTATGGCTTTGCGGGCAGCCTCTTGGAGCTTGATTCCTGCCTTTGCTGCGTCTTGAAGTGATAACCAGCCGATGTATTCAGGGCCGGTGCTATCGGAGCTCTCGGCCAGGCTGTCGATCCGGTCTGCCATTTCATCGGCGAATAATTCGTAGGCGCGCACGGCAGCTTTGCTCAAAATGCCGCGCTCTTTTAATAAGCGGTACTCGATGAATTCGGCGACTGCCTCGATGTCCTTTTGGGTGATTTCCCGCTGGTTGTCCTGGTGGCACTCGTAGTCGGGCAGGGCTTCCTCTACTGGCCTGGCTGAGCTGGTGGCGTACATAACTGTTGTCCCTATTGCGTATCTGTTGTTCTAAATTCAAGGATGCCTGACTACATTAATGTAAGCATGCTTGATTAATTGGGTCAAGCATACCTTCATCGTTATTTGCGACCAACTTTGTGGATTTGGTCAAGAAAAACTTCTGTCGAAATGATTGAGTCGGGAGCTAAAAAATGCTTTCAGCAAAAATTGTGCTGAAGAAAGGAGGCTCTATTTATTGGGTGTGTATGCCGGCCGAGGTATTAAGATAGCTTTTTAAACTTGCAGGATTATGTCTTTAACGACGCCAACTATGTGGCAGTTACCATTGATCTCAATGGGCCCGTAGGTAGGGTTTAGGGCGCGTAAGTATCTATTAGGTCCGTCAATGACCAGTTTCTTGAGCATGGCCTCTTCTTCATTGTCTAGTTTGGCGACAACGATGGAGCCATTTTCGTATCCGGCGTCTGGGTCCACTATGACAATGTAGCCTTCTGGGATTGATAGGCCAACAGGGGAGGTCATAGAGTCACCTTTAACACGCAGTGCAAAAGCGCTTGGGCCAACTTTGGATATTGTGTTGACCATCTCTTCGCCCTGACCAGGCGGGTAAGGGTCAATTACTTCTCCCCACTCCCCTGCTTGAACATGGGAAATTAGGGGTACAGGGTCTCGAATTTCCGGCCCAGGCTTAACATTGGTTTCATATGTGCCCGACTTCTCGGCGACCCCTGCAGTCCTCATTGGGCCCTTTCCACTGATCAGCCACTCATATGCAAAGCCAGTTGCTTGGGCAACCATGAGAACATTTTGCGCCTTAGGCGACTTTGTTTTTCCATCTTCCCACTGTGAAATTGATTGAGGCTTGATGCCTCCGCATAGCTTTCCAAGCTGTCCTTGGGTTAGCCCTGCTTCTTTACGTGCAAACTTTAAGCGTTCATGGATTAGTTTCATGTAAGGAATCCTTACATATTGGCTATCAGGAATGCTTGACATACTTAAATCAGGCATGCTTTACTTTGATGGTGCCCATGTCATGGTTAAATCGAAATGACCAAAGAACAGGCAATAGGGTTTTTCGGGAGCCCATCCGCCTTAGCAAAATCATTGAATATCACGCCACAGTCGGTTTCGCAGTGGGCGTCAATTCCGGCATACCGGCAATTCCAGATCGCACTGCTATCAAGTGGATCGTTGAAGCCAGATGAAGAGCTTCTTCCGCCAGAAAAAAATATAGCGACAAACACCCATGGCCACCGAGTTCAAAGCGTAGCTGAATACAAGGACTCAAAGGCCGCAGAAATACCAGCATAGGGATACCAAATGTACGCAGACCCAAAACATCTCAGAGACCGAGAGATCAAGTTGCGCGTTGACGACGCCACTTACCAGCTCATTGAGGCCATGGCCCAGTATCACCGCACCCAAAAGGCTGTCCTGGTGAGGGAGCTCGTCGAGGCCCAGTTAGAGCAATTCAGTGATGAGAATAGCAATACAGGACAAGCGGCCTGAAGGCCCCGGAGAGGGTCTATGAAGGAACTGACAACACATTTGAGTCAAGAGCACGTCAAAAAGCTGCAGAATTTGGCTGAAAAAACCGGCAAAACTACTGAAAAGCTTGTCGCTGAGTTAGTTGAGCAAGAGTTAAAGATTCGGACGAAACCTAGAAGTTCAAAGGGGAATCTCCGAGCGTTTAGGAGGGCCTAACGAGGCCCTGAAACGTCACTGGTAAGGGGGGCGCACAATGAGTATGGAACTGATGGTCAAAGCCATGAAGCTCAAGGTGGGGAATCCTCTGCGTAAGCTGGTGCTTTTGAAGCTGGCCGACAACGCTAGCGACCAAGGCGAATGCTGGCCTAGCTATCAACATATTGCTGATCAGTGTGAGATAAGTCGGCGCTCTGTAATTGCCCACATCAAGGCTTTAGAGAAAAGTGGATTTCTGGAGATCAATAACCGGAAATCAACGAATTCCGACAAGCTGAATGCCAGTAATTTGTTTGTGCTGACCCTGGATAAGGGTGGTGAATCTCCTGCACCAGGTGGTGAATCTCCTGCACCAGGGGGTGGTGAATCTCCTGCACCCAGAACCAGTCACTCTCTTGAACCAGTCAATGAACCTAATACTTCCTCGCAAGAGCCAGCCGAGGAAAAGCGAGTCAAAGCGTCAGACGAGGATTACACCCTGGCCAACTTTATCCTCGAAGGTGTCCGTAGGCTCCAGCCCAAATTTAAACCACCCGACCTGGACAGGTGGGCTGACGACTGCCGGAAACTGCGTGAGCTGGATAATCGTTCACCTCGAGAGATAGCCCGCGTGTTCTATTGGGCTAACAACGATGATTTTTGGCAATCCAACATCCTCAGCCCGGCCAAGTTGCGCAAGCAGTTTGACCAGTTGCAAATCAAAGCAAGTCAATGCAAGGGAGCCTGGAATGAAAACCATTCGCCAAGCCCTGGCAACCGCCTCCAGGAGCAACATCGACAGATCAACGCCGCAGCCGCTAGAGCCCAGGCACGAAGAACTGCTGCTGGCCCTGTGGAAGCGGATGAACCAGCTGTACGGCCACAAGTGGTCGTCTCAGCATGCGCTACATGATTCGAAGGCGGATGAGGTGGCGCACCGCTACAGCGAGGATTTCTTGTTGTGGGCGAAGAAGACCTGGGGATTGAGTGAGGTGGCGTGGCAGCGAGGTATGCGTTACGTCGAGTTTCGCAACCAGGAGGCCGCCCGACAGGGGGAGACAGATCAGTGGCCACCGAACTACGCCGAGTTTGTTGGCATGTGTCAGCCAACAGCCGGATCGCAGATGTACCGAAGGTTTGAGCCCCTGAAGCTGCCTGACAAGAGCGCGCAGGAGCGCTCCAGGTCAATTGGTAGCAAGACACTGGGCGACCTGAGATCCCTGCTTGCGGAGGCTTGAGGAGAGTACCTATGTCCTGGATGACTGTAAGCGACATTGCACGGCGGCTGAAATTCGCGAGCGAGGAAAGCCCGCTGGCCGTGTTTCGTGTGAATAAATCAGCAGGGGGCCACGGAGGTATGTACGACGCCGTATTCGCCAATACTGTCGCTGCGCAACATCGCATTGAAACAGGCATTGGCCTAGTGGGTGTGTTTTCCAGCCCATCCCAGTTTACAGAGAAATTAGAGCGGAGCGGATCGAGTGATGGAAGGTGAATTCTGGGTGGTGCGGACTCCGGTACAGAAGGCCAATGCTCTGGACCACCTGAACCGCCTGAAGCCAAATTCTGAGAAGCCCATGGCGGTCAAGGTGGAACCGTTCAGGGCAACTCGCAGCACCTTACAGAACCGATTCTTGTGGGGCTGGGTATATGCGGAGATCACCCGCCAGCTGGATGAGGCCGGCATAGTCATCCCTTGCGATGACGGCAGAGAGCATCCCTACACCAAGGAGCTGCTGCACGAGATATTCAAGCAGAAGTTCCTAGCCATTGGCAGCATCGAGGCGAAGGGCAAAAGCATCACGCTGTACGGCTCTACCACGAAGCTGACGAAAAAGAAGTTCTCGGAGTATTTGGAGGATGTGCGCCGTTTCGTCTTTGATTTTTGGCACATCACTGTGACGGACCCCTATGCGGGGGAATACAAGGCCATTTGGGGAGAGTTGAGCCGTGGGTGTAAAGATCACAAGTGCGGATAAATGGTTCTCAAGGTGTGTACGGGAAAGGGCTGGGTGGCGGTGTGAGGGCTGTCAAAGCGAATACCCTGAAAACAGCGCCGGGCTGCAATGTTCTCACTTTCATGGGCGGGGCAGCTACGCCGTTCGGTTCGACCCAGACAACGCTTTTGCACATTGCACCCGCTGTCACTACTTCTTTGAGGGTAACCCTCACGAGTTCACCCGGTGGGTAAGGGAAAGGCTCGGGGAGGGCGCCTACGACATCCTGCTGGAGAAAAAGCAGGTGGTCGACAATGCCCGATTCGCCAGGCGGGATGTGAAGCAAAGACACAAGAGCGAAATATCGAGGCATTACCGAGAGGAGTACCGCCGTATGCAGGTGCTGAGGAAGGGTGGCGATATGGAACGAATAGAGTTTGCCGGATATTTTTGAGGCGTATCATTACGGTCAAACCATGAGATTTCATACCGCTCGTCAAGCATGGCATGATGCTTTCGATAGCCCCTCACAGCAATCCGATTACGCGGCAGCCCTTAAAGCCCAAGCGGTGTTCGGTCGGAGTGCCAAGCGCTATACGGACGAGATTCGAGATGAAGATGGCAAAATAACGGCCAGGATGCCGGCACAGACTCTCTATGCGGTCGAAACAAGAGTAGGGAAGGGTAGTAGCGATCGGATCATGGACGCCTGTGAAAAGGGCCTGGTTCAAAACGCGGTTGCCAGGCTACGCCAAACCGACCCACTGGCCTACAGCTGGGGTATGGCTGCCTATGCGCCACCCGCAGCGCGGTTCAAAGAGCGTGCGGCGCTCCTTCACTACTTAATGACCGAGTTTGACCAATGGGGTGAGTCGCACAATCGAACCCAGGTCAGCAAGCTGGCCTTCTTCTGCATCAACGCCTGCGCCCTTAGGGATGTGAACGGCCGGCCTATCGACCTGAGCCAAGCTCGGACTATCCTGGGGTGCAGTAAAGCGAAATGGGACCAGGAGTGGGTAAGGATCTGGAAGCGCTTTCAGCGGCGCCTGGACCCGTTACCGCCAAGAGCGCTGGGTCCGGTGGCTGAACTCGTAGAAGATTATCGAAAGCGTTGCCAGCAGCTGGGTTGACAAGTTTGTCCTGAGGGGGTATAAAAACTCTAGCATGCCGTTTTTGCGCATTGCAGACTAAGAACCCGCTTAATGGCGGGTTTTTTTGTGTCCGAAATTCGACCGTTTGCTCCGAAGTAGCTACCCCTATGGATGAATTCCTCAAGTGCTTTGCAATAGCCAAGCGTTGGAACAGGTGGGTGCTCTATAACGATTTCCATTTGAAGCACGTAGTGGTTCACCCTGATGATTTCGAATTGATGGGGTTTCCTCAAGATTGGTTAGGAATTCCAGTTAAGCCGCTGGGCCAAGAGTGATTTAACGCCAATAGCCACCACAGTCAATATTCTAAGCCCGCCCAATGCGGGCTTTTTCATTTCTGGTGATCCTATGTTCAAGAACGACTACTTCACGGAAGAGGAGTTGGCTTGCCGTTGTTGTGGCAAGAACCACTTCTCGGATAACACCTTGCACCGATTGATCAGGGTGAGGGAGCGGTTTGCCAAACCGATGGTGATCACCTCAGGTTATCGCTGCCCGGCCCATTGCGCCAAGATCGGCTCCACCATGACGCATACCACGGGGCAGGCGGTGGATGTATCAGTTGCTGGTGGGCGGGCCTATGAGCTGCTGAGTATCGCGCAGGATGAGGGGTTTACCGGTATTGGTGTGAAGCAGAAGGGCGCTCATAGCAGCCGATTCTTGCACCTGGATGACCTTGAACCCGTACCGGGCGAGCGGGCCCGGCCTACTGTGTGGAGCTATTAGCCGCTTTCTGGATTGTATGAAATTTGCTCAATTTCATGGTTTGAATAGTACTTTGGCGAAGTGGCACCAGGTTGCCTCTGGCGTAGGAATTAGGATAATAAGTTTATGGTGATCAATATATAAATCTTAGATAAATTCTCCATTAGGAAGGTAGGATGAACTGTTACAGTTACCCAGCTTTGTATATTGACAAAATTCCAAGTTTTTCTAAGCCGAATCCAGAGTCTGTCTTCCATAGCCAATGGTTGAATTTGGAAAAAAGCAGAGTCAGATATATTCGGGTAGGGAATTCAGAAGCAAAGAATACTGTTGTTCTTATGCCCGATCCTCCAAATACAATTGAACATATGGAGGAACTGATAAAAATACTTGAAAAAACTTTTCAAGTTATTGCGTTTGAAGGTGCTGGGTTTGGCTTTTCAACAGCCTCTTTGTCCTATAGCTTTACCATTGAAGACAATGCCGATGTCATTATTCAGTTGCTGGAAAAGCTTAATATAAAAAATGCCATACTGGCTCTTACATGCATTGCAGCACTGCCGGCATTATTGGTGGCCAATAAACGTCCCGATATTGTGGTTGGCCTAGTGCTGGGACAAGTGCCTTCTCTGAACGAGGCTAAATGCTGGGCTAAGCGCGTTGACTTTAAAGGTCTTATCGGTACGCCATATGTTGGGCAAATTTTACTAAGATTTCTGCGGAGGAGACTAGCTGATACTTGGTATAAAAATGCGTTACTAAAGGGGGCAGATAGGAACCTCTATACTAATAGGGCAGTTGATTCATTCCGAAGAGGTGCCAGATTTTCACTTGCATCGGCTTTTCAAGCGCTTTTGCGTGATAGAACACCTGAGTCTGAGTTGATCGCCACCCAAAACGCTATAGTTTTGTGGGGTACATCAGACAAAACTCACAAAAAAACTAATAAGAGTTCCATTTTGAGTTTGCTGCCAAACGGTAAAATAATAGAGCTGCAGAATTGTGCGCACTTCCCAGATATTGAACTGCCAAAAAATTTTGCTGAATGTGTTGTCGAAATAGCGGAAAGTCTTTCATCTAAAAATCGACTTTGATATAAAGTTAAACTAGAAGTCCGTTTTATTCAAAAATTATTTATTCGTCGGCAGCCAGTGTGATTACCGCTATATAAATGTTATGCATAACTAAGAAGCTAGGTACCTGATATGACACATAGTTTAATTTTTGTGCCCGTCGCTATGCAAATAGCACTTACACTGTGGCTCTATATCGTCTTGGCAAGTGCGAAATCGAAAGCCATAAAGCGCGGTGAAGTCAAGGAAGAACGTAGAGCGTTACATGATGACGCTTGGCCCGACAGCGTGCTTCAAATCAATAACAGTATTCGAAATCAATTTGAAGTGCCCGTATTATTCTATATTCTCATTGGCGTTATATGGAGTATTGGCGCCGTCAACACCTATATATACATCGCAGCTTGGGTTTTCGTTATAAGTAGATTTATTCATGCGGCAGTGCATACTGGGTCAAACTATGTCCCACTGCGGCGGAATGTATTCATGTTGGGCTGTTTTGTTCTTATTGGACTGCTGGTTTTCATGGTGTACAAATTGGCAACTAGTTGAAAATACAATTTCAAGAAATTCAATACGGTACTTCGAGTTTAACTATCGCATTCACTGGGGAATTTACGTTAGAAAGCTTCTGCGATTTTTGCATATGCGATGATGGTAGGCGACTAACAAACTAGCGAAGCACAACTCCTTATACCAATCCTCAACCACCCAAACCGGCCACCGAGCCGGTTTTTTTATGCCTGGAGAAAGCTACTTCCCCAGGTCTTACTTGGAACTACCTTCATCAGAGTCAGAGGCCAAAATAAAGCATTCTAAAATCTTGACCTTTGAATATCCTGACTAGTTATTTACTTCACTCTTTGAGAAATTAGTACGTTTGTAGGGGTTGGATGTCAAAATGTAAGTCGCCCAAACGTATGGCCAAGGGATAACAAGTAGATCGATGATGATTCCGATCGTATTCGCATTTACAAGTTCGGCGGCTACAGGGTCGATTTCTCCTGCCAGCCAAAGTTGTGCCCCAACTGCAAGCATCCAAATTGCTTTATAGGTTAACTGCATCAACAGCACTGGTAGCATTTTCAGTGGGTGTAAAACGCCGAATAGGGATAGTAAGGTGAGAGCCCCCCAAAAACTGAATGCTACTCCTTCCAAGGGGTCCCATATTTCACCTGGGTTGATGATGGTCGGCCATACACTAAAGCCAAATACTACAGCTATAAAAAGATAAAATGCTCTTAATATATTTATTCTCCACCTTGAGACTTCTTTTTGCATGGTTTTCTCCTTCATTTTTAACGTTGCACTATGTGCTCCTGGCGTGTTTTTTATCTTTCGCCAACTATCGAAGAAATTAAAGTATTTTGGTTTAATATTTGTTTCTCATGTGGCCCTTGATGCCGGCCAGCAAGACTGGGGATACCAGAACTGTTAGAGCACTTAACATAAGTAAATTTCCAGTATGTATATTTAGGCCGTGAGGGATGCCCCAGAAGTTCTGGTCTTTCACAAACTAACCTAAAGCATATTCTAATACAACGGTATTTGCCCAAAGATGGCTTGAGGTTAAACGTGCGCTTTGGAGGACAAGAGGTGGGCCGCTTCCGCTCTCACCCCATTTTTTCAATTTGGAGCTAATGATGCTAGGTGCAATTAGTGCTATCTCTGGTTTGATCGGCAAGGCCGTTGATAAGGCGTTTCCGGACAAGTCCGAGGCGAATAGGCTCAAGGCGGAGATTGACCGCCAGTTGATCGCAATGGAACGCAAGGAGCTGGAATCGGCGACCAGTGTGATTACGGCCGAGGCGGGCGGGGAGAGCTGGCTTCAGCGTTGCTGGCGTCCTATTGCCATGCTGACCTTTGTTAGCTTAGTGGTGGCGCATTGGTTGGGATGGACCGCACCCAACCTCAGCGAGGAGCAAACACTAGCGCTGCTGGAGATCGTAAAGATCGGCCTGGGTGGTTATGTGGTGGGCCGCAGTGCTGAAAAAGCCATCAAGACATGGAAACAGTCATGACCGTTCACGACCTGATGCGAGAGGTGGCTGAGAAGGCTGGCCACGCCACAACGGTAACAGCAGGCGCTATCGGTAGTCTCTATAGCCTGTTTACTCAAAACCCCATTGGCTTCATCTGTGCTTTGGTAGCGGTCGCCTCCTTTGTGATGAATTGGTACTACAGCTACCAACGCCACAAGATGGCCAGAGAGCGTAACAGGAGAGAACGTAATGGCGCGTAAAGACCGCAAAGCACCTAAAGCTTCCGTTGAGAAGCGGGGCCTGATTGCGACCCTCTTCAAAGGTCAGCCGGATCCCTTCAAGCCCGGAGTGCTGGTACGTATCGAAACAAAAACCTTGCGCGTACTGGAGAGTGACCGGGAGACGGTGACTTTCAATGTGGATGGCATGCCGTCTGTGTGGAAGCGCGTCTGGTTAAACAACTATGACAGTGGTCATATCTTCATTCTTCCCCAGTGAGACGAGAACACTATGGCTGCACCCAAAGGTAATCAGTTCTGGAAGGCCAGGACAAGGCACGGCCGCGAGAAGTTGTTCTCCAGCGCTGACGCTTTGTGGGAGGCTTGCTGCCAGTACTTCGAGTGGGTGGAGGCCAACCCCCTTTGGGAAGACAAGATCGTCAGCTCCAACGGTGAGCCTGTCAGCATGCCCATGTTTAAGATGCGGGCCATGACCATTGAAGGGCTTTGCCTGTTTTTGGGAATCACCACAAGATGCTGGCAGCGTTGGCGGGAGAACGAAAGTGAAGATTTCGTTCGAGTCGTAGAGAGGGTTGATAACGTGGTTCGAGAGCAGAAGTTCACAGGCGCTGCGGCAGGGCTTCTCAACTCCAACATCATCGCTCGCGACCTGGGCCTGAAGGATCAATCCACACAGGAGCTGACCGGCAAGGACGGCGGCCCCATCAAGCATGAACACCGCATGACCCCGACAAGGGCCCGGGAGGTGCTGGAGCGTCACGGCATAGACCCGGAGACAGTCGGCGGCGGTGACTGAGGCGGAGGAAGTAGAGCTCGCTGAGGCCCTGGAGGTCTTGGAGCGCGAGCGGGCGTTTCTGCAGGGTATCCCCGCACGCCTTCGATGTATTTTCAGCGCCAGGCAGCGAACCATCATCCTGGTCGGTGGCCGTGGATCTGCCAAGTCTTATACAGCCGCAAAGTTTGTGGCGAGGCGCATTGATTCCGGTCAGCGCTGGATGATGGCGCGGGAGTTCCAAAACAGTATTGATGATTCCGTCCACGCACTGGTGAAGGCGCAGGTCGACGAGTTGCAATTGTCGGGCTGTCGCTACGACGGAACCCGAGTGTATGGCCCTTGCGGTGGTGAGGGTTTTTATCGGGGTCTTGCGCGTAACCTGGAGTCGATGAAATCCACCTTTGCGCTCGATGGCGTATGGGTGGAGGAGGCGGCAACCCTGTCGGAAAAGAGCCTGGATCTTCTGGCGCCCACGGTACGGGAAGAGGGCTCGCAGCTGCTGTTTACTCTGAATCGGGGTGCCAGTGCTGATCCGTTTGCCAAGCGGTACCTGGCCCCCTATGAGAAGCATCTGGCAAAGGATGGCATCTATCAGGATGACGACCTGCTGATTATCGAGATCAACTACCCGGACAACCCCTGGTTCCCGGAGGTGTTGGAACGGGACCGCACGCGGGACTTTGAATTACTACCCCGGGCGAAATACAACCACATTTGGCTGGGTGCCTACGCCGATACCGTGGACAACGCCATCATAGAACCCGAGTGGTTCGATGCCTGTGTGGATGCCCACAAAAAGCTGGGCTTCGAGCCTGTTGGCCAGGAGCGTATCGGCTATGACCCCGCTGATGCCGGCGATGCAAAAGCAGTGGCCCATGTTCACGGCTCAGTGGTGTTGGATGTGCGATCAACCGATGCCGGTGATGTGGACAGTGCGACCAACTGGGCCCTGAGTTACGCCAATCAGCGCAAGCCAGACGCCTTTATCTGGGATGTGGTCGGTATTGGCGCCGGCCTTAAAGGGCAGGTCAGTAGCGGCATGGCCGGCAAGAAAATCGAGCTGGTGGGCTTCAATGGTGCTGCTATTCCGGAATCCCCCGACGCTATCTACAAGCCGGAAGATGGCGAGATAGCGGAGCCAAAGACCAATCGAGAGACATTCGCGAATCGGAGAGCCCAGTTCTACTGGATGTTGCGGGATCGGATGTTCAAGACCTGGCTGGCGGTGGAAAAGGGCAGGTATATCAGCCCCGATGAGCTGATCAGCATCCGTGGTGATATTGAGGAGATGGCGCAGCTGCGTTCCGAGGTGTGCCGTATCCCACGCAAATACGTGGCCGGCGGCAAGATTCAACTGCTGAGCAAGCCCGATATGAAAAAGCTGGGGATCGAGTCCCCGAACATGGCCGACGCACTGATGATGTGCATGGCCGAAGTGGCAGTCGATGATGACGACTTCGACTACTCCCGCTCTAACCCTGGAATCCGTTACTGATGGCAAAAAGCAAAACCGACATTCTGAAGCTGGCCGAGCAGTGCATCCGGTTATCTGAGGGTGACGATGATTCCACCAACACGGATGACCGTGCCAAGGCGTACAAGTATTACTACGGCGAGCCCTTCGGTAATGAACGTGAGGACCGTTCCGACTATGTGAGCCGCGATGTGTTCGATGCGGTGGAGGACACCAAGGAGATCCTGCTGGAGGTATTTGGCTCCAACCGGGAGACGGTGAGGTTCACCCCGCAGGACCAGGACGATGTGTTGCAGGCCAAGCTCCGCACCAGCTACTGCAATCGAGTGTTCAACAAAAACAACGCCGGCTATTCCGTCCTGCACGATTCCATCCAGGATGCGCTGCTGGCCAAGAACTGCACGGCGAAGGTGTATTGGAGTGAGGAGACCGAATATAAAACCAAGCTGATGCAAGGCATTCCCCCGGAGGACTATGCACAGCTGGAACACTCGGACGCCGAGATCATTCAGGCCGAGCAGGACGAAACCACTGGCCTGATTGATGCCGAGGTCAGAGTCCCGGTGGATGCCTCCCACATCGCTGTTGAGATTATTGCGCCTGAGCGGGTGATTCGGGATCCGAACGCTACCGAGCCGGGCGAGGCCCGTTTCTGGGGTGAGAAAAGCGATGTGACCCGTGCCGAGCTGGTGGAGATGGGTTTTGATCCTGAGCTGGTTGCCGGCCTGACCGCCGATGGCGACGCCCAGCACGAGATGGAAGAGCAAGCACGCGAGGGTGTGGCCACTGGTGAGGATCTATTGGGCGAGCCCTCACAGGAGACACTGGAGCTCTATGAGCTGTTTATCTGGTGGGACGCCGAGGACGATGGCACCGCCCAGTTGCACCAGGTGTTCAAGGTGGGCAACAGCCTCCTCGATGTGGAGGAGGTCCAGCGCATGCCGTATTTCAATTGGGCGGCGTTGCGGGTCGCGCATCGATACGACGGTCTGTCCACCTGCGACATCATTGGCGATATTCAAAAGCTCAAATCCACCATCAAGCGTCAGATCGTCGATAACCTGATGATCACCAACAACCAGTCTCGCATTGCCCGCCAGGGTGTTTTTGTGAACCCCGCCGACTGGATTGATAACCCGGTGGGTGCGACTCACTGGGTGAAGAAAGACTTCAACGGCACTATGGCCGATGTGGCCTTGCCCGCGCCGGCGCCCCAGCTCTCCGCGCACACCATGCCCACGCTTGAGATACTGAACCAGGACAAAGAGCACCGGGCCGGTGTTTCGCGTCTGACTGCCGGCCTTAACCAAGCCGTGATCAGCAATCAAAATGCTGACGACATGATCAACCGCATGACCACCGCCGCCATGCGCCGTGTTATGGGCATGGCCAGGCGCTATGCCGAACTGTTCCTGATTCCGATCTTCCAGGAAATCTACACCCTGGGTCTTGAGCATGACCAGCAGGGCCTGATGGCGGAGGTGGATGGCGAATGGCAGCAGCTGGTACCACAGCAGCTGGGGGACGCGGTGGATATGGAAGTGACTACGGCGCTCACTCCTGACGATGCCGAGAGTCGTGCGCGAACACTGCTAGTGCTGCACAACACTCTGAGTCAGGGGATGCAGCTGGATCCGTCCATGGCCACACTCTATGGCCCCCAGAACAAGTACGCGCTGTTGCGCGAAGTATTTAAGCTCTCCGGTCAACCATCGCCGGAGTTCCTGACCGACCCACAATCTGACCTGGCGGGGCTGCAGAACCAATTGGCACAGATGGGCCAGCAGATGCAGCAGCTGCAAATGCAGAATCAGCAACTGCAAGGTGTGGTGCAGCAGGTCAACCAGGCCGAGCTAGATATTAAGCAGACCGACGCCCAGACCCGTGCAGCCAAGGTGCAAGGCGACCTGTCCTTGAAGGCGCAGAAGCAGCGCCAGGAATTCACACTCGGTGAGCGCAAGCAGACATTGGCCGAGGATGCCGAGGCGCATGAGCAGATGATTGACGAGGCCGAGCTGGTGCTGGAGCGCACCCAACAGCGTCCTGTCAGCGTATAGGAAACTCCCATGAAAAAGCTTTTGAAGCGGGTCGGATCGACCTGCCTGCACCCGCTTGACCGCAAGGCGCGGGCCCGGGAACTGCTGGAACAGCCGGTTTTTCAGCAGGCGGTCAAAGATGTGATGGCGGACCTGCAGCGGGAGTGGCTGTACTGCGAAAACGCCAATCAGCGGGAAGAGCTGCACCGCCAGACCCGCGCTTTGTCCCGCGTTACGGAAAAGTTAAAAGCCTATTACCAACCAATCGAGGAATAACCAGTCATGCTGGACTCCGAAGATACAGAGCGCAACGCGCTCGACAACGCACTTTCCGAAGTCATGGGCGAGGTGGAGGAGCCGAAAGGCCAACCAGAAACCGAGACCGCAGATGAGGAAGAATCCCAACCTGAAGCTGACACTGAAACCGAGGAAGAGGTTGAGACCGAGGACTCCGAAGAGGAGCAGACCGAGGACGATGCCGATACTGAGGAAGAAGAGTTAGAGAACACCGAAGATGACGAGAGTGGCACTGAGCTGTCCGACGACGCCACGCTCAATATCGACGGCGAAGAGGTATCGGTTAAGCAGGTGAAAGCCTGGCGCGATGCCGAGAAAAACTTTCAGGTGGGGTACACCAAGAAGTATCAAAAGCTGGCCGAAACCCAGAAGAGCGCGGACTCCAAGCTGGAGCAATCGGAGCAAATTCTGGGATTCCTGGAGGCGCAATTGAAAGCGCCGTTACAGCAGTTTCAGGGTATTGACTGGCAAGCGCTGCAAGTCAGCGACCCGGCCAAATACCAGGCGCTGCAGGGCCAGTTTCAGCAGGCCATGACTAGCCACCGGCAAGTAGAGCAGGCCGTCAAGCAACTACAGGACAAGGCGAAAGAGCAGCGCGATTCCGAGTTTCAGCGCAAGGCTCAAGAGGCTGTCGCCACCCTGAAGGAGATGCACGCGGACTGGAGCAACACACTGTATCACCAGGTACTGGACTACGCCGTGGAAAGCGGCGTGCCGCGTGAAGAGATCGCGCAGGAGGTCCGCCCCTGGGTGATTAATGCATTGCTTGCCAATATGCGCTCCGCAAAGGCGCAAAAGGTCAAGGCTGAACCCAAACCCCAATCTGTTAAGAGAACTATCAAGCAAAAGGCAGCATCGAAGCCCCGCACCCAGGCGCAGAAGCGCGCCGATCAACTGAAGCGTGACCGCACTTTGGCCGCCAAAGGTGATCGCAGCGCCCAGAACCGGGTGATTGCGGCAGAGGTGGATGCCCAGCTTGGGCTCTGAGGAATTCCCATGACGACTACTTATGATTCCGTCGGCAATGCCGAGGACTTCAAAGACGCGATCTTTGATACCAAAACCATCGACACCCCCTATATGAACATCGCCAAGAAAGCCAAGGCGACCGGCAAGCTGCACGAGTGGCAGCAGCGCGACCTGACTGCGGCCGGTGACAATGCGGTTGTGGAAGGTGACGATAATCCCACCAAGACCTACACCCCGACTGTGCTGCGCTCCAATCGCGTGCAGCTGATGGACAAGGCCTTCAAAATCTCCGATACCCTGGAGGAGATTAAAAAGCACGGCCGCAAATCCGAGTTGCGCGACCAGTCAGCAGTAAAGCTGCGGGAACTCAAGAACGATGGCGAGCACGCCATGACCGGTATGCCCACTCAGGCCGCAGTGGCCGGTGATGGTTCCAGCACGGCGGCACGTATGGCGGGCCTCGCTGGTCAAGTGCATGCGGACAACCGCGTGGATCACTCCGGGGATGGCGGCACTACAGCGACCAAATTCACAGCCGCCAACGGAGAGGCCTCTATCAAGAAGGGTCAACTGGCGGCGTACAATTCCGGCGGCAACCCGGATACGCTGTTGATCAATCCGGAGCACGCGGACGCTATTGCCGGCTTTGCTCAGCAGACCGGCCGCAACCGCGATATTGAGGACAAGCGCCTTGTGGACTGTATCGACATTATTGACACGCCACACGGCTCCCTGTCGGTGGTGAAGGGCCGCTTCATGGACAGCACCACCATTCTCGGGATCGACTCCGAGTACGCTGATGTGGCCGTCCTGCAGCCGGCCAAGCTGAAGACTCTGGCGGTCACTGGTCACTCCCAGCCGATGATGTGGAAATGGGAGGGTTGTGGCGATGTCCTCAACAATAAGACGTGGTTTGTGATCGACCATATCGATCCAGCCGCTTAATTCATAAATCGCAGCAGCAGGGCGCCTCCGGGCGCCTTTTTTATTGGGTGGATGATGACTAGAACCGTAGAAGACTTCCGTGTCGAGGATGGCAAGGTCTATCAGGTGCGTCGGGACGATGATGCCGCCTTTCGCGCCATGATGGAAAACTGCCGGCACCAGGTTGAGGCAGGTGCGGTTGATGGTGAATACCGTCGCACACGTTTTCGTATCCCTAACACAGTACAGATGGAAATCTGGAAGAAACACGGCAGGGAAATGGACGCGGCCAGCTACGGGAAAATGTCTCCGGCCATGCAGCGCAGGTTTGATCGGATCATCCATAGCGAATATCCCCAGTGTGTTGTGGGGGGATGGTCCCAAAAATACTTCCAGGGGGCCTAAATGGCGATTTCCAACTATAGGGAACTGCAGCAAGCCGTTGCGGACTGGATAAGTCGCGGTGATGACGATGAGATCCTGGCGCGGGTGCCCGACTTTATCCGGTTGGGTGAGGCGCGCCTCTTTCGCGAACTGCGTATTGCCGAAAACTCCAGTATCGCTGTGAAGGATCGCCTCGCGACTGATGGTGACGAGTGGGCGCTTCCCGACGGCTACAGGCAGGCGAAGCGATTCTACGTCAATGGTAAGCCGCTGAGCAGGCTCACGGACGTACAGTTCTTTAGCAAACCAGCCAAGGTCGGCACGCCAACCAGCTTTATTCGCCATGGCGATACGCTAAAGGTATGGCCGGTTCCCGATGCGGATTATCGCTGGATGCTTTCGTATTGGCGGGGTTTCGAGTTGTCTACTACCGAGACCTCAAATGCGGTGCTAAGCGTCGCGCCTGACGCCTACCTGTTTGGTGCTCTGGTGGCCGCCGAGCCATTCCTTGAGAACGATCAACGGATAAGTTTGTGGGAATCACAATTTGCCAACGCTATTGAAATGCTCAACGACGCGGCCAGTACGGAAGAGATTTCCGGTTCCGCGTCCATATCGAGCGCGGCCTACTAAAAAGTGAGAGCGGTCCATGGCTTTAGAAAACGCTACGAACATTTCTGAACTGGTGGCGACAAACCCGGTTCGCGGGGACGCCGCCGGCACGGCCGATGACCATGTGCGGTTGATTAAAGCTGCGCTCAAAAGCAGTTTTGGCGGTTTCACTGGTACCGAGAATGTCACCTTGTCAGAGGAAAGGGTCAACGCCCTGCCGGCAGGTGTGTCTGCTGTCAGTACCGCTCTTGGTGTGGCGATTCTGCCTCATCTGGAGCAAAAGGGGTCTATCAAGCCCTGGCTTACCAGCTACGCACCCATTCCCGAAGGCTGGCAATTGGCGGATGGCACCAATGATACGCCCGATCTGCGCGGTAGGGCCGTTATCGGTGCGGACACCACATACGAAGAGGGCAGCAATTACGGTAGTGCCACGGCCGACACGAGCGAGGCAGGTGACCACAACCACGACGGGACGACTGAGGGGCACGCGGTAACCATCGAGGAGATGCCGAGCCACGGTCACGGCGCGGGTAGTCAACGGGTGCTCGCCTATCCTGGCAATGAAGGCTCGAACTTCGGTCCTGACTATGACCCTTCCGACAAAGATGGCAAGACCCTCACCATTCAAAGCGAGGGTGGCGGAAAGCCCCATGCTCACGGGATTTCCAATAGTGGAGCACATAAACACGAGGTCAGCACTATTCCGCCTAGCATGGCGCTGAGCTGGATCATTAAGACCTCCGAAGTGACCTCTGAATCGATTGGCACAGCGATTGCTGACGCCATGATCGAGGCCGGCTTGAGTGACGCGGATCCGGGCGAATGACATTGATACCAGTACGGCAACTCGGTGAGCGTGGCGTCAATGCGGACTCGCCTGCCTATGAATTGCAGATAAACGAATTCAGCCAGGCGCAAAACGTCCGCTTTTCCAATGGCGCTGCCCAGACCATGCCGGCTCCTGTCTCTATTGAATCCCTCGCGGATGTGGCGGTATGGGGCACCGGTTGGATCGCCAACGAGACACCGCAGCTCGCCTACGCCAGCGCGAGCCGGCTCTACTTTCGTGAGAACGAAGCCTTTGTCGATCGTACAGGCTCCGCTTTTACCGATGGGGGTTATACGGGGAGTGATTGGCATTCCACCACCTGGGGTGAGTCCGTTATTTTCAATAATGGCGTGGATGTACCACAGATCAAGGGCCCCAATGATATAGCGTTTATCGACCTACCCAATTGGCCCTCGGACCTGCGAGCCGACTGTGTGCGGCCTTATAAAAATTTTCTGATCGCGCTGGGGGTTATAGAGGGCGGAGTGGAATACCCTAATACTGTGCGCTGGAGTGATGAGGCTGAGCCGGGCGCTGTACCTGAGACGTGGGACGTTGCCGATACATCCAATCTGGCGGGCGCCAATCCGATTGATTCCGGGGCGAGTAAACTGGTCGACTGCCTTCCAATGGGCTCCGCCAACATCGTCTACAGCCGTGATGCCACCTATTTGATGCAGCTGGTGGGTGGAGAGTATGTGTTTTCCTTCGAAACTATTTTCGATCAAGGAATACTCTGCCGCGATGCCGTGGCGGCGTTTGACCGGCAGCACTTTGTGGTGGGCGCCACAGAGATTTTCGTACATGACGGCCTTTCCATAAGGCCCATGGCGCACCGTCGGGTCAACCGGACCTTTTACGGTGAGCTTGGTCAACGCGAGTCTGTACGCTGTGTCACCAACCATAAAACCAAAGAAATCTGGACCATCTACAGCACCAACGCCGAGGGTCCGGCGAATCGGGCGCTGGTGTACAACTGGCTGGATGATACTTTCACCTTTTGCGACCTGCCCAAAGTACATTGCGCGTTCTTTGCGGCCAAAGCCGGTGAGGTCATTACGTTTGATGACCTGGATGCGATGGGTGTCTCTTTTTCAGACCTCAACCTGACATTTGGTGAGCTGACCGACACCTCCTATTTCCCGGTGATGTACTACCTCACTGACACGGACCTCATGGAAACAGACTTTCTGGCGACGGGTGATGCCACCCAATCGGTGTACCTGGAGCGCTCGGGTATCGACCTCGATCAAGTATTGCCACAAGCGGCGGGTAGATTGAAAAGCCTGCGCCGCATTATTCCGCAGTTTAGTGGTGTAGGGCAGGTGAAGATCACAGTGGGCGGCGCCAAGACCGCCACGGGTCCAGTGCGCTGGAAAAACCCCAAGGTCTTCGACGTTGCGAGCGGCCTGGACCTGCACTTTCGTATAAAGGCGCGTTATCTGGCCATCAAGGTGGAGTCTGTGAGCGGTGGTTTCTGGCGGCTGACCGGCTGGGATCTTGATTTAATGCCGGCGGATGGACGATGAGTTATAGAACGGGGCCCGGTGTCCCGCGTTCCCTGGCTGAACTCTGGCAGTTTATACGCCGTGAATTCATGTCCATCGAGCGTTTGTACACCCGTGTCGAGAAAGAGACGAAGGATGCCCAAGGTGATGCGGATGATGCGCGCACGCGGGCTGACAACGCTGCACAGGCAGCCGCTACCGCCAAGACTGACGCCGAGGAAGCCCTCGAAGATCTCGATAACATCGCTGCGGATGGCCAGCTTCACCCTGCAGAGAAACTGACTGCGAATCGGGAATACAATGAGATTATTGCAGAGCAATCCGGTATTGAGATCCAGGCCGAGACTTTGGGCATATCAACCGAGAAAGTCAATTACAGCAGTGCAATTTCTGCGCTCACTAGCTATCTGCAGGGCCTGACGCCAACCTGGAATGCAACCAATAGCACCACGAGTATTGGTCGCAGCACCTGGAACGGAAAATGGCAGGAGGTTTATAGCCGTCGACAAATCCTGCTGAATAAGATTTCTGCCATATTGGAGTCGTTGATCAATGACGCTCAGGCCGATGTTGATGCCGCGCTGGAGGACTTGAGTAGCATCGCTGCCGATGGAATTCTGCACCAGAATGAAAAACTACTTGTCATTCGTGAATATGCACAACTGTTCTCAGAGCAACCCGGGATTGCAGCGCAGGCGGATCGTGCCGGAATCACAACTGAGAAATCCAGCTACGCTGGCAGCTTAAATACGCTTGATCTTTATCTAGATACCCTGAGCCCCGCCTGGAATGACACTGATGCGGCGACGCCTATCAATCGCATTCTCTGGAACCTGAATTGGCAGGAGGTATACGGTGCGCGACAAGCCCTGCTCAATGCTATTGCGCAGCAGGCGCGGGATTCGGGTGTAACCGGCGCCGCCCTGCAGTTCAAGTGGGATGGCCGGCCCCTGGGATTGGCCTGGCCCCAAAGCACCAACTATGCCGGCGGCACCAAATTTACGTTTAATGCTTCGGTAGGACGCGGTTATATCCATGTGTTGGCCAACGATGCCGAGGGCGGCGCCCGGGTTGGTTTTAATGGTGCCCAGGTTGGGGTAATGAGCGGACAGGACGGCGTTAGCCAGTGGTACAGCTTTCCCGTCACGCTACAGACAGGGGTCAATGAAATCTCTGTATGGGCCAGTTCCGGCGATGGCGGCACCTATGGAGGAATCGTCGTCACCCTGGGCGGCAGTGGCGATCCCGAGGCACTGCTGGATGCCTCCGCTGCCGACGCCAAGGCCGCCGCTGCCCGGGATGCGGCCGACGGTGCGAAAGCGGATGCCGAAACAGCACTGGCTGACCTGGGGGATATTGCCGCGGACAGCAAACTACACCCGGCGGAAAAACCCCAGGTCATCCGCGAGTACAGCCAGCTATTGGCGGAGCAGGCAGGTAACGAGGCAGAGGCAAACCGTTACAACATCACCACCGAGAAAACCGCCTACAGTGGTGCCATCACCGCGCTATCGGATTACCTCAGCGGAACTGGCTGGGACAATACCGCCAGCGTCACGTCCATTAATCGCAGCACCTGGGACACCAAATGGCGGGCGGTCTATACCGCACGACAAACCCTACTCAACAAAATCGACCAGATTGCCGGCTCCCTGGCGGATTGGGGGAAAGTCTACGGCCCTGGCAAGCCGGAAGACGGTGCCACTGTGGGCGCCACGGCCCAGGAGTGGGCGCAGATCCGCACCATGCGTCATACCGTACTTGAAGACTTTTCCGATCCGGTGTGGATGGGCGCCTGGGAGGTGCCAATTGGTGACGCCTCGATGCTGGCTGACTATACGGCGGCAGGCGGTAGCGCTAACGTAAAAGTCGGTGGTAGCGCGGCGCTATTGGGTAAGGCTGAATCGGACGGCGGAGTGTATATGTATAGCGGGACAAAAGTACCGTTTGATCCAGAAAAACTCTACCGTGTTGAGTGCCGTGTATTTGTTTATAACGAGGGCGACTTGTCGCGGTTGTTGTACCTCGGCGTAGCGGGTTTCGACAAGCTCGGCAACCTCTGCAATACAAACGGAGCAGAAACAATCAGTGGGCAGCACTACCTGACCGCGGCGGGCGTAACGGCCAGCGCACATGGCCCGGATTCCTGGAAAAAGTACGTTTCCTACTTTAAAGGCAATGCCACTGGAAACTACGTGGCCGGCAGCGGTATCGGCAGCCCGGCGCAACTGCAAAGAGATGTACGCTATTTTAGCCCACTGATTCTGGCGAACTATAGCGAAAAACCCGGCCGCACAATTGTTGACTATTTCAAAATCGATGTGGTGGAAATTCAGGACCAGCGCAATCTACCCCTGATCCAATCCGGCATTGCCAGTCTGCCCACCAGCTCCGCGCTGTCGGCTGTCGATGCCGGCAGCACCGCCAGGATCAATATTGCCGCCCATAACGTGCAGTTTGATTTTGGTCTGGTCAGTTACAACGCCGGCAGTATTAGCGGGCTGTCGTTCAGCCGGAAATACTATGTCTACTGCGATGACCCAGGCACCAAAGGTGGGGCCGTCACTTATAAAGCCACCAGGAACTTTCATACGCTTGCCGCCCACACCTGGCGTCGCCAGGTGGGCACTATCACCACACCTGCCAATGGCGGCGGCAGTACCACACCGCCGGACCCCTGGTGCGTTGCCGCAGGCATGTGGTTGCGGGATGACCTAAAAGCGGAACACTGTAGCGTGGACGATCTAATCGACTGTTGGGATACCAGACAACCGGATATTCACAAGGGCGCTATTCAGGCCGTGAAACCCCAGGACGACGTGCCCTGTGTCCAGCTCACCACCAGCAGTGGTGCCAAGATAATCTGCAGCCGGGAAACCCCGGTCACCGACCGCGAGGGCGTCGTCTACGAAGCCCAGAATGCCCGGGGTGTCCTGCTCGGTGTTCTGCATAACGACGACCCCCTCGCCTGGGAAACCGTTACCCATGTCCAATGCGCAGGCCTGCGCACCGTGTACAAGATCAGTGTGGGGGGCATCAGCTATGCGGCTGGCATCGATCCCCAACACCGGGTGATTACCCACAACCAACCGCACAAGCCATAGGAAACAGACATGCCAAGCTTTTCCCCTTTGGATACGGTGCCCGGACTGGAATCCTGGCAATTTGCCTATGTGATCGATGATGGCCACTCCGCCGGCACCATCCTGCGGGCCTCAGTGACACAAACCAACGAGATGGCCAACAGCGAATCCCCCGCGACAGCAGTACTAAAATGCACCATTGCGGTCATCGACGACCAAAACAACGTGCAGGCCGACGCGGCCGGCGATCAGATGGATCGAATCTATGTGACCACTAAAACCTTGCAGACTGACGGAGGCGAAATACAGGTCGCCAATGAAGTCAGCGACCTGGTGTCCAGCTGTATTGTCGATGTGTGCAATCGCCTAGCAGTGCACCAGTCGATCGCGACAATGGGAATACCGGGTGCCTGAAGGCCATTAGAAAGTCGGAATGACTGATTATGATCAATTACAGTTACAACCCCTATTTACCTGACTGGGAAGTTGAGAAGGCGGAGCTACTGCCTTTGCTGGAGCAGTCCGGGCAACAGAACGGTGGCCTAAACCCGATGCAGGGCTGGAATATGTACCAGCAATTTGCGGGTGGCGAATCTGTGGCGGGAAGCTCAGCCGGGAGTGGCTCGAGCTGGATGGCTTCAATGGGGCCTTGGGCAGCGCTGGCGGCAATCATTGCCATTAACGAGAATCATGCCCAAAAGAATGGTTATAGGGACGAGAAAACCAGTGACTACGCACTTGATCTAATTGACGGCAAAGTGTTTGAGCAGGACGCGCATCAACGCTGGGCGCCAGCACTGGACAAGTTGGACGGGAAGCTCGGCACCAATACCGGCGATACCATGCGCATGGTGGGGGATCTGGCTACATTTGATTTTTCCAACGCTGGAAAATCGTTTGAGGATTCCCTTAAAAAGGATCCACTGGTCAAGGGGATACTGAGTCTCTTTTCATAGGGTGAAATTATGAGTTTTCTGGACAGTCTTTTTGGTGGCAATGGCGAGAGTAAAAGCCACACTTTCCTGGATGGAGATCAGCTTCCCTACTTGCAGGATATATGGGGCCAGGCTCAACAACTATACAATTCTGGACAGTCGCCGGTAGCGGATCTATCGCCTCAGATGCAGCAGTACATTCAGGCGGCGATGGGTTTTGGCAATACGGCCCAGGGATATGGCAACCAAATGGCGGATATGGCTGGTGGGTTCGGGAATACCGCCAACGCCATGCAGGACTATTTGAGCCAGGTGATGGGGAATGGGGGATTCAACGCCCCTATGCAGAACGGTGTGAATATGGACACCGTAAACTCACTGATTGATAACGACCTGCTGGATTCGCAAATCACCGCCAGTACCCGGGATATATATCGTGGTCTGAATGAACAGCAGTTGCCGGGTATCGCCTCCAGTGCCGTGAGTAGCGGTAATGCTGGTTCCAGTCGCAGAGGAGTTGCCGAGGCCATCGCACAGCGGGGAGCGGATGATCGCGCCTCTGATGTGGCCGCTGGTATTCGCTCCAATGCCTACAACCAGGCGGTGAACGTCGCAGCAAACCAAGCAGCCGGCAACCAGAATGCCGCGCTCAATACCAACAGCCTCAACGCCAATGTGGCTGGCAACAGCTTGAACACGGCCGGCAACCTTTACAACAACAGCATGGGCAATGCCTTCAACTTTGGCTATGGCGGTATCAACGCGATGGGGCAGGGTGGGAATGCGATGCAGAACTATATGCAGCAGGTCGCGATGGCACCTTGGCAAAAGCTCCAGCTTTACCAGGGCGCAATCGGTAATCCGATACTGCTGAGCCAGTCAACCCAGGCCCAGAATGGTTCACCACTGGGGGCGCTGGGTGGGTTTATGACTGGTTTTGGGGATATGTGGACGGCATTTAAGACGCCTGGAAATTCCTAGCTACAACTACCGGATAAACGCTCTTCAATTACTCGTCCAGCCTCGTTGAGCAGGTAGCGCCGGTAACAAGTGTATGATGTGCCATCAATGAAGACGGTACGCTCAAATTCGATCATACGCCCGCTTTCTAAAGTCGTTTCTCCTGTTGGGGTTCCGAACTCCATAACCAATTCGGACAGGCTGGCACCCTGCCAACTATTAATATTGGCTTGTGAAGCGCATCCAGCTACTGCCAACGAAAAAAGAATTGCTATTACCCGCATACAGTCCCCCTTTTTTGGGGATTCAAGCAAATACCATTTTTCTGGTCAATCAATAGGTTGAATTATGCGACCAATATTAACGATTGGGGAGCCACGCGGCGCCCTGGACTCACTTTTTGTTGGGGCGAAACAGTCACCGCTGATAGATCCAAATGACCCCTATGCGATGGCTATGGATGATTCCAATCAGCGAGCGATCGAGGCCGAGGACCGTATCGCCAAGTTGAAAGGTGACAAGTTAGGCGGTATTGGGCGAATGCTATCGGCCATGAGCGCCGGTTACCATGGACGCGATCCTTCACAGGTGTTTGCCGCGCACAATGCCCGTCTGGACCAACTGCAGGCAATCGCCGACCGGAACCGCCAGCGGGCCGGTGATCTGAATCTGCAAAAGGTCATGCAAGAACAGAAAGCCATGGCGGCCGAAGTAGAGGCGCCTGCAGCTGTACGAGAGTATCAATACTGGAAAGCCTTGCCGCCTGAAGAGCAGGAGAAGTATCTGACACTGCGCCGCGATACCGTCGAGCGTATGGGCAACCAGCTCTACAATACCGCCGGCGGAAAGCCCGTTGAAATGCTCAGCGATGAACAGCTGCAGCAAATCCTCAAAGACCGGGCAAACACCAAGGCTGCGGAAGTCACAGCGGGTGAAGAAGCCAGGAATCAGGCCAATAGGGAAGACTTAGCTAAAACTAATCGCACTGCATTCAGCGCCTATCAGGCCGCTGTAGACGGGCTGTCAAAGGGTCTTGAAGGCACTACCACCAACCCCATCGCCGGCCGCTTTCCAGCGTTTAGCGCCGGAGCGCAGATCGCCGATGGCGCTATCTCGGCCATGGCGCCCATCTTGAAATCGTTATTCCGCGAGTCTGGCGAAGGCACCTTTACTGACAAGGATCAGGAGTTGCTGATTGAAATGCTTCCCACCCGTAAAGACCATCCAGAAGCACGCCGGGCCAAAATGGAAATGGTCGATAACATCGTGCGGGCCAAGCTGGGTATAGACCGTGCTGATATTCAGCGTGATGGTCCCGAATCAGCCGCTGATGCCAATGGCGGCCAGGCCAAACTGACAACCGTAAACTGGAGTGACATGTAATGCCGATGGAAGTAATACTACCGAGCGGAGTCGTCATAAAGGGCGTTCCTGATGGGACCGGAAAGGATGAAATCCGGCGCAAAGCCATCGCTGCCGGCTTGGCGACCGCTGGGGACTTTGAGGCAGCAGGGCCGACAACACAGGGCGCCATAACAGGCTCTCGCGGAAGCTTTCGAGACCCCGCTCCCATAGCAGACGCAGCAGCGGTGATTTCTCCGGCACTAGAGTTCATGGCGGCAGTGAATCGTGGTGCGACGGAGCTGGCCGATTTCTTGACCACTGATCAGATCAATGCGGTTAGCGAGCTGGCTGGATCCGAGTTTCGCGTCCCGAGTCTGACTGATGCGCTCAGTGCGGGAACTGCCGGCAATTTCATGGAAGAGGGCCTTGCGAAAGATGTTGTTCGGGCTGGAGGTGAGTTTGCGCCTGCGGCCGTATCTGGCGGCGCCTTGGTCCGTAATGCTGCCCAGCAGCTGCCGGCAATGGCATCACGCTCAGAGGGGGCATTGTCTGGAGCATTGCGAGAGGCGGGCAAAAGCGGTGCCGCCGCTGATGCGGCACTTGGTGGGCTGGCTGGTGCCGGGACTGAGTTGGGGGGTGCTGCCGGGGAGGCCGTGGGCGGTGAGACTGGCCGCCAGGTGGGTGAAATGCTGGGTGCGCTGGCTTTGCCGGTCGCCGCCGGTGCTTCGGCTTCCCGGCTAGCCAGGATGCCACAAAAGCCGACTGCAGCACTGGCCGACGAGGATGGCATCACACGCGAGGGCGCACGGCTGGTGGCGTCTGGCAAGATCGATGCGAAGCAGGCCCAGCTTGCAGTGGAAACTGCCGAGCAGCAGGCTCGCCGTCGGGCATTCGAGCGCGTTGGGGTGAAGCCTACCCGGGCACAGCTGACCCGCTCCGCTGACGACTTCCGCGAACAGCAGGAACTGGGAAAGCACTCCGGTGCGATTCGTAATGCCCTGGAAGAGCAGGACTCACAGCTCACTCAGCGAGTCGACGAGCTGGCCGGTGCCACGGGCGGCGCCAGCCGTGAAGCGCATGAGACTGGCTATGCAATTGAGGATGCCATCACTCGCCGGTTGCTGTTCGAAGACGAGTTGGTTTCGGGGCTCTACCGACAAGCCGACGAGGCGGCGAAGGGTGGCGTCGAGGTCTCGCTCAATGGATTTGAGCAAGCGCTACGGGCCAATGCGGCCAAAGATCCGGCGATCAACAATGTGTTGAGGTCCATTGTAGGCACTCTGCGCGCCCAGGGCATAATCGCGCCCAAAGGGCTGAAGGTGCAGGCCAGGGTATCGCCAGAGCAGGCAGAGCGGATGATTCGGCAGGAGATCAACCAGCACCACAGCGCCACCAACGGGCTAGGCAAGCAGGTTCTACACGACCTGAAGAGCGCACTGGACGAAGATGTATTCAGAGCTGCTGGCGACGACTTCTACAAGCAGGCACGCAATGCCATGTCCCGCTCGCGCAAGGCGCTGGAACAGGTGAAGAAGCATAAGTTCTACCAGAACAATAAATCCGTCGTGAAGCAGATACTCGAGGGGGGCATAGCGCCAGAGGACATTTTTGGCAGGCTGGTGGTCGGCAAGGGCGGCAAAGTGGATGACTTGAAGCTGCTGAAAACCTACCTCAACAGCGGCGACGGTGAGCTGGGTGAGGCGGGTAAGTCGGCCTGGAATGACCTGCGCGCACAGACTCTGGTGCATCTCCGTGACCGCGCGACCAAGGCCTTGGCCACCAACCAGAAGGGTGAGCGCACATTCAGTGGCGCTGAGTTCCGCAAGGCTATCGATGGGATCGGCAAACCGAAGCTGAAAGAGATCCTGGAGCCTGAGGAGCTATCCGCGCTTGAGGCTATAGCCAGGGTCGGTGAGCTACGCATCCCGGTACCAGGTACTGCGCTTGGGGATGGACCGACAGGCGTGGCGGTAAATTCTCTGAAAGAAAGCCTTGGGGTAATTGAGCGGGCAACATTGAGGTTACTGGAACTTGGATACAAGGGGCGGCGGGCTCGCGGCGTTCTGGATGCTGAGATTATAGATATGCCAGTAATATCCCAAAGGAGGGAAGGCAAATCACTCGCCCCTTTGGTTGGGGCCTTAGATGTGGTTAATCAGTAGCCACTTATGAAAAATGCCAGTCTTTCACAAAGGGTGCGATAAAGATAGCTGCCAAGCCAAGTGCAAAAGAAATTTCTTCGATTAGCTGTCTGGTTTTCTCATTCATTTGGATATTATATCTCGACTCACGATATAAGATTGTTTAAATCGACAGGACAGATGGATTTTGTG
The DNA here is from genome assembly GCF_040932045.1 of Microbulbifer sp. TYP-18. NCBI lineage: Bacteria > Pseudomonadati > Pseudomonadota > Gammaproteobacteria > Cellvibrionales > Microbulbiferaceae > Microbulbifer > Microbulbifer sp. TYP-18. The sequence continues at coordinate 28,979 of NZ_JBFRBC010000008.1, forward strand.
CCAAAAGAATGTGAGCGCAAAGGTGGCTTAAAAAGGAAAACCGAATCCAGACACAAACGCCTTAAGTGGGAGCTGCGCTTGAAGATAGTTCTCTGTGCAATATAAAATCACCGATACAATAGCATTGAGTTGCTTCAGAATTAGTAATCGGAATAATAGCGGTCACATTGCGTACTATATAAACTTTGAGTAAAAGGAAAATTATGAGCAGCTATACAAAAAAGCAGATGTTGTTATATATAACTTTAGCTGGAAGCTTATCTTCTATTGTTACGTATCTTTCTCCCGATGTCTATGACAAGTATATATCCAGAGGAGACAACAGCCCTGTGGTAAAATCGGAGGGTGGGTTGGTTAGCATAAGCTACGATCAAAAAACAGGTTTGCTTGATTCTATTAGATCGTCCAAACCAAGCATATCGCTATCTCAATTTAAGATGTTGAGGAAGGGGATGACATACAAAGAAGTGGAATCTATTTTGGGGCAAAAAAGTGATGTATATTTTAGTGGTCAGTCTTTTGAGATGCACGGATGGGGAAGTGAGCATTTTCTTTATATAACAACAACCTTTGAAAGTGGAAAATTGGTTACAATGTCTCAATATAATTTGTGATCTGTAAGATCATTTACCGCACCAATTCCGCCTCTTGCCCCCATGATACTCATACCCGAGGCCAGCGGTTATAAGCAGCTGATCTAGCCGCTTACCATCTACCCATACCTCGGCTAATAACCTGAAATACTTGTCCCGCTCTATCTCCTCAAGGCGAACTTCCTGGGCACCACGGAGCAGGGTGACGGCGAATTGTTTGGCTTTTCGCGCCAGTTCCTTTTCAGCCTGGCACTTGCCCCGCAACTCCGGGGTGTCTACCCCTTTGACTCTGACGCCGATGCGCTTGCCGACTATATCGGGCCATCCTGGGACATTGGCTGTGAAGGAGTCACCGTCGTAGATTGAGACTACCTCTACGGGTCGAGCGAGGGCCAGGGTAGGGAGGAAGAGGAGGGTAAGGATCAGTGTTCTCATGGTGTAAGGATACCTCTAAGGACCAGACCCTGCCTATGGCCTTTGCTGTCGCGAGAGAGCTTACAATACTGTCTAAAAATACAGTTAAAATCAATCGTGCCAATCGGAATAATCAAAAAAGCAGCTATGGTCTTTCACACCGAGCCACGAATAATCCAACAATTTCGCTTTTCGGATAATGAGCTTTCAACTTAGTCTGCGTGGCCTTGAAATGACTTCCGGTGGTCAACACATCATCAAATATTATCAATTTAGCACCCGGCGGCAGTGGAGGCTGTCCGCGATCGTCAATTTGGTAGTAATTCACCAAGTCTTTCGGAGGCAGTCGGGCGCCCGCTACATGAAAAGGGCTGAGAGACTGCGTTTGCCGCACCAGTTCTAAAAATTGAACTTCGGGCCTTAATTTACGTAAGTAGTGAAGAATACGAATCATTCTATCGTCGTACTCTGGGTGGCCCTTTTGTTTCGAGGGTGGTACCGGGACAAAGATATAGTCTTGAAAGCTATTGTGGTCCGCCAATAGCCGAGCTACCTTCTGCTCTGCCTGCGTTTTATACTTTTGCCACCTTGCCCCTGGCGGTTTTTTAAGGTTGTAGATGAGTTTGTTTGTCGGACTGTGGCTCCAAACGTCGCCTTTAATGTATTTTTTTGGGGTGTAATGGCCGAAGTAGAAGCAGCGGTCATGGGCTTCCAGGTACCAGTGGTCACAACGGGTCTCGTCGTCGATTTCCATCAGAAGGCGTTTGCGGTTTGTCATGGGCGTGCAGATGGCTGCGTATGTCGTCGTAGTCTTTTACTCGTATGGCTCCCCGAGCCTGGTATTTAGCTGGCCACTTGATAGCGTTGTTACGGAAACAGCTATCCAGGATAAACAGCTTGCGGCCCTGTTTCAAGGCGGCACGCGCCTGATACAGGGTGCCGGAGGTATCGGAAGCTTCCACAATCACTGTCGCCTGGGACAAGGCCGACATGGTTACATTGCGGGCGGGGAAGAACTGGCGATTGCTGCGGTAGTCTCTCTCCTCATAATGCAGAAATGGCACTTGGCTGATGATCAGGTGCTCCTTTGCGATATGCTCTTGAAGCTGACGATTTTGCTTTGGATAGAAGTGAGAGAGAGGAGTGCCAATAACTGCTATTGTTTTGCCGCCCATTTCAAGGGCGGCGTTGTGAGCTGCAGTATCCACTCCTTCAGCAAGCCCAGAAACTACAGTAAAACCATCCTCTACCAAATGGCGAGTAAGCCTAACGGCTCGACGCCGACCCTCCTCTGTCACCTTTCGAGCGCCAACCACAGCCACGGATGGTGTATGGACTAAATCCCACCAGCCTTGGTAATAGAAAAGCTCTAGAGGGTGGTCAGCGTCGCGCAAGCTCTCTGGATATTCAGTAGTGCCGTGGATACAGACCCCAAAGCGGGCAACGTCACGGCGCTTCAAGGTTTCCTTTAACCGCAAAGCCAGCTGGACCACCTTTTCATCTGTAAGGAAAGCCGAAGGGGTGGCGCCACCGGCGCGCTCGAATTTACTCGCAATCGTCTTGAAAGAGGCTCCTTTCTCCAGCCAAAGAGCCTCATAGGCGGCCATCTCTTTGTTAGGTGAGATAGCTTCCTCTGTGAAATCTTTTCTAAAGTCCAGGACCTGCATGATATTGTATTTACCTCTTCTTCAGATGCTTCTGGCTTATGAGAAACCATAAACCTCAACTTACAAACGATTTCTAACTTAGAGTTCTCTGAACAACTTCTTGAAGCTCTAACTTCACGTTCTTTCTGCAATGTCTGAATGTTCTCTCAACAATACAGGAGCTATCTCTTTGTTAGGTGAGATAGCTTCCTCTGTGAAACCTTTCTCAAAGTCCAGGTCCTAGGTGTTTGACTACTTTAGGATAAACCAACATTCTTTCAACACCTAACTTTATGTTTTTTTTAATTATTCTTCTATGACCTTGTCTACATACATACGCTCAAGCCTGACGTTCTCTAACCTCAGCTTTCATATGCGCTAAAGCTGCGACACATCCCGACCACCAAATTTGGCCCTCCAGCCATAGTAGATTGGGAAGCACTGAAATCATAGATTTAAAGATAAAAGTTCAATAAAAACAATAAGTTAGTCAGTCCTTGTCGGTCAACCTACCCAATAGTAGTCAAACGCCTATGATACTCATATCCTAGGCCCGCTCCTATTCAGCCTGAGACTTGCCTCGCAACTCCTGGGTGTCTACCCCTTTGACTCTGACGCCGATGCGCTTGCCGACTATATCGGGTTGTCCTGGTATAGGGGGTAGAAATACTGTGTGAATATACAGCTTGCCTGTCCCAAAACGTGCCTTTTAGAACCAAAAATCAATAACTTAGAAGTTCCTTTACGCGACAGTGTGGGACACGTGAAAGCCCCTAACTTGTTGAAATTGATAGAAAAAAACTAATATCAAGGGAAGTCTTTTAACCAATTGGTCGCTGGTTCGAATCCAGCACGACCCACCAATAAAATCCTTCAAAATCAATAAGTTGAAGGATCATAAGAGCGGCATCAAGCGAGTTGATACCGCTCTTTTTCGTTTAAGGTGTCAACCTAAAATCAGTAGTTTCAGTTCTGAAGCTCGATACCCTCTGTTTTTACCCCTAAAGCAAAAGATCAGCGCTGATGGCCGCGGAGACTGCCTTCCAGTGTGGGTAGTATGCTGGAAGGCCCCGTTTTGACCGTTCACGCTCTTTTCAATGTGCTCAGTATATGAAAAGGGCAAAAAGTCCCTGGCCCAGAAACAGGGACAGATAAGGTATTCCCCCATTTCGTTGACCAGCCAAAAGCCCAAAACCGCGCAGGCGTGGGGAGGAGTACATTTAGACTGCGAAGGTATTCGTTTCATAAGCAAAAAGCCGAGTGCAGGCCCGGCTTGTTCACCCTTGTAGGTAGTATTCAGAATTCAGGTTTTGCCAAGGGCCGAACTAAAGAGCCACGACTGACATCCACAGAAAACCTTGTCTAACTTATTGATTCTCATGAGGGCGAAAAGTGTTCAAGACCCACTGGTTGTATCAGGCGACTTGAACCAATGGTCTGCTATAACTGGTTGCGTATTAAGCAGAACTCTATAACCTATTGCAAACTATAAACTTGGTTAGGGATTTGCGTGTAATAGACTAGAAATATTAGCCATATGATAATGAACCACTGGCTCTTTAATAAACTGTTATGCTATGAAGCAGCTAAAGTACTGTTTCCTTCTATTTTTGCTTGTCAGTAGTAAAGTACTGGCATGCTCACCAGTTCGTCCAACTATCATTCCGCCATTATCACCAGATGGTGAGTTTCAATATATTTATCCTGATTTCCAAAAAGACTTGGAGAATTCTGTCTGTACGGCAACAGATGTTGCGGTTGTAAAACTTCATAGTGATTCGCTATCTGAGTCAGAAGAAGGCCAAATTATTGCTGTGGCAATTTTGGAATTGCTCCATGGCTGGGGCTATCAGTCTGGTCGTTATATGAAGTACGTAAGAAATGAGACTTCTTGTGGGAAGCTTGAGGAAATTACGGGGTCGGGCTGGTTTGTAGTGCTATTGAACCGTAATGAAGTATATGGTGTAATTTCTTATAGCACTGTAGTGGAGCAAATCAAGTCCAGAGGTGAGCCCGAGTACGTGTACTCGGCAATAGGCCTGCTCAAGAACCAGTATAAAATCCTGGGCAGTGAAGCTACGGCCCTCCGCGCCTGCCGTGGGCGTTACGTGCACCAAGTATGACTACTTATCAAGAAGAAATAGAAGGCAGAGAATTCGACTGGTACGCCGAGGATATCGATGGAAATATCGGATTGTTCTCTACGGTAGGTGAAGGGTTCGTTCCTGATAGTATACTGGCAAACTTCACTAGCCATGATGAGATATCGAATTCACTGGATTCTCCCAACTGGGGTAGCCCTGAAGTATGGTCTGATTTCTCTAAGTTGGGCTTCTACGTCTATGATTGGGATCTGCCTGGAGGCCCATACATACAGCGGGGAGAAGCTGTTGCAACAATGTCTATCGAGCTAAAGAATAAAGTTCTTTCTATAGTGGGTGTCCCCAAATTAAACGTCAGGTTCTCCAAATTAAAGGTTGTGCAAGGTGTCTAGTCCAGCATGTAACAAAGCCAAGCACGATCGCCAGCAAAGTTGGCTGAACCTACATTCCGCAGCTTCGCTGCTCCTTTCTGCCCGTGTTGGCGGCTTTATGCATCATGGGAGAGATAGTTGCTAATCGATATCGGTCTATTTCAAGAGGATGAATTGCTCCAGCAAAGTAAGATCAAAGTCACCGAGCAAGAGCAGATTGATGAAAATGGAGCTATATCGCTGAAACGTCAACTTATCGAAGATGTCGCCCGTATTGAATTGCGGGTTTACGAGAATGGTGAGCAGCAAATCAAATCGAATCTTGATATGCCTGTGCATCAATCGGATGACTGGGAGTCAATTGAGTTGGCGCAGTATACATTGGCGTTTAGGTGTAGTCTAAATACATAACAAGTTAGTGTTGTTCGTTACAGCCGCAAAAAGCGTGCCTTCCACGGGACGCGCTATGCAGATTCCAAACTAAGGCGTTAGATACAGATGTCGATAAAAGGGAATTTTTGATGGAAAATGTTCAATCGTCACTTAAGCTATATGTTAAGCATTTAGGTGCCGCTTATTTAATTTATATAATTTTAGGGATGTCCAATTCGATGCTTTTCAAGGAGGGAATATACGACTTCTCGGTATTCGATGAAACAGAAGCAAGATTTAGATTTGCTCAGGCTATCGATATTATTATGTTTATCGCTGTTATTTGGGCATCTTGGGCGCAGTACTTAGTTACAAAAACAGTAAACAAAAACATTGCTCTTGTGGCACTGCTTTTCAGATTTGGAGAGGGGCTTCTCGGCTTTGTCGCAACAATTGTTATATTGAGCGTCATAGTGGTTTTAAAGAACCAGGAATACTCGACTGTATTTAAGCATGAACAATTGCACGTATTGGCAAGTATTTTTGTGAAAATGAGCGGTTCGATGTGGGATGTTTTGTTAATCATAATGGGTATCGGTGCAACTATTTTTATGTATTTATTTTACGTATCAAGTTATGTACCGAAGTGGTTGGCTCTTTGGGGAGCTTTCACATACATCTCGATGATAGTCTATGGATTCTCGAATATACTATTACTTAGTCCGCCTGAAGTATTGAGAGATCTGATGCTGCCAGGTGCTTTGTTTGAAATCACATTTGGCCTATGGTTATTAATCAAAGGTATTAGTATTGTCCAGAGCAGCAAAAAGATGCATAACAAGCCGCTGCAGGCCGACAGCTAACTTTGTGCACTTTATGCGCGGTCGCCGCGCTCCAGTTTTCACGCAGACTGAGCACAAGGCAAGCTGCCCCAGCCAGCGGTGATAAGAATTACTATGAAAGCAATGGTTTACTTTTTAGCTTTCGGGTTTTTGCTGGGCTGTACTCCGATGGAAAGGCGGCTCCGTAGTTTGAAAAGCGAATAAATGCCACCTCTCGGCTACGATTCAATCGCCGAAGCGCGGCGAGATGTCGGCTACTACCTGATGACCTACTACAACTGGGAACGCCGACATCAGCACAACGATGGTGTGCCTCCCGCAGAGATGGAAGAAAATCTTAACGTACTGTCCGGAAATACTTGAATACTACATTAAGGTTGGTTATAGATAACTTAACGGAGTGGGATAACAGAGAAGATTCTGATTGCGAAAAAAATTTATATATCGATCAATGTATAGTCAATATAGTTAGGGGTAAATTATGAGTAAAAGGGCCGAAGCCAAGGGAGCTTGTTTGTGTGGAGAGGTTAAAATCGAAGCATTATCTATGTGCCCGGAGAACGTCGGAGCCTGTCATTGTAATATGTGCAGAAAATGGGGTGGTGGCCCCCTTTTGGCAGTTGACTGTAATATGGAAGTAAATTTTGCGGGGGAACATAATATCTTTACTTATTCTTCCTCAGAATGGGCAGAGCGTGGATTTTGCTCACTCTGTGGAACACATCTTTTCTATAAATTAAAGAAAAATGATCAATATATAGTTCCTGTTGGATTATTTGATGAAGTGCAGAAGTTAAATTTTGACCACCAGATCTTTATTGAAGAAAAGCCGAAATATTATACGTTCGCCAATGAAACAACAAATATGACAGGAGAAGAGGTTTTTGCCCAATTTTCAGATTAAACCTTCTAGGTTAGAAAAACTAAGGATAGTTTTCGATCGAACCGGCAATGATAATTGCTAGTCAGATCTGATATTTGCTTGGAAAGCAGGGGTGAAGAAGGATATTCTACAAAGCAAGTTTCCGTGCTTATAGAGCTAAAAAGAATGTTAAACATTAAGACAAAAAATTTCATATAGGCTCGGCCTAGATTAACTTGTTTGAGAAATTTTACGCCGAAGATAATTATTTTTAATAGGCATGGTGCTCCCATAAGAAAATAGCAAGTACGATTCGGGTCAGAAAACTGAACGTGGTGCGCGGTCTTTTTCGGTTTGAAGTTATCCGGCTAGGAGTTTTTGGTAGCGCATCGGATAGTTGATAAAAATATGCTACAGCTTGTTTTATTGGAAAGTTGTACGGAGCAATATCTTAGCGCAAAATCCTGTAAGAAGAATAAATCGAGATGCCTATGACTTACAAAATTCAGTATAGTGAACTCGATTATTGCTTATTTATATGCTGCGGTTTTGGAGAAAGTTATTGGATTGCTAGATATCTATGGGGAGATTGACTTGGTCAAGGGTGAATGTAATTGCGGATCTGTCGCTTTTAAAGTGAATCTGAATGTCTCGGATGTATATGTCTGCCACTGCTCTATATGCAGAAAATCCACAGGTAGTGGAGGAATCGCCGTGGCTGTCGTGGAAAATAAATATTTTAGTTGGCTTAAAGGAGAGAGTGAAATTAGCTATTGGTCTAAGCCTGGACATGACTGGCATACGAGCTTTTGTAAGATATGTGGCTCCGTCCTTCCAGGAAAAAATGATGAAAGTAGAATGTATTTGCCAGTTGGCACCTTTACTTCCGGTGATAAAAAACTAAAGGTGGCGCATCATTTATTTGTAGATTCAAAAGCATCATGGGAGAAAATATGTGATTCAAGTAAGCAACACCCTCGAGCCTACGAGAGTTAGAGTAACTGCTAAAGCTGGTAAATGGCGTGGCTATATAGACGTTTAATCAATATTGAATTTATTGCGATATTGTGTTTTAAAGGTCTCGCGGTTTCAAGTAATAACTGCGTTTATTGGTATTTATTTTATGACTAATACCTAGAGTCAGGTTAACTGCTCCAACCAAGAGGAATGCTATGAAGTTAGCAGTATATATTGTTTTAGGGATGATTAGTTATTTAGTTCATGCTTCGGATTTAAAATCTGGATATTACCTAAAATGGGATACAGATCATACCGAGAGAAAAATAAGGCCTGTCTATCCAATTAGCACTGAAAAAATTGGTCTATATAATACATACTATATTGAGGTGGAAGATCAAAAACCTCAAAGTGTTTGCTATTTTACTTCAAGTCGGCCAAGCAATAAGTCTGATTTTGGCTCTCATTGTATTAAGTTTGCTTATGAGAAAAATAGTATCTATAGAACTTTCGTAAATATTGATGGCGAACGAATAAGTAACAATGAAGGAGTATACGCTGTTAAGTATATTCTGGATGGACAGGAGTATCCTACTAAAAAACAAAATTTCGGAGAATCCAATAACCTGATTGAGGATAAGTCAGGTAGTGCTGAATATTATTTTAAACGTGATGAACTTGGAAGACGGTATAGTGAAGTAAGGAAGAATGCCAATGGCGATGTAGTATTAGAGCATAATGGATTCTATGAAGCTCGATTCATTTTTGATGCAAATGATTATGCTGCTTATCGAAGAGGATTTGATAGAGATGGAAATATTATGGAGGGAAAATATGGATATGCTACAGCTCATTTTTGGTTTGATGAGAACGGAAATTTTGAAAAAGAAGAGTTTAGGAATTCTTCCGGAAAGTTGGTTCTAGGACCTTCTAATAGATTTGCAAGAATTGAGTATAAAAATATCGATAGTTTTGGAAATTGGCACGAAGTTAATTTGTATGATGCTAGTGGAGAACTTTTAAAAGATTCCCCCGCTATACTTTTAGCAAGGTATCATAGAAATGCGCGTAGGGAGTCAATAAGTTACTATGACTCAAAAATGAACCCATCTGAAAATGCTCAAGGTATAAATAAATATTTATATATTTATGACAAAGTAGGACATCTGATTGAGAGAAAGGGGTATTCTCTTAAAGATGAATTGGTTGAATAGAGAGGTTAGAAAAGCGTTGGTGGAGAAATTTAAATCTATATATCTTTCGTTTATGTTTGCGCCACTCATATCAAAATTCAATCACTCAAACCGGCCGCTGAACTGGTACTTTATGCTTGGAGATCATTATGCACTTTAGCGGCCATGAGGTAGGCAGCGCCACCACGACCGGACAAGGAGTGGATGTCTCTGTGTTCCTGAGCCGTGCTTATGTACTGCCGAGCAGCGCGCTGGAATAGGGTTTTATCGGCATCGGCATCGGCATCGGCATCGGCATCGGCATCGGCATCGGCATCGGCATCGGCATCGGCACGAAGCAGAAGGACACTTATGGCGGCCGATTTCTCCATCTGGAGGACCTTATATTTCTGAGCAGTGTGAAAGCATCCTACAGTCTGGAGCTATTAGCCGCCTGTTTGTACTGTGAAAAACTTATTAAATGGGCTATGGGCGCGCAAGTCATGTGCCATGCTGGTAAGGGCAATCACCCATTGAATTTGAAATGGATGGGGAAAATGAGTGTTCATTCGTTTCGCAAAAGGCTTAAAGCGGCTCAGTCTCGCTTGCACCGGGAACAGCTATACAGAGCGTGGTCTTCTGCTGTTGGGATAATCGCACTTTTGCTCGCTATCGGGCTATCTGGCTTCATCCCTGACGTGGGCTTTCCCAGCACGGCAGATCAATGGCTTTACCTTGCATGGGTATTTTCTGCTTGGTTAGGTTGTATAGGGCTCCTTATCTTCGGCTTGGTGCCTGAGCCGTCCAGACGGGTTCGAGGCCTTATTTTCGTTGGCCTGTGGGCTGGGAATATAGCGGTTGCTACTGGCGTTACGCTGGCGCCCCCGGCCTTAATCGTGCTGCTCTTGCCTGTCGTGATTGGTGCCATAATTATATGGCGAGCTTTTGGAAATAGTTTTGCAATCATCTACCTATGCATACCATTTCTGGCAGTGGTCGGTAGTGTGGTGTATCAATCTTATGAAGCCACAGCTATATAACAGAGTACAATATCTCAGAGGCTATATTTTTCCGGCTTGGTATTAAATATTTGAACGAGCTAAGCTGCCGAAAGCTATTCAGAAAACGCGTTAGTGTTCAGGAATTCCGTGTGGGTTAACCTGATTTCAATGAAGTCACGGATGAAGAGGTGCAGGCGGTGATGCATCGACTGAACAACCGCCCGAGAAAGACGAGGGGTTGTCGATCACCAAACGAACTATTGATGGGGCAGAGAGCAGATTTACTCGCTGCGCAACGAAATCGCAGTTATTACTTGAAACCATGATAGTCATCGAAGCCGTTATGTAGGAATAGCCTCGAAATAAATAAAAGTAAGTTCAATCGTGTACTATCGTACAATTTATATTGAAAGTCTGGATAGAAAAAGGCTTGCTGCTTTACGGATAATAATTAATATGGATAATGGGCCGCGGAAAAGTCCAGTGAGATAAGTATTTGGGTCAGGTTAAGGCAGTTTATTGATTGCTTGGTCGCTCCAAAACCGGTTGCTATACGGAATTATCCCGCTTAGAGCAATTCCACAATCGATTTATTTTAAGAAGAGAGAGTTACTATGGCATTTACTGATGCCCAACTTGGGCACGCAATGAGTCAAAACCTGGTTGATTCGGGGGTGATGACAGCCGATCAAGCAAAGGTTTTACTTGAAGACCCAACAGAAAACAACGTTCGCGATAGTTTAACGGAACAACAGCTTGCGAACTTTCAAAAGTATTGGCAGTTACTGGGTGACTGGATGGCCAAAGATGGTGGAAATATAGCTGAAACCACTGGCAATAATGTGCCTGGGCGGGATGGAGGAAACCCCGGAGGCCTGGGCCCCAGGGCGTTGTACAACGATGCATTCCGAGATGTGAACCAGCACATTAATCAGCCGGGCTTTCTGCCTGTTAAAGCGGTATCAAACCAGCTGCGATTTGTATCATTTTTCTGCGAAGAATAGGCGGGTTTAAGCTGATCTCCCCTCCGCTAACCATCGTATATGGTTGGAAGGAAAAAGAGGATTTGGAAGTTTTAGTCGGCTAATAGAATGATTGCCGACGACTTGATGCAAAGAGTCAGCTTTACAAATGTATCGTGCCAATAACAGTGGCCTTATCCGGGTGTGTCCACCTGAATAAGGCCACCACGGCAGAGGTAATTAGAATAACCAGCGTGTGCCGATTTCAGCAATCAGGCTGTCAACTTCCACTTCAAATTGCGCGTCGAACAAGCCGGCGTCAACTTCTACTTTATCGGTCTGCCGCCAGCGTAGCCCGCCGTAGAAAGACAGTTGCTGGTTCAGCTCGTAGTCGAGGCCGGCCATCAGCTGATAGGCCAACACACTGTCATCATCATCGATAATTGCGACACCGGAGGGACTGTAATCCACGTCTACCCAAGCGTTGCCGATACCCGCACCGATATAGGGGTTTAATACCCAGTCGGTTGCAAATTCATAGAGAACATTGAGGAACAGGTAGTCGGTGCGGAATTCACCCTGCCCTGAGGCGACCAGTTCGCTTACGCTAATGCCCAGGTTGTCCGGCGCCCCGCTCACCAGAACGCCTGCGTCCTCCCCGCCCAGTGGAATGTCGGACGCGCTCACCCCGCGATGGGACTCCACGTCGTTTTGTACTCGCGCAAACTCCGCCTCAAAACGAAGTTGATTGGTTTGCCATCCCAGCGAAAAGCCTATGGCTGAACCGCTGTCCACACTGGTATTCCAGCCGACGTCGGTACCGGCGGGCAGAACAGTGCCTGCGGGAATATCAGTACCCGGCCCGGTAGTAAAATCGCTGGAAAAGCTGCCGGAGGTGGAAACATTATCCATATCGCTATAGCCAATATTGCCACTCAGATAAAAATCTTCTGCCTGGGCCAGGGCGGAGAAGGTGGTGGCTGCTATAGCTGCCAGTAAATAATGTCCTTTTAACATGGTGGATACCTTAGCTTAAGAAATTAGTGGTCAGATGCCATCACATCTACGCGGGAACTGATAAGGTGGATTTATCAATAAGGTCGGGCGACGCCTATTGCTGCATGGATCAAAGTTTTGGAAAAAATACAGTCCGACGGTGATCTAAAAACCTTTGTCAATTGTAATTTAGTGATTTGGCTGTTTGATAGTTTTGGGGTTGCGCAATTCCCTCTCGCCTCACGTGGTGCGTGCTATGGTGCTTAAACTTAGGCTCAGATAGAGAAATAGAGCAGCCAATAGTAAATAGTGCTATAGGATTCAGTAGTTTATAAAATAATCAATGTGAGGCTCTGATGGGTAGTTTTCTCGCTGCAGCACAGACATATTGCTCTGCGCGGTATCTGCACCGCTTGGGGGGATTAGCCGTATACGGCTTGCGCGGCCTTTCTCTGTGCCTGTAACCGATGAGGCCACGTAAGTTCAACAGCGCGGCTTATGTAATCCGTCGGTGTATCACCAACAGCTTGTAGAGAAAGCTTTCCCTGGCTTTTCTGAATTTTTTCAGCAGCCTGCTAAACTTCACCTGGTTACTTATGGGATACGGGGTTTTGATTGGATTAGTGGATGATCCGAACTCGAATGCCGGCCGTAAAAAGAAAAAGTCCGTTAACAGGGAATCTGTAGCTTAGCAATGACCAGTAAAATTCTCCTATCGACACTGCTTTTTCTCTATTCCGCGGCTTCTGTCGCGGAAGTTACTGTGCGACTGCTGAATGCCCCGGAAGAAGGATCATTGGTGTTGCAGGTTTATGACGATCCAGATGCATTTGGCGACTTTCGCAACCCGGCCAGGGAAGAACGCTATTCAATCCAGCCGGATGGAAGCTACCGCTTGTCGGATCTCCCAGCGGGCCAGATTGTGGTTCTGGCCTATGTGGACGAGAATGACAACGGGGTATTGGACAGGAATTTCATAGGTATTCCACGGGAGCCTATGGGCCTGTCCAACAACTACCAGCCCAAGGGCCCCCCCAGTTTCCAACGGGCGGCCTTTTACGCAGCAAACGACCAGGCTATCAGTCTGGATATCGAGCTCTACAGTGTTCTGGGTGAATTCGGTCAGTGGGGCGTTGGTCTCGGCGTAATAGGGCGCAGCAGCCCCTACCGGGGTTCGGATACCAATGTGACCCAGGTAATACCGGCGATCACTTACTTTGGGGAGCGGTTGCAATGGATAGGCCCGGAGCTGCGCTATGGCATTGCAGGCAGCGACAAGCTGCGGCTGGCGGTCATCGCCGCGTATCGGCTTGGTGCCTATGAGGAAGACGATAGTTATGTGCTGGAGGGGCTCGGCGACCGAGAGGATACGCTGTTTGGTGGTATCGGCCTGATTTACGAAGCCTGGAACGGCTTTGAGCTGGATCTTCAATACACCCATGACCTGCTCGACAGGTCGGGTGGTGGCCTGGCGGAAGTGAGGCTCTCGAGGGGATTTCACCTGGGTAACTGGCGCCTGGTTCCCAGGCTCGGTATCAACTGGCTTAGCTCAGAGCTTGCGAATTATGACTATGGTGTGCCGGTATCCGCAGCAGAGCCCGGCAGACCGGCCTATGAAGTTGGAAGTAGTGTTACTGCGGAGGCGGGTGTTGGCACTATCTGGGAGCTATCGGAGGACTGGCGGATGGCGTTGAATCTGGCCGTGGAGCGGCTGGACAATGATATAAACAACAGTCCAATTGTGACCGATCGCCAGCTGCTCAAGGGTTTTATTGCGGTGACTTATACCTTGTAGTGATTCCTTGTAATAGCTGTCATGGCTTTTAGTGTCGAAGTGAAGAAAGCGTTTAGCCTTTTCGTATCAATCAGCTCAGCTTTTCACGCTTAAAGCCCAACCGTTATTCTCAATTGCTTGAGTGATTCAGGCTCCTTTGGCTTCGACACAGCCGTTGCAGCTTCCTTGGCTGCGGCATTCTATATGGTCTCTCATGGGTACTCTTTAGGTTTGACGCTATCGGATCCAGGTTTTCGCGGCGTGGTTGGGCTTCCTTTCTAGCACCATTCAACTGACCGTTTAACGCTCCATTAATCTTTAAAATAGTGGTTAATCGATACAATTCAGTAGCGAGAATAGGGTTTCTATTATTTTCTGTAGGTTGCTTCCGGATCATTATAGCGCTCAAGAAAGTGGTTGCTTTCTATACCTGAATCTACACATTTAACTATGGAGTCCTCTTATGAAGGTCAAGCAGTATCTGGTTGCTATATTGTCAACCTTGGTGTTTTCCGTTGGCGCAAAGGCTGGAGAATACAAACACAGTACCCCGGCGGTTCAAGGTTATGACGTTGTCTCTTATCAAACGGGAAAACGGCCGGTGCGGGGAAATGGAAATTTTGTCTCTGAATACCAGGGCGCTACCTACCTGTTCTCCAGTAAGGACAATCTGGAAGTCTTTGAAGAGACTCCGGAGAAATACGTACCTGCCTATGGTGGCTACTGTGCCTTTGGCGTATCTGTAGGGAAAAAGTTTATCGGAGATCCGGAAGTCTGGCGTGTGGTGGATGGCAGGTTATATCTGAATCTGGATTCCGGTATTCAGGACGAGTGGCTGAAGGATGTTCCGGGGCGTATCAAAACGGCCAATGTGAAATGGAAAGCAATTCAAAGTAAATCCCCGGCGTCACTGTAAATTTCAACTGTGTATTGTTTACAGCAATAGAGCAAATCTATCCCCCCTGTTCGATGAGCAGGGGGAGCTTTATCATTGATCCCTTATTTCAAATCGCAGCTGATGTACTACCTCCTCCCTAAACACCATACTTGAGGGCACCACTGAAGATAAGCTTCTACTCCAGTGGAGAATTTAAATATGGCGTTTTTCTTCTATTATTCACTCCAGTTATCCCCCCTGGGATTTTGTCAATAAGCTCTATGGCTGTGTTACACAAAGAGGCACAGCCCTGATTGTGACGTCTGATAAGGGTATAGGCGTGCCTGCCGTCGCGCCGCCTGCGTTTGTGAGTGTGATAGGAACATATTCCGGCATATCATTAACAGTAAAATAGTCTTCCGAGACGGGCCAGGAAGAGGGCGGCGCACCGAATTGTGCCGTGGTATTGGCATTGAGAAAGGAGACAAAATCCGTGATGGGAATTAAGTCGCCAAACGCATCGCGACAATACTGTATTAAATCATCGACGCCCAGCTTGGCGAACTCGACACCGCCTTCAAAAAATGATTCCAGGGTGGCGTAGGTGCCGGTGGCTTCCACCTGTGCTCTGGTAGGAGCGCAGTAGAAGGTCTTGGTGACCAGGTTGCCATCAATATCCAGTTGTGTTCCCTGAAAGGAAGGGACATTGCAGAGGGTGACGGCAGCAGTAACAGTAACCGCCACAGTATTACTGGTAATGCCGTCCTGGCTGGCGGTGATATCGGCACTGCCCACTTCCACCGCTGTGAGTTCTCCCAGCAGGTCCACGGTGGCCACGGCAGTGTCGTCGCTGTTCCAGCTGACGGTATTGGTGATATCCAGGGTACTGGCATCGCTAAAGGTCCCCTCGGCGGCCAGCTGCTGGGTATCGCCCTTGGGCAGGCTCACTGGCGCCGGGGTTACCTGGATATTGGTGAGTACGGCACTGGTGACGATGACTGCTACGGCATTACTGGTGATACCATCCTGGCTGGCGGTGATATTGGCTCTGCCCAATTCCACTGCTGTAACTTCCCCCAGAAGATCCACGGTGGCCACGGCAGTGTTGTCGCTATTCCAACTGGCGGTGTTGGTAATGTCGAGGGTGCTGCCATCGCTAAAGGTTCCCTCAGCTGCCAGCTGCTCGCTGTTGCCCTTGGGCAGGTTGGCAGCGGCTGGTGTCACTTGAATACTGACCAATACAGCACTGGTGACGGTGACCCCCACGGCATTGCTGAAAACGCCATCCTGATTGGCGGTGATATTGGCGCTGCCCACTTCCACCGCAGTGACCTCGCCGAGGACATCCACGGTGGCTACGGCGGTGTTGTCGCTATTCCAGTTAACGGTGTTGGTAATGTCGAGGGTGCTGCCATCGCTAAAGGTTCCCTCGGCGGCCAGTTGCTCGCTGTTGCCCTTGGGCAGGCTGACGGTGGCCGGTGTTACCTGAATGCTGGTCAATACAGCGCTGGTCACGGTAACCGTCGCGGTATTGCTGGTGATGCCATCCTGGCTGGCGGTGATATCGGCGCTGCCCACTTCTACTGCCGTGACCTCTCCCAAAAGATCCACAGTAGCTGCCGCGGTATTGTCGCTGTTCCAGCTGGCGCTGCTGGTGATATCGAGCGTGCTGCCGTCACTGAAAGTGCCCACGGCGGTGAGCTGTACGCTGTTGCCCTTGGGCAGGCTCACCACCGCTGGTGTCACCTGAATACTGGTCAATACAGCGCTGGTTACGGTGACTGCTGCGGTGTTGCTGGTGATGCCATCCTGGCTGGCGGTGATATTGGCGCTGCCCACTTCCACCCCTGTGACCTCGCCGAGAATATCCACGGTGGCCACGGCGGTGTTGTCGCTGTTCCAACTGGCGCTGCTGGTGATATCCAGAGTGCTGCCGTCACTGAAGGTACCCACAGCGGTGAGTTGCTCGCTGTTGCCCTTGGGCAGGCTCGACACCGCCGGAGTTACCTGGATACTGGTCAATACGGCGCTGGTTACGGTGACCGTTGCGGTATTGCTGCTAATGCCACCCTGGCTGGCGGTGATATTGGCGCTGCCCACATCCACGGCTGTGACCTCGCCGAGAATATCCACGGTAGCTGCGGCGGTGTTGTCGCTATTCCAGTTAACGGTGTTGGTGATATCCAGGTTGCTGCCGTCGCTAAAGGTTCCCTCAGCGGTGAGCTGCTGGCTGTTGCCCTTGGGCAGGCTCACCACTGCCGGTGTTATCTGAATACTGGTCAATACAGCGCTGGTCACAGTGACTGTTGTAGTGTTGCTGGTGATGCCATCCTGGCTGGCGGTGATATCGGCGCTGCCCACCTCCACCGCCGTAACCTCGCCGAGGCTGTCCACGGTGGCCACGGTGGTATTGTCGCTGTTCCAGCTGGCGCTGCTGGTGATGTCGAGGGTGCTGCCGTCACTGAAAGTGCCCACGGCGGTGAGTTGTTCGCTGTTGCCCTTGGGCAGGCTCGATACCGCCGGTGTCACCTGGATGCTGGTCAATACAGCGCTGGTCACAGTAACTGTTGCGGTGTTACTGGTGATGCCGCTCTGGCTGGCAGTGATATTGGCGCTGCCCACATCCACCGCCGTGACCTCGCCGAGGCTATCCACGGTTGCAACAGCGGTGTTGTCGCTGTTCCAACTGGCGCTGCTGGTAATATCGAGCGTGCTGCCGTCACTGAAAGTGCCCACAGCAGTGAGTTGTTCGCTGTTGCCCTTGGGCAGGCTCGACACCGCCGGCGTCACCTGGATACTGGTCAATGCAGCGCTGGTCACGGTGACAGTTGCGGTATTGCTGGTGATGCCATCCTGGCTGGCGGTGATATTGGCGCTGCCCACTTCCACCGCCGTGACCCTGCCGAGGCTATCCACGGTGGCTACGGCGGCGTTGTCGCTGTTCCAGCTGGCGCTGCTGGTGATATCAAAGGTACTGCCGTCACTGAAACTGCCCACGGCGGTGAGTTGCTGGCTGATGCCTTTGGGCAGGCTCACCACTGCCGGCGTTACCTGAATACTGGTCAATAGGGCACTGGTGACGGTGACCGCTACGGTATTGCTGGTAATGCCGTCCCGACTGGCGGTGATACTGGCAGTACCGGCGGCCACCGCTGTGGCGTTGCCGTCGGCGTCGACGGTGACTGTGTCGGTATCGCTGCTTTGCCAGGTCACGCTGTCGGTGATGTCGGCGGTGCTGCCGTCACTAAAGCGACCCAGGGCAGCCAGCTGCTGGCTGGTGCCGGGGGCCAGACTGACAATTGGAGGTGTCACCTGGATACTGGTCAGTAAGACGCTGGCTACGTTGACCGTCACCCTATTGCTGAGCACTCCGTCGCGCCTGGCGAAGATACCGGCGCTGCCCGGGGCGACGGCGGTGGCATTGCCGCTGGAGTCGATGGTCACTGTGGAGGTATCGCTGCTGCGCCAGACCACGCTGTTGGTGATATCGACGGCGCTGCCGTCGCTAAAGCGGCCCAGGGCGATAAACTGCTGGGTGTCGCCCACCGCCAGGGACAGATCGGAGCTGGCGCTGGTACTGGCTGGAGCGGGAAAAATCTGGATGAACAGCAGAGTGTCTGAACGGTCTTTCTTATTCGAGTCACAGCCCGCCATAAGGGCGCAAAGCAGAGCCAGTAATAGTAGTCTGAAAGCCATATCCACATCCCTGTGAATTGTATTGACGAAGGGTCAAGTCGCGCTCTGATGATTCCGTTTGATGCAGTGGCCGTCGCCTGTCAGTCCCTATATCGTTCCTTATAGATAGGAACGGGTGCTGAGAGCCCTTAGTGCCTGGCGGTTAGGATAAAACCCTAACAGGGCCGGAAACTCTGTTGTTTCAGGTATCCAGTTTATTAGAACTGGGCGGTTTTGCCATCGCCTGTCGGGCAGCCGGTCCTGGGCTGGCGCACGGGAATACCGAATCGGCATTTGGGGGCAGAAAACCACGATGGCCAGATAGCGCTATAATGCGGGTTTTTCCACAACCGATGGATATGTATGGGTCGGAAACAAGCCATTTCAGAGTCCTTTGATCCCCGCTCGCTGGTGCAGTTGCACCTGGCGGAGCCCACTGGGCGTCACTACAGCGACGAGCAGCTGCTGCTGTGGCGCGAGCGTATCAAGCGGTTGCTGCGGGAGCGGAACGCGGTACTGGTGGCCCATTACTATACGGACCCGCTGATCCAGGCGCTGGCGGAGGAGACTGGGGGTTGTGTTTCCGACTCGCTGGAAATGGCCCGCTTCGGCGCGGAGCACCAGGCGGATACCCTGATAGTGGCCGGGGTCAGGTTTATGGGGGAAACCGCCAAGATACTGACGCCGGGCAAGCAGGTGCTGATGCCCGAGCTGGAGGCCACCTGTTCCCTGGACCTGGGCTGTCCGCCGCAGGATTTCGCCGAGTTCTGCGATGCGCATCCGGATCGCACTGTGGTGGTCTACGCCAACACATCCGCTGCGGTCAAAGCCCGCGCGGACTGGGTGGTTACGTCCAGTATCGCCCTGGATGTGGTGGACCACCTGGACGCGAGCGGGGAAAAAATTATCTGGGCACCGGACAAGCATCTGGGCAGTTATGTACAGCGGGAAACCGGCGCCGATATGCTGTTGTGGAACGGCAGCTGTATCGTGCATGAGGAGTTCAAAGCCAAGGGGATCGCGGACCTGAAGGCGCTGTACGCGGACGCGGCGGTGCTGGTGCATCCGGAGTCACCGGCGGCGGTGGTGGAAATGGCGGACCTGGTGGGGTCCACTTCACAGATCATCAACGCCGCCAAGACCCGCCCTGAGCAGCGGTTTGTCGTCGCCACAGACCAGGGCATTTTCTACAAGATGCAGCAGGAGTGCCCGGACAAGGAGCTGATCATCGCGCCCACGGCCGGCGCCGGTGCCACTTGCCGCAGCTGCGCCAACTGCCCCTGGATGGCGATGAATTCGCTGGAGAGCCTGTGCCGTGTGCTGGAGCGGGGCGACAACGAGATTCTGGTGGACCCGGAATTGGGCCGGCGCGCCATGAAACCGCTGCAGCGCATGCTGGATTTCCGCAAGCCGCTGGACTGACAGCGGGGTTACCGGGTCGCTAAAGCTCCTTGGCCTTTTGCTGCATATTGATCACGTCCTTGAGACGCTGTTCCAGGATGGCGTGGATCTGGTAGTCGTTCTTGGCCAGACGGATACCGTGGCGCAGGTGTTGTTGGGCCTTGTCGAAGACACCGTTGAGAATATAGTACTCGGCCCTGGCCTCGTGTACACCGACGATGTCGCCGGCGAGGCCATGGGTTTCGGCGAGCAGATACCAGACGGCGGGGTCTTTTTTGCGCACGCGGCTGTATTTCGCCAGTATCCGTTCTGCCGCCAGGTAGTTGCCGGCTTTGAAGTGCGCGCTGGCGAGCCCCATGATCAGGGCGTGATCGGTGGGGGTTTTCTGCAGGGCTCGCTGCAGGCGCTGAATGGCACTGTCATAGTCGCTGCGGGCTATATCGATATCGGCGCGGGCGAGCACAAAGGCGGCTTTACCGGGCTCCCGGTCCAGCAGGGGTTGCAGGGTTTCCAAAGCTGCGTCGGGTTTACCCGCCGCTGTCTGCGCGAGCGCCAGACCATAGCGGGCGGCGTCCTCGTCATCGTTGACACCGCGCAACTCCGCCTGGAAACGCTTGACCGCCTGCTGGGGTGTCGCTTCGGCCGCAACGCGGACACGGGAGCGCATCAGGTGGTATTCGCGGCTGTCGGAATAGTGGGCCTGGGGCATGCGACTGGCGCGCAACTTGGCATCCGCAATCCGCTTTTCGGTGACCGGGTGTGTGAGCAGAAATTCCGGTGGCCGGCGGTAATAGCGGGTCGCCTTCAACATCTGCTCGAACATCTCTCCAGCGGCGTCGGGGTTCATGCCGGCCTTGGCCAGGGTCTCTATGCCGATACGGTCCGCCTCCTGTTCATTCTGGCGGGAAAAACGGAGTTGGTTGTCCAGCGCGGCGGCCTGGGTGGCGGTGATGGCGGCGATGCCGGCGTCGCCACCGGCGGTGGCCGCCAGCACCAGTGCGCCGAGCATGCCGGCGAGGGTGGGCAGGGTGCTGTTGCGCTGGGCCTCCAGCGAGCGCGCATAGTGCCGCTGACTCAGGTGGGCCAGTTCGTGCGCCAGTACCGAAGCAAACTGATCCTGGTTTTCGGCAAACAGGAACAGGCCGGTGTGAATGCCGATGACCCCGCCGGGCACCGCGAAGGCGTTCAATGAGTCGTTGTTGACCACAACGACGTCGAGGGACTTGTCCTTTAAAGGAGAATACTGCGCCAGATCTTTGAGGGTGTTTTCCACATACTGCTGCAGTAGGGCATCGCTGGAGGTGGGCACCTGGCTGCGGAACATGCGCAGCCACATCTGGCCCAGTTCCTTTTCCCGCGCCTGGGAGACGACCCCACTGCTGCTGTCACCCAGCAGGGGCAGCTGGATCTGGTTGTCGTCTGCGATTGCCAGCGGCCCGGTGCCCGGCAGCAACCCGAAAACCAGCACAGCCAGCAGGGCAGAGAGCCACTGGCGCAGGCGTTGGCGCGGTAAAACTGTGGTGTTGTCAGTCATTTGCATACTGCTGGAAGAGCCGACGGTGAAGTTAATACAACAACTCTATACGCATCGCGGCGAAGCTGTCGAGACTTGGACCGGGAGACTGGGGGTTGGTTCGCGAAATTCGCTATCCGGCGCGCCCCGGGGACTGCGCCGCCGGCAAGGGGTTGCGGGTGTGTCGCCAGTGGCGACCGGAACCGGGTTATAATCCGCCGCGGTTCACAAAGCGCGGCGGGCAGTCGATGTCAGAGGAAATTTCCAGCAGCCGGGCGACCTCGGGCGGCGGGGTCCAGTGGGACGCCGCAGCGACCATAGACGCCCGCGGCTTGCGCTGCCCCCAGCCTCTGCTGGCGATGCGCCGCGCCCTGCGGGAAGAGCCCGCCGGCCGCCTGGTGCGGGTGCTGGCCACCGACCCCGGCTCCTGGCGCGATTTTCACAGTTTTGCAGAACTGAGCGGTCAGCCACTGCTGCGGGCCGAATGCATTGATGGCGAATTCCGCTATTGGCTGCTTGCCACCACTTAAGGACGGGAACAGAGAATCCATGCTCACCATTTTCAAAAACTGGGTAGACAGGTATTTCAGCCAGGAGGAGGTGATCCTGCTGGTACTGTTCCTGCTGGCATCACTGGTGGTTCTGGCAACTCTGGGGCAGGTGTTGGCGCCGGTACTGGCATCGCTGATCATCGCCTTCCTGATGCAGGGGTTGGTGGTGCGGTTAAAGTCGTGGAAACTGCCCCATGGCGTGGCGGTGAGTCTCGCCTGCCTGGTGTTGGTGGGCGTTATCGCCACGCTGTTTTTCGTGATCCTGCCGATTTTCTGGCGCCAGCTGGTGAAGCTGTTCGCGGAGTTGCCGAACATGGTCGAGCAGGGGCAGCAGCTGTTGCTGCTGTTGCCGGAACGGTACCCGCGCCTGATTTCCGCGGCGCAGATTGACGAGATTTTCAATAGCGTTGGCAGCGAGCTGGGCACCATTGGCCAGACACTGGTGACTTTTTCTCTCGCCAACCTGCCGGTGCTGGCCGGGGTACTGATATACGCGGTTGTGGTGCCTATTCTGGTGTTCTTTTTCCTGTTGGATTCGGCCCAGTTGCTCAATTGGTGTGCGTCCTTCCTGCCCCAGCACAGGCCCATGCTGCGCCAGATCTGGCACGAGATGAACGACCAGGTGGCCAACTATGTGCGCGGCAAGGTGATCGAGATAGCTATCGTGGCCCTGGTCAGCTTCGCCGCCTTCCTGATGCTGGGCGTCAACTATGCGCTGCTCCTGGCGGTGGCGGTGGGGCTCAGCGTACTGATCCCCTATATAGGGGCGGCGGTAGTGACCCTGCCGGTGGCCGCCATCGGTCTGTTTCAGTGGGGCTGGAGCAGTGAATTCCTCTACTTGATGCTGGCCTACGGCATTATCCAGGTGCTGGATGGCAATGTGCTGGTGCCGCTGCTGTTTTCCGAGGCGGTGAATCTGCACCCGGTGGCGATTATTCTGGCGGTGCTGTTCTTTGGCGGCATCTGGGGTTTCTGGGGGGTTTTCTTCGCCATTCCGCTGGCAACGCTGATCAAGGCGATCATGAATGCCTGGCCCACCAGCGAGCACCAGGCGGAGTGGCAGGCCCGGGAAGCCGAAGCGGCACAGTGTGACGGGGAGAGTTCGCCGGAGTGAGCCGCGGCCGGCCTATCCAGAATCAACCTGTGCGCCCCAACCTCTGTCGAGGCATTGGGGCTTTTGCTAGAATCCCGCGCTTATTTTCCAGCCCAATATGGTAATAGGAGCCATCCATGAGCCTCGCTGACAGAGTACTGGCGGTCAACGACGATTTGCCGATCCGCACCGACAAGCCCGTTCACAGTGGCAAGGTCCGTTCAGTTTACTGGTTGACCGAAGCCGACAGCCGTCGCCTGATAAAGGAGAGGGGCTACCCGGTGGCAGAGGACGCACCGCTGGCGGTGATGGTGATCTCCGACCGCATTTCGGCGTTTGACTGCATCTGGCAGGGAGAGGGCGGTATGCGCGGCGTACCGGGTAAAGGTGCGGCGCTAAATGCGATTTCCAACCACTGGTTCAAACTGTTCAGGGACCGCGGGCTCGCCGACAGCCATATTCTCGATGTGCCCCATCCGTTGGTGTGGATAGTCCAGCGGGCGCGCCCGCTGATGATCGAGGCGATCGCGCGCCAGTACATCACCGGCTCCATGTGGCGCGCCTACCGGGGAGGGGAAAGGGAATTCTGCGGTATCCAGATTCCCGACGGGCTGCAGAAAGACCAGAAACTGCCCGAACTGCTGATTACGCCTTCCACCAAGGGGGTACTGAAAGGCATACCGGGGGTGCCGGAAGCAGACGATGCGAACATCACCCGCAAGAATATCCTGGACAACTACCGCGCCTTCAACTTTCGCAGCGAAGCCGACATAGACCTCTACGAAAAGCTGCTCAAGGAAGGTTTTGATCTTATCGCCGCGGAGCTGGGGCGGCTGGACCAGATTTTTGTCGACACCAAATTTGAATTTGGCTATGTCACCGGCGCCGATGGCAGCGAAAAGCTGATCTATATGGACGAGGTGGGCACGCCGGATTCCTCCCGCATCTGGGACGGCGCCGACTACCGTGCGGGCAAGGTGGTGGAAAAATCCAAAGAGGGATTTCGCCAGGCACTGCTCAGCCATTTCCCGGACCCGGACATTCTGCTGAATAAGGATCGCATGCCCGAGCGCCAGGCGCTCGCGCAAAACAGCGAATTGCCACAATCCATGCTGATGGACTTGTCTGCCACCTATGTGGATATTGCGGAGAAAATCACTGGCCGCAAGCTGGAGATGTCCGACAACCCGAAAGCGGATTTGATCGAAGTATTGCGCCGGGACTTCGGCCTGATCGATTCCTGATATCCAACCGGCAGCTCTTCGGCACTCTTTTGGCTGCTGCCTCGGGTATGGGGCAAGGGCTCAAGCGGATACAGAAAAGGCCGGCATTGCGCCGGCCTTTTTGTTACTGCGGAATAAACCGCTGGGGCTAAGGGGTGGCCTCGGCTTCCAGGGTGACTCCGGAGTAGGCCCGGTAGGCACGAATACTGATGTACCAGGTGCCCGCATCCGGGTTGGGGATACTGCAGTTCTCGTTGTTGCCTATTAAATAGGGGCGGCAAACGTGGCTGCTGGTGGTGGGCTGGGTACCGTAGCGCAGGTACAGGTCAGCGTCGCCACTGCCTCCCGACATCACCGCATCCAGCGAGGACATACCTTCGTTCACCTGCAGGGTGAAGTGCTGCCAGCTGCCCTGGGAGCCGGAGAGGTTGGTTTCGGTGAAGCTGGTGGCGCCACCTCCGGAACCGGCTTCATCGTAACTTCCCACCAGGCTCACACCGCTGAAACTGCTGTAGGCACGTACCATCACATGGTAGGTGCCAGCCTGTACATTAGAGATGTTGCAGGTTTCATTGCTTCCGCTGAGATACGGCCGGCAGTCGTGATTGGTGA
Organism: Microbulbifer sp. TYP-18; assembly: GCF_040932045.1. Taxonomy (NCBI): domain Bacteria; kingdom Pseudomonadati; phylum Pseudomonadota; class Gammaproteobacteria; order Cellvibrionales; family Microbulbiferaceae; genus Microbulbifer; species Microbulbifer sp. TYP-18. Next base: position 53,988 of record NZ_JBFRBC010000008.1, read on the forward strand.
GGTCGGGTTCCGAACCGAACCGCACATACAGGTCGGCATCGCCGTTGCTGCCAGCTATCTGGAAGCTGAGATTGCTTGCGCCGGCGGGCACTTCCATGGTGAAGCGCAGTACTTCGCCGGTGCTGGCGGAAAGGCCGGTCCTGGCGACCCCATTCTCCAGACTGTCGGTAACCGGATCGCCACCGCCACCGCCACCGCTGCCGGACACAGCGGCGACCGCCGCGGCTGCGTCGACTATGCCAGTGCCGCACTGGCTGCAGCTGGCTGGGAAGCTACGGGTGGTGTTTTTGAGGATGGTTTCAACCTCGGTCGGGGTAATGTCACTGTCCAGCGCATACATCAGTGCGGCCACGCCCGCGACGTGTGGTGCCGCCATGCTGGTGCCCTGGTAAAACTCGTAATTGTCGCTTCCCGGGCCCCGATTGCCGCTGTTCAGCGTGGACAGAACGCCGTTGGTGCGGATGGAGATATCACCCCCCGGTGCCGCCACGTCCACTACGCTGCCGAAGTTGGAGTACCAGGCGCGACCACCGCTGCGATCCGTAGCGGCGACTGAAATCACACCCGAGCAACTGGCGGGATTGAAGCCGCCGGCGTCTTTGCGGGAGTTTCCAGCGGCGACCACGACGGTGGTACCCAGGTTGCGCGCAATATTAATGGCGTTTTGCGTGGTGGACTGACAGCTCTGTTCGCCACCGAGGCTGAGGTTCAGCACCTGCGCCGGGTTGGGGTTGGCCGGTACACCGCTGACACTGCCACCGGCGCCCCAGATGATGCCGTCGGCGATATCGGAAGTGTAACCACCACAGCGGCCCAGTACCCGGATCGGGACTATCTTCGCTTTGTAAGCAACGCCCGCAACGCCGATACCATTGTTGGTGACGGCGGCGATGGTGCCGGCCACATGAGTGCCGTGCCAGCTGCTGTTACTTCCGGGATCGTTGGGATCGCAGGTTCCGGCCGGCGCCCAGTCACCCGGGTCAGTGGCATCGCTGTCGCGGCCGCCGCCATCCTGGGCGACGAAGTTATCGGAAATCATGTCATAGCCGGGCAGCAGATTGTCCACCAGGTCCGGGTGGGGACGATAACCGGTATCCAGTACCCCCACTACGACGCCTTCTCCCTCAGAGCTGTCCCAGGCAGTGGGCAGGTTGAGGCCTCCGGTTGCTTCAAAGTAGTGCCACTGCTGGTTGTAACTGGGATCGGTAGGTGTTGCCATGGGTTGCAGCAGCAGGTCCGGCTCCACATATTCGACATTCGGATCCTGTCGCAGGCGATTCATCACCGCCCGCAGGGCGGCGCCACTGCGGCGTTTTTCCATTTTGAGCAGCTGGGCACCAGTGGCCAGGCGTCGCGAGTGCGCCAGTGGTTCCCCGGCCCGGTAGGACATTGAATCCACCATGCTGCGGGACATGACTGCAGCATTGGTTGCGGAGACAGTGTCCTTGAATTTTACGATAAGCCTGTCCGTGCCTATTCCGGATTGTGCGGGTACGGCTGAAGGCATGTTGCGTTCAACGGCTTGGGTTGTGACTGAGCCGCACAACATTAGCGCAGTACAGAGCAAAATCGATTTGCGCTGCACTTTAGCAATTGAGCTTTTCATTACTGTGAGTTTCTCCTGATTTATTTTTATTGGCACACTGCCATGATTATTTTCATGGTGTGCCTTGGATACATCCTCGTAACTTAGTTATCGGCTTGTTTTGTCCTCCTGTGTGAGTGGATGAATAAACTCTGGATTGAAGCTAAAAAAACAGGAAATTCAGGTCTTGCTGTCCGCCGACGGAATACTGGATGGTCGGGCAGGATAGTCGGACAGGTACCTTTCTGTGTTATGTGAGTTTGTTGTAATGACGATAACTTTCGCAGTCACGGCAGTATCTCAGTACGGTTGCCAACAGGTTTGTGAACTCATCGTATTGATTCAATGCAAACAGTAGCTAGTTGACGAAGGTTGCGCCTAAATCCTCATACACATCAGTGTTCGATATGTTGATTTTGACGCCAATCGGTCAATTTAGTGATGTGCCTGAAATAAAGCGGTTCGAAGTTTGCGTTGAGTCACAATTGAATTGAGAAGATACACAGATGCCAGTGCCCGGGTTGTCTGGCTTTGAACGCCGAGCGCCAGAGGGCTGGTTAAAATCGACACGCTCTCCGTGGGCCGAAAGCAATAGACACACAGTTTGGTAACTGGAAAGCGCGGAATTGAGGAAGGTTGAAAAAAGAATGAATGGGCCCGTGTCTATACGGACATTGGTTTAGTCAGCTGTTACTGCTGTCATTGCTGAACGGGCCTGACGCTTATGAAAAGCTGCGCAATTGCGTGGAGTCGCATCATGCTCTGGTGGGGCATATGCCGCATTAACCCGCCAACTTGTTTAGCTGCCGGGTCAATAGCAGGCACTTGCGATCTAACCGGGTCTGGAAGTGTCAGCCCAACGGCAGCAGGGCGGACGACTTATTGTCCCCGCAGTTCGGCGGGGGTTCAGGCTACTGCGACCCGGGACGTCTGCGGGGTTATCCACTTCATAAAATTGCCGGTCTGGCGGATGTCGTACACCTCCGTTTCGAGCAGGTCATTGACCACCTGCGCGGCCCGCCAGGCGGACAGGCTCAACTGTGGCTCGGCAATGCCGTGGCTGGCCCGGCCGGTACCCAGGAAATACAGGCGGCGCTCGCCGCTATCCCCTTCAAGCCGGGTGGCAAAGGCGTTGTCCAGCAGCAGGCGGCCATGGTCATCGCGGGGAATTCGCTCCTGCAGGGGAGCGAGGCACGGCGGCAGGGCTTCGCTCAATCCGGTGCACAGGATCACCATGTCCGCGCTGATCCATTCGCGGCCACGGGTATCCCCCAGCAGGTGGTTTTCCAGCTGCAACTGGTAATCGCCGCGGCAGGACATAGCCACCAGTTCCCGGTTGGGCATCAGCACCACGCGCTCGGAATCCCCCTCCAGGTGCGCCAGCCGGTAGAACAACTGGTAGAGTTGGGTGAGGGTGGCCGGGGAAACGCCGTCCGAGGCCAGTTTTTGCTCGGCGACAATTTCCTCGCGGCGGTGTGGGCTCAGCTGGCGGAATGCATCGACGTATTCGGGGGTAAACCAGTCGTTGGTGAAGGGCGTTTCATCCAGCGGCAGGTAATTGCTGCGGCGGGATGCCCAGGTTACCTGCGCCGGCCGTCCCCAGTGTCCGCTCAAAAGGTTGATCACTACTTCGGCGCCGGTCTGGCCGCCGCCGATTACCGCAATACGCTTGTCGTTGACGTCGGGATCGCGCAGGGCGATTTCCAGCGCATGGAAACACTTGTCTGACAACAGTGGTTTGCTGCACAGGGGGAAGTGGGGCTTTTTGCCGGCGGCGATACACAGGTTTCGCGCGCATACCGACTCACGCCCACTCGGGCCCTGTACATCCAGCCGGAAGTGGTCGCCCTGGTCGAGGACACTGTGCACCCGGCTGCCCATCTGCACAGACTTCAGGCGGTGGGCGGCCCAGCTCAGGTAATCCGCGAATTCGCAGCGGCTCACGGTGCGCTGTTCCGCGTGCAGGAAATCGTAAAAACGTTTTTTTTCCACCAGATAGGCGAGGAAGCTGCAGGGATTGGTCGGGTCCACCGGGGTGACCAGGTCCTTCAGGTAAGAAGTCTGCATCATGGCCCCCGGCAGCATCAGCCCCGGATGCCAGGAAAACTCCGTTTTGGCTTCGAAGAAACGGTGGCTCAGGGATTGTTCCCGCATCAGGGCGGCGACCGCCAGGTTAAAGGGGCCGGCGCCGATTCCGGCGAGATCCAGGCAGTGCATCATAAAGTGGCCTCCGCTGGGGAAAGGGTCTCTGGTTCATTGGAATCCTGTGTGCGCTGCCGCTGTTCGGCCAACCACAGGGGATTGTGCAGCTTGCCGCCGATAATGGGCACAGGCCGCGCGGCACTGTCATCGTAGCCCTGGCGCAAGCGCACGCGATTGATACAGACCCGTTCCACATACTGGCGGAACAGGTTGAACTGGTGAAAACGCTGCGTCATCTGCGGGTCCTGCAGCACAGCTGCATTCTGGTAACGGCGCAGAACCCGGGCCAGCACGCCGTAGAAGTCCAGTTCGTGCAGCCCGGTTTCCGCCATCAGTTGTGCCGACAGATAGCGCAGTACCGTGACAAAATGCCCGGTGAACAGGTCGTGGAAAATGTGGCTGGGGGGCAGTTGATCCAGTGCCGCCAGTGCCTCAGGAGGCAGGTCTGCACGATCCGGGAAGTCCCCCTGCGCCAGGCGCAGATCACCCTGGAAATCTTTCAGCAAAACCCGCACGACCCTGTCCGCGCGCAATACCAGGGTAATATTTTGTGCGTGCGCCACCAGGCCGATACCGTAGCGGCTGAGCAGATGGTAGAGGGGCACTACGGTGGCATCGAAGAGGTGTTCGAGCCATTCCTGGGCGGACAGGGCGGATGCCCGGATCAGTGCTGCCGCCACGGAGTTGCCGCCTTCGTCGCGCTGCAACAGTGCGGCCATCAACAGGTGCCGCTCATCCGGGGCACACAGGCTGGCGGGACTTTGCCGCCAGGTGGCTCCGAGCAGTTCGCGGTAGCGATAGGGCCCCCCGTCTATCTGCTCCTGGTGCGCCTGTGGGACCTGCACTCCCGCCACTTCCTGCATAACACAGGTACCCCGCGCGCTCAGTTCCGCATCGCGCTGGCAAAGCTGCTGCATCCAGGCGGACAGAGCCGGCCCGCAGCGGGTGTACTTGCCCGGGATGCCCCGGTAGCAGGAAGTGTTTAACACAGTCAGCGGCAGTTTCAGGTGCAGTGCCTGTGGGCGCGACAGGTTCGACAGGGTGCGCAGCGATACCTGCGGCAGGTAGGCATCGCCAAATTCGCCCAGGAATACCAGGTCACCGCGGCTGATTGGCTGCGCATAGTGCTGCCGGATATGGTGCTGCCACTGCCAGGGGTGTACCGGCAGGGGCAGGAAGGCCTGCCAGTCGATACCTTTCTGCCGCGCTACCCAGTCCAGTTGCCGGCACTCCTCTTTGTTGAGGCTCTCGGCTAACAGTTGCGGCCAGTCCCAGCCACCCCCCTTGCCGCTGACAGCTAATTCGCGCCTGACCGCCAGCCATAAAAGGCGCACGCCTTTGGCGGACTCGGTGCCGTAGGCATCGAACTCCTGCGCTCCCCAGCCTATGCGCCCCTTGTTGACCATGGCTTTGGGGTGTCCGTCCAGCAGGCACTGCAGCTGCTCGTCAGGCAGCTGCGCCAGTGTGCCGGCATCAAGCCCCTTCTGTTTTTGCAACAGGGTCACGTCGGCCACCAGGGAGTTGGCCAGCTCCTGCAGCAAATTGCCCAGGGTGGCGGGACTGGCCTCCAGGTTGGCGGCGGCGTCGATAAAGAACTGCGCTGCGTCCTCCGCCGGCGTGGTTCGGCCGTTATATACGCGCTCCAGGCTCGCGACATCTATGTACAGCCAGTCCCAAATGGTCAGGCGGGCGCGAAACCGATAGTCCACTCCGGATTTGAGTGAAACCCGGCAGATGCCGTCCTTCCCGGGGCTCGGCACCAGGGCCTGCTCGTAGCAAAGCTCCGCCAGTGATTTTGCCAGCAGTCTGCGATTGGCCTGCCTCCAATAGAGATCCTCCATGTTCATACGCCCCCCATGGCACGAAAAAAAATATCCCTTTCACACTGCACCAGGGCAGCCCGCTTGTGCGGGAAATCAAATTCAGCGATTTTTTGCCAGCCGAATGTCTCGTTTAAATACTTCAGCATGGCGACATTGTCGGCCCTGGGTTCACCCACCAGGGTCTGGGTGCGGTTATCGTCCAGAAATAAAAAATGGGAGACGCCATTCAGCCAGGCACGGGTAAAACGGTTGCCCAGAAAACGCTTGTTTCCCACCAGTAGATGAAAGCCGCGGTCGTAGGGTTGTGCGTCGCAATGGGGGCCAATGCGGTCCTCCATCGCCCAGTAGATTTCAAAATAGCCAAATGGCACATCGTCGAAGCTGGCAATAAGGGGGGATTTATGGGGATCCTGCAGGACCTGGTCTATATAGCGTCTCTGCTTCGCAATATCTCCGGCTTCTTCCCAGAAGCGCGCCACACGTCGCTGGTTCATCCACTGGGTAAATAACTCCAGGTCCTGTTCGGGGTCCAGATGGCGCAGGCTTAAATCCATACCCAGGGAGTAAAAGTGGCGGCGGTATATTTCGCCCCTGAGCGGTGCCAGTCGCAGGGGATGGCGAAATCCCGATTCACTCTCCACCCACTGCAGGGGAAAGTTGCCGCCATTGTTGCCGCGATACCATAATTCCGACCGGCTGTAGAAATCCACCCTGGATACTTCCTTGACGGCAGTGGTGCGGATACGGCCCGGGGCCGATACCACTATGCGTTGCAAAGCGGGATTCAGGGCGAAAAGCCAGTCAAACCACTGGTCGAGTTCCGCAGCTGCAATGCCGCCCGAGGGCCCCGTAATCCGGGCGGACTCGCCCCCGGAGATATAGTCGATCGCGATCAATACCCCCCCGTTGAGTTGACAGCGAAAGCCCCTCTCGAGGGCATCCCAGCGGCGTCCATCGGGCAGTGTGCCGCTCCGCCGGTTCATTGATTCGGTTCTGGCCGCGAGGCTGTTCATTCTCCTTTCCTTATAGTTGCGATAACCATTGGGATCTCCAGCGCCGGGGTAATCCCTCTCTGGGTGTTTGCGGTTATTTTTAACGCGGCAATCCAATAGATGGTCCTTCATCCATTGGATTGTCGCCCTTGAAAACCTGCGCAATTACGCGGAATCGCCTGGTTTTCAAGGGCTTGCGCCGGCCTTTGCCCGGCGATGGCACATCCCTATGCCACGTTAATCCGGCAATTTATTGAGTTCCCGGGTTAAGAATCTGGTGAAACTGCTTTATCTGATGAAGTCCTTTTCAGAGCCGGCCTCCATTCGCTGGAGACACATCCTTGCGCAGCCTTAACCCTGCGACTTGTGCGGTTGCCGGATTAACAAAGGGTTTGGCAATCTGTGATATATGGAAAATGGGTCTGCACTGGTGGTTTCGTTCATTCCGGTCAGCGCACACTGGAAGTTGCCTTTGGCCCAGATTTCCGCGTCGTGCAATAGATACTCCAGGCAACTGCGATCCTTTCGTCTTCCCTCCCACAGCAGTTGCAGCCGATCGCGCAGCTGACAGAGTAATTCCCGCTCGGTCAAAAGCTCCGCGGCGGCCAGAGCGGAGATGAGGCCAAAAGTGCTGTTGACGATCAGGTAGTAAACGAAGAGACGGTTTGCCTGCGCCTCGTGGATCAGGTTGTCACCATCCCGGGCAAGATCCGGCAGATGGGGGCGCAGCAGCTGCTCTCCCAGTTGGCTGTATCCCGTGCCCTGGCAATCGCGAAAGTAACCGGCAACCGGGATCCCGTCCCGGAAGGCGAGAATCAGGTTTTGCTGATGGGCGCCAAACAGCATGCCGAAATCCGCCTGGGCAATCAGCAGTGGCTCAACGACCACATCCAAAAAGGCGGCGAACCAACGCCTGGTGGCTGCTGCCGGGGAGAGATTCCGCCGCTGCCCCAACTGTAAAATAAGTTGTGCCGCGCGGCAGGGAGCCCCTTGCGGATGGTCCTGGGTCAGTGTCGCCAGCACACAGGTGTGTTGGGACTTTTCCCCAACAAACGGATTCTCGCGAAACATCACCAGGCTCTCGACGATCTGTTCGCCCTCACTGTCGGTGAGCATCAGATAGGCCGGCTCTGCCAATATGTGGAAGTGAGGGTAGCGAGAAGTGAATTCGCGCCCCACCGGGGTATCGCGCACCTTGAGCACTTCTAGGCCACGGGCTGCCTCCTGGGGCTGCAGGGTGCGAACCGAATTGGTCAGGCGCAGGCTGAGGGAGAATTTCAGCATATAAGGGCTCTGCGCACTGTAAACGGCGCGCAGCGAGGAAGTGGCGTGCCAGGAGGCTGCGCCACAGCCCAACTCGATAATTTTCCCCTGTGCGATCAGTGCCGCCAGTCGCGTGTCTTTGCGCAGTCGGCGCCACTGCCAGGGATGGGCCGGCAGGGCCACCATGCCCCCCGGTGCCGGGGCAACGCCGTCACCCTCCCTCACTTGGTCGGCGACGGCACCCTGGCTGAGTTGGGCACTGCTGGCGCCGCACACAAATTGCGCATCCACTCCCAGCCAAGTCAGGGAAAAATGGTTGCCGAATTCCGGTGCGTAACACTGCGCGTCCTCATCGGTGAAAGGTTCCCGGCTTTTGGGGGTCGGGTGGATGGCGTGGCCGCACAGAAGCCCCTGCTCCGCCTCTACAAAAGTCAGTGGCTGAGTAAACAAGTGTTCGCAGTCGGCGCTGCGCGCTCTCAGGGCTTGCGCCATATTGTCGACACTGGCCTCTACACGCCGGGTAAACTGCGCGCGGGATACCCTGTCCGCACCGGGGAAAAAACCGGGTTCATCCGCCACCAGCTGTGCGGCCTGCGCGAGATCCACCTGGGCACAGTGGCCGTCGCTACTGCGCCATACGATTGGAAGTGCAAACTGGTGTCTGCCACACTCGCTGAAATAGGAGACATTCAGCCACAACTCGGTTTTGCCGGTGGCAAGTGGGATGCAGACAGCCGGTGCTGAGACACCGTTCGGCAGTGGTCTTCTCTCCCGGCGGTACCAGGTGCCACAGCCGGTTTCCCGCAACAGTGCGTTGAAAAAGCAGTTGGCTGACAACCTTTGTGCCGCCAGAAACACATTGCGGCCATGGTTCGGCTCTGCGGCGGGGAGCGGAGCAGCCATACCGGATGGGGAGATGTTCATGTTGGGCATTTTTTCTTTAAATAAAAACGATAATGGTTTGCATTTAAAATATCATGCAGGTAATTTGGACGCACTGCAAGCCTGTGGGCGGGAAATTTTTCTGCTTTTTTCGGGCCTGTTGACACCAACTCAGTTGGCCCTGTTGTGACAGCTCAATAAATTGCCGGGTTAATAGTTTGCGAATAGGGAAAGGGCGCCTGGCAGGATTTCGTTTTTATTTTTATTGGTGGAGTCCCGGATGCGGAAATCGCTGCAGCGGCGGAAAATCCATGGTGTGGTGGCCAGCCAGGGCGCTGTGCAGATGGTGTTGCTCACCCAGATTCCTCTGATTGCAGAACACTGTGGTCTGGAGCTGGCCAGTATTGGCGGCCTGGTGGCCCTGGGTACCTTCTGCCTGATGATTGCCGGGCCCGCATGGGGCAGCCTGGGCGACAGGATAGGTCGCAAGTCAGTTGTACTGGCGGGTCTGGTGGGTGCGCTGCTCGCCCAGTGCCTGTTTGTGGTCCTGTTGCTGGGGATGGCGCTGGGCCATTGGGACGGGAGTCAAGCAATGCCGGCCCTGATGGCCAGCCGGGTGATGTACGGATTGCACGCTGCCGCCATTTACCCCGGCTGTCAGGCCTGGGCGGTGGAATCCGGTGATCCGGCCAGGCGACTGGCCACTCTCTCGGGGCTCAGTGCCGCAGCCAATCTGGGCCGGGGGCTGGGGCCCTTGCTGGTGCTACCGGCCCTGCTGCTGGGGGATCTGTGGCCACTGGCCTGGTTGATTGTGCTACCCCTCGCTGCATTATTGTTGACGGTGAGCTTCCCCAGTGCCAGGGCGGCCGACAAACCGGCGAAAATTCCTCTGCAAGCGCCTCTGCCCCCGGCTGCTCTGGCACTTTTTGCCACAGCTTTGCTGGGCACGGTCAGTGTGGGCCAATTGCAGGTGGTAATGGGGCCGGTGCTGCAGGATTTATATGGCCTGAGCGCCCTGGGGGCGTCATCCACCGCTGCGGTGCTGCTGGCTGCAGTGGCTATTTGCGGTTTTGTGGTCCAGGTGGGGTTAGTGCGTCGACTCGAGGCGCCGCAGTTGAGCCTGACTCTGGGGGTGGTGTCCCTGGGCGTGGGTACATTGTTGCTCTACACGACTCTGGGGGGAGGCGCGGCGGCGGTGGGACTGCTGTTGTTTGTGGTGGGTACCGCTTTTCTGGTGCCGGGTTACAGTGCCCTGCTGAGTCAGTCGGGACTACGCGGCGGCAGGCTTTTTGGAACCCTGTCGATGATGCATACCGGCGGTTACAGCATAGGGTTCGCCGCCGGAGGCTGGCTTTATCAACAGCAGCCACAGCAGTCATTACTGGGGCTGCTGGTCAGTGTTGGGCTGATCGCAGTTTGCACCGGTTTCGCACTGATGCCGGGCCGGGGGAGTGGGCGGCGACGACCCGCCGACAACCGCCAGGCGGGCCAATAGGGTTTAGCGCCCGCAAGTCGGGGCTTAGTGTAAACAAGCCCTGGTAGGCTGTTGAAAAAGTATTTTTCAGCAGCCTGCCGTCCCGAACAGGGATGTTCGGGCCGCACATCAAGCATGTAACTGCTTGATTTGTCGTTGAGGGTTTGCGGACATGCACCGCAAACCCGGGTTGAGGAAAGCCAGGGAGGGCTTTTTCAACAACCTGCTAATGGGTACTGTAGGTCATACAGCGCACACTTGTGCCGTTGGTATCCATAAGGATGCTGTCGGCGGAACACTCGAAGTCGTCGTTGTGGCTGCAACTGGTGACCTTGCAGGCCCCGACGCCGGCGGCGCGACTGCTGAGGGTGTGGCTGGAATTGGCAAAATAAGTGTCGCAGCCGGGGTTTGCATCTCCACCAATGGTGATGGCGCGGGCGTGGCAGTTGTGGTCACTGTTGTAGGCGCATTGAATCGCGGCGCACTGAGCGACCTCCGGCATGTCTGTGGCAATGATCATGATTCGCCTCGTGATTCCTGAACAGGGGATAATTTGCAGCCTAGTTCACCGCCGGCTCTTGTCAAAGGGTTACCTGTCCAGGTCCTGTGACGCTTCCCTATGCAGCGCCATTAAACTCAGGGGCTCGTCGCTGTCGGGCAGGCGAAACCAACCCTCGGCCTTGAAGCCGATTTTGCGCAGTAATCGGATCGAGCGGAGATTGTCCGCCTGCACTATGGCAAACAGGTTGGGCTGTCCCAGCTCCTCCAGGGCATAGTTCAGAACCGCCCGGGCTGATTCCTCTGCCAGACCCCGGTGGCGGAATTCCGGCAAAAACGCGAAACCGATATCCGCGTGGGCCAACCTCTGCCGCTGCATCAGCCCACAGGTGCCTATGGGTTCACCGCTGTGGGTTTCGACCATATACAAACCGAAGCCGTGGTCGCGGTACATGGCGATGGGGCCTGTTTCGAGATAGGCGTGCGCGTCCTCCAGATTGCGAACCTTGCGGTCACCGATATAGCGCAGGAAATCCGGATCGTTCACCAGCTTGAGGATAAAGGGGGCATCGCCGGGATGGAAACGCCTGATACGCAGGCGTGGGGTCTGTATCAGGTGCATATGGTTGTCCGGGGTAGAGCCCTTATATTGCCAGGCCTTGTATCGGGAGTCCGCGGCAGCGGGAGGCTTTGAATTCGTTCAGCAGCCCCAAGGCGTAAGGAAGGGAGAAGTGCCCACTGCAGATGCAGCGGGCACTTCTGTTTTTGTGGCTAGAAACGGTAACTTACGCTGATGGCGCCGGTCTCTGAAGTGGGTCGCGCAGTCAGGTTGGCGCTGACGTCAATGGCACTGGCCACCTGCCAGCGCAGGCCGACCTGGGCGCCGGCGCCGTCCTCGAACAAGCCGGTGTCGGTGCTGTCATAGCTGGGCATGGCGTTCATGTTCCCCTCTATGGATTTCACTCCAACCTCCAGCGAGTCGGTTTCGTTGCCGGTGGTGTCTTCATACCAGATCTGGCCGTAGGCACTGACCGAGTTCCAGTCCATGCTGGCGAAGGCGCCGAGGCGCATGGTGGTGTAGCGGCGCTCCTGGGAGCCAAAATTCATGCCGAACGGGTCTCGCTCGACACCGTTGGCATCAGTGTAGGTAAAGCCACTAATGGCATCTTCGCTGTATGCGTCCACCTCCACCCTGGTCTGGGCGACATTGGCGAAGGGGCCAAACTGCGCTGCACCGGTGGAGAGGTTCACTCCGCCAGTGAGGCTGAGGGACAGGCTTTCACCGCTGGTACTGGCGTCAAGGTTCTGGTTGAAACTGCTGCCCAGACGCAGGTTGCGCGATATGCGGTCGTAATCCATATCGGTGAGGGTGGCGCTGGCGTCGACGAAAAATATGTCGTGGTGGAGGCGACCGAACAGGCTGTAGTTGGTTGCGGTGGATTCCACTGCGGACAGGTTGTTGTCTGTCTCCATGTCACTGCGACTCAGGGCAAAGCCCACTTCGGCATTGTCGCGCAGGGCGTAGGTGGCTCCGATCAGCCCCCCGCTGCCGTCGCCGCTGGCGGCCAGGCCCAGGCTGCCATCGTAATCGTTCTCGCCAAACACACCGCTCACAAATACTTCGCTGTGTGCGTCGCGGTAGCGGCTGCCCAGCAGGCGGGCATCCAGGGTGTTGGTGTGGGTGCGGGCGGCCTGTACGCTCAGGTCCGGCAACTGGCCGGCGACCTGGGCGGCGTTGACCACTGCGGTATAGTAGTCGGCCAGTAAATTCTGGCCCACCTGGGTCGGGTGTACTGTGTCGTTAAAAAGTAGCCTGGTGTCGTCTGGATCGCTGCCGTTGATACCGTACACCGGGTGTTCGATACAGTCGCCGCCGCTGCCGTCATAACAGAATCTGCTCTGGTCCAGGTCGGGCGACAGGCCAAATGCGGCGGCGTTGGCGAGCGAAACCTGAAGTACACCAAACTGGTCCACTATCAGCACGCCATCTATGTCCCGGGCGGCATTGACCAGTGTCTGGTTGAAAGCGTTGCTGGCGGCACTGGCCTCGGCCAGGGTGGTTTCGATGGCATCGTCCAGCTGTGCCTGGGCCTCTTCCGCAGTGATCAACCCTGCGGCCACGGCGCTCTGGAGTTGCGCCGCTTCGGCGCTGCCGTTGACGGCGGCGCTGACCGCTGCAAACAACCCTGGAGTTTTGCTCACGTCGGGCACATTGGACACCAGGATATAGTTGGCGCCGGCATCCGACAGGGCGCCGGCCGCATCCGCCAGCATGCTGGCGGCGGTGTTGATGCCGGCTGTGTATTGGCCGGCGTCGATGGCGCCGGAGAGAAGTGCACCAAAACCGCCGAGAAGGTCGTTGCCGCCGCCATTGACCCAGTAGAGGGCCTTTGGATCTGCGCGGCCAAATGTGGTTTCCAGATAACCGAGGCCCAGGGGATGCGGGTTGCCGGTAACACCGGAGTCGGCCACGATGGTCGCCGGTGCCGCATCAATCTGGGCTTGCAGCGCGTCCGCCTGGGCATCGTAAGCCGCGGCACTCGCCAGGTCCCCCGCTGCCTCAAACTGGTCGGCTGCGGCGCGCAGTTGCGCCACTACAGCATCGCCCTGGAGCAGTAATCCCAGCTGTTCCAGGTCGGCGTAGAGCCCGGTGCTGGTTTGGCGGGTTGGATCGGGCAGCAGTGCGCTGACAAAGTTGTGCGCGTCAACGTCGAGGGTCATACCGTTTTGGGACAGATAGTCCAGGTAACCCCGGGTGCCGAGAATGTTCAACAGTACGTCGGCGGTGTGATGGCCACCGACGGCCCAGCCGCCGCCTACACTGGGCAGGGCGGCCTGGACCTGCGCCTGGGCAGAGGCGAGCAGCTGCTCTTCACTGAGGCTGGGGTCCACCTCCGGCAGGCAGAGGTTGAGGCCGGCGCAGGAGGGGGTGACCGGCCCCAGCCCCAGCTGCTGGGACATGATGCTGATGGCAGCCTGTTTGTTGTCGCCGCTGGTGAAGATACCGGCGTTGCCCACATCGGTGAGGCTATCGCCGAAGGCGACCACCTGGCTGAAGGGGGATTCCTGGGCGTAGCTGGTGGATGCACATGCGAGGGCGATTGCCGCCGCGAGGCTGCGCTGGGCGTTGGACATAATTCTCTCCTGTCGCGTATTTCTAGCGACCCCGGCAAATTGGTCTATGGCTCCGTAGAGAGCGGAATTAGAGCGGGGCGCACTTTAATCGTTGTTGCGTTCCGGCACCTCTGGAAAGCCGCCCCATAGTATCCTAATGGACTCAATTAACAATCCCGGTCACTGGACTGCTCCAGCGTCGGGTTACAGTGAGTGGCAAAGTCAGTCGGGAATGCTGGAGATGGTCGGCGTTTTGCGCCAGTGTTGGACCTGTGACTAGGACCTACTCAGTTAGTGTCAACAGGCCTTAGTGTGAACTAGCCCCCTAACAGATCAATCTGCCCGCTATCCGCCACCAGTTCCTGAACGGCGCCCTCTTGTGTGAGGTCCCGGGTATCGGCCACAATCTCCGTCCCGTGCAGCAAACAGCTCGATGGTCGCCGGCCCCATATAGTCCTCGGCCCGGGTCACCAGTACCCTGTTTCCGATCAGTCGTTGCTCACTCATTTTCTTGCCCCGTCGCGCCAGTGAAAGGCGGCCCAGCCTGGCGCAACAGGCCGCGCCGGACCAGGGACAGTGAAATTACTGCGGTCTAGATCTGGTAGCGCACCGCCACCTGGATCTGCTTGCTGGGCATCGCCTTCGGCGCCATCCTGAGATGGCGCCCAGCTTCCAACAGGATTCAATGACTCATCACATCGGCTTTACCGTTACCGGTAAAATCGTGTACCGCCAGATCTTCTATGTGGATGGATGACCTATTGACTCCCCTCCATTCAGTCTTTTCAAAGCCTCTACTCAACCCAACATACCATTTTGAATTTTTCACTCTAAAAAAATCGTCTTTACCATCGCCGTCGAAATCTGCGAAGCGAAGTTCTTCTATGGAAATCCCTCCGCTAAAATACTCCCAAGTGCCAGTGTTAATAAACCGGAAAAAGCCCCCCTTATCGCGCGATATAGCTTGGCGCAGTCGTGTTCCCTCAGCCCAATAGACTTCCGTTATGCCATTCCCATCAAGATCTGCAAATCGGGTCTCCGACAATCGCGTCGCTGGGCGAGACAATACCAGATCCCACCCGGATCTCCCAGACCACGATACAGACCAAGCTCCGGAGTTAACCACGTCGGTCAATAAGTCGTCGATACCGTCTCCGTTAAAATCACCAACATAGAGGTCCTTTACCAAAACCACAGATGTGCCAATTTTCTGCCAGCCACTGGTTCCGGACCAGGATACATACCAGTGCTTGCCATTGGCCCGAAAAACGTCGGTTTTTCCGTCGCCATTAAAATCACCAAAGCGCAGGTCTTTGAGGGGGGCTGCCGATGTATTTATTTTCTTCCAGGATTTTTTTGCCTTTGAGGATAAATACCAGTGCTTGCCGTCGGCAAGAAATGCATCGGTTGCCCCGTCGCCGTCGAAATCCCCCCATGCCACGCTGTCGAAGTCATGACTTGTGAAACGACGGTATTGCCAGCCCTGGTTGCCGGAAAGGGAAATTTTCCAGTCATTCGGTTTCGGCTCTCCGTAGTGATTGTCGAAAACATATATACTTTCGGACCCATAGAGCAGTTCGACGGCGCTGCCCTGATTACTGTGGGAGAACACATTGTCGTAAACCCTGGCAAATAGGACGGGTTGTAGATCTAGTCTGATCCCGGCCCCGCTGGGTTTGAAAAAAGCATTGTGATGAATTTCAAAAGAGTGTGTGATGTAAAAATTAAAATTATGAGGACTGCGGCGGTAGAAAACAAAATTCTCACCGATATTGCCGCCGAGAACCAGGTTATACGCTGCCGTAAACCTGTAACTGTAGTCGGCTGGCGCCTCCCACGGCTCCTCACGGCTGACAATATCCTGGCCATTGTATTGAAAAATATTATGCTCAATGTTGAGGTCTTTACTGAGGTTAGTCGCCACGGCTTGACCCAATTGGCCGTCCTGGCACTGCCCGGCGCTGACATTGCGTCGGTTGTGGTGCAGAGCGTTGTGATGCACTTCAATGGACTGTGAATTGATGATATTGATGGCGGCGCGGGGCCAGCCAAAAAATTCATTATTATCGATCTCAATAGCCTGGGATGAGCGAATGTTGACGGCATCCACTTCCTCGCCATCACAGCGGGAGGTGTCGGCGGCAAAGTAGGGGCCTTTAAATCGCAGACCCGTAATCCGGATATTGGAACGGTCGTGCAATTCGAAGATAAGCCGGCTGTTGCCCCACGCCTCAGTGAACAACAGCGCACCGCTGCTGCCCTCTCTCCCCCTGCCTGATGCAAGGGTTACCCCGTCTGGAATCTGTAAAAACGCATAAGTACCCAGATTGATCTCCGCATCATCGTCCACATAGATAATCTGCCCGAAGGTCGCCTGACTTAGGGCGTCTACCAGTTCCTCCCGGGTGGACAC
Source organism: Microbulbifer sp. TYP-18 (assembly GCF_040932045.1). Taxonomy (NCBI): domain Bacteria; kingdom Pseudomonadati; phylum Pseudomonadota; class Gammaproteobacteria; order Cellvibrionales; family Microbulbiferaceae; genus Microbulbifer; species Microbulbifer sp. TYP-18. The sequence continues at coordinate 70,234 of NZ_JBFRBC010000008.1, forward strand.
CAGATAGTTCGCCTGCCCGGGCTCAACCCAGTTTTCGTAATACTCCCCCCCGCCTTTCTGGTCCAGGTTGAACTCATCGGTATAAATTAATGGCTGGGAGAGAGCCGCTTTGGATAAAAAAAGGAGACAAAAAGTCAGTATAGAATATTGAGCTGGTTTCATTGTTAAGCCAAAATCCCTGGTTATTAGTTATGAAAGAAATTTTTCTATCATTACCAAAAACCAGCGGTAGTGTAAATATTCATTCGCACTTTTTTCGCGGGTCTTCCCGGCCATTCATCAAGCTGCCGAGTGCATGACCTCCTGATCCATCTCGTTGACAAGTTTCATATTCATGTACTTGCCGGCTTCCCCAGGAGGTGCTGGATACGTGTCTCAACTTGGCAGCCACCAGCATCAGTGCAGAATTTCCATCAGGGAATGCGCCCACCACTTCGATCCTGCGCCGGGCCTCCTTGAGAAGCCGCTCCATAGGGTTGTTGGTCTTGATTTTCAGCCAGTGCCGCGGCGGGTAGGCATAGCGGGCCAGTGTCTCGTGGATCGAATTCTCCACCAACTCCGCTGCTGCCCTGAGCTTCATGGCCTGCAGCTTCTTGATCACGTCCTTTGATTTGCTCTCGGCGGCCTCACGGCTCCCCTGGGCAGGAATGGCCTTCAGCATTGCCGCCACCTCCCGCATTTTCCCACGTGGTACGTGGGACAACACATCGTGGTAGAAGTGGACCGCACACCGCTGCCAATCGGCATCCGGGAAGACCCCCGCTGCGGCCTCGGCCAGGCCAATGCACGCGTCCGCCTGGGCATCGTAAGCCGCAGCGCTCACCAGATCCCCCGCTGCTTCAAACTGGTCGGCTGCGGCGCGCAGTTGCGCTACGCCAGCATCGCCCTGGAGCAGTAATCCCAGCTGTTCCAGGTCGGCGTAAAGTCCGGTGCTGGTTTCGCGCGTTGGATCGGGCAGCAGTGCGCTGACAAAGTTGTGGGCGTCAACGTCGAGGGCCATACCGCTTTGGGACAGATAGTCCAAATAACCCCGGGTGCCGATAATGTTCAACAGCAAGTCGGCGGTGTAATGGCTCCCTACAGCCCAGTAATTGCTCTTCACTGAGGCTGGGGTCGGCGCAGGAGGGGGTGACCGGCTTCAGAGCCAGCTGCTGGGACATGATACTGATGGCAGCCTGTTTGTTGTCGCCGCTGGTGGCGATACCGGTGTTGCCCACATCGGTCAGGTTATCATCGAAGGCGACCATCTGACTGAACGGGGACTCCTGGGCGTAGCTGGTGGATGCACATACGAGGGTGGTTGCCGCTGCGAGACTGCGTTTGGCGTTGGACATAATTCTCGCCTGTCGCGTATTTCTAGCGACCCCGGCAAATTGGTCTATAGCTCCGTAAAGGGCGGAAGTCGGGCGGGGCACACTTTGATCGTTGTTGCGTTCCGGCACCGATGGAAAGCCGCTCCATAGTGCCCTAATGGGCTCGATTAACAATACAGATCACTATACTGTGTTAGCGACTGGCTACAGTGATTGGTAAAAATTGCTAAAAAGTCATAGGTGGTCGGCACTTTGCACTTTTTTTGGATCCGTGGTGAGATATTGGGATCGAAACTGTATTAAATACGAGCTGAGGCGCCCAACGATATAATCTTACCGTGTCGGTTGCGCAGTTTTAGCTGGTGGACATTCCGGCGCTTCTCGACAACCACTCAATGGCGGCGCCCGAAGTGATTAGAATCGTTGATGTGAAGGGAGCTTAATTAGATTTGCAGGGTTTCGTGCAGGTCGGCGATTTCCAATCCCAACAGTTTAACGCTACCCGGCCCAGTTTTAGGCGGAGTTATGGTACATTGAGTTGGGAATCGGAAAGTTTTTCTACAAACTTTAAATCTATGGAGTGTCTACTTTGAAGATTGCAATCTGCAGGCGAGCGCCTTAATTTCTAAACTACACTGGAATTGATAGAGCCATTTGATCTCCTATGTGAAAAAAACACATAAGCATGGCCGTAGACGTTAAGTTTTTTCGTTATTAAGGGTCTGATACAAAATAGTTAGATGCTGTTTGAAGTTTTGATGTTTTCGAATGGATGACTGGTGGATAGGTTGTCTGACCTGACGTGAGCTTGCAGTCATAACTGCCCGTTTAGTTTTATGTGGTGTCAGGCAAGCGGTTTCAAATGGCATCTCAAGTTTTTTGAATAGCTTTCTGATTTCTTGTTCTGGTTCGCTCACCAGCTTTTCATAATGCACTTCAATCAAGCGGTTTCCTAATTCCTGGCGCCAGAAGTCTATGAGCTTTGAGTAGGCAATGTAATACCTGGCAAGGCTTTTCTGTGAATAAGAAAACATATACTTGGATGCGAAAAGTTGTTTGAACATTGCAAAACAGCTATCTTTTGCCTCACGATTGACGTGTACAATCTTTGCTTCTGGAAAGGACTTGGCAATAATTCCGAGATAGAGGTAATTATGAGGGAGCTTGTCTATCATCCAGCGTTTGTTGGTTCGCAAATACCTGGTTCGATCTTTGTAAATGCCAGCTAAATTAGAGACAGATTCTTCAGAATATTCAATAATGTCACGCCCTGAAAGCTGCCTGGTCAGGCGCGATTCCTGGATGCAGTTTTCTATAGTCTGCAATTCCCCTGCACTGGATATTTCGGAGTGAGAGGATAGGATTTGGTCAACTAGTGAAGTTCCAGAACGCGGGAGCCCTGTAATGAATATACAGCCCTCATTGTCTTGTCCGCTTTCTTGGAGTTGTGCTTGGCGTCCGACAGTATTTGACTGATAGTTTGCTGTTATGATCTCATCTACTAGTTTTTCGTCGAGCGCTACATCGTAGTTTAAATGCTTGTTGACGGTTGAGGCGGCCAGATCATAATGCTTAAACGCCAAATCCCATTCTTTAAGGTCTTCAAATTCCTTCCCTATTGCGTAATTGTAAAAAACGCAATGCTCTGGTTTGAGTTTACGCTTTTGGATAATCCCCTTCATGTTTTTAATGTGGGAGTAATCCGTTGCCGTGGTTATCTTGGATAGTTGCCAGTGACACCTCTGATTATGAGGCTCCTGTGTGATAATTTTGGAAAAGAGTGCCCTAGCGGTATCGATATTGCCCAAATGCAGGTTGCAAATAGCGAGATTGCTAAGTACAGAGGTCGAAGAAGAGTCGATTGTTGAAGCTTTTTCCAGGTATGGGAGAGCTATATCCGGTCGGCCAACATGGCTGAATACTGTCCCAGCCATGTCCAGAAAATATGGGTCTTCCATTGGCACCGAGCAGCCTTTTGCAAATGCGAAAGCCAAATCATTTCTACGCTGTTCTAACTTGCACCTGGCTAAAAACAAGGTGGCATCGTAACGATTAGCATCGTGTTGAGTTGTCTTCTGAAATAGATTCTCTGCGGTGTCGATATTGCCAAGGAACAAGTTTGCAAGACCTAAATAAAAATCTGACTCAGGATCTTGCCCTGGGACTACTCCACTGTTTTGGTATGTTTGTAGAATTTCTGGCCAACTATTTATGCTTGCCAGATGTTTTATCCTCTGACTGAAGGCTTTCATCCGCTGCTACCTCGCTGCGCGGTGATCAGCCATGCGCAGTTTTCTCCGCCTTCCACAAATGGCAGTTTTTCTACTGTATTTACATGTATGTTATTTTCCAAGAGGATGTTTTTGATATGTTGAATGTCTGTCTGGTCGAGGGATGCTTCACACATAGAGCGCATCCTTTCCGAATAGGCTATTAATTCACTCTCCATCTTTCTAAGCCAGCTGAGAACTTCGGTTTTGTCAAAATTTTCACTTGACCTGGAAATCTTTGCGGCATCCATAAATACTTTATCGATAGATCCTCCGGCAACGTTTCGTCCGTATTTTTTGACTATATCCACGGTCGCTTCTATCGCTGGTTTTAGACATTCCATTCTAGTTTTTATGTCCAACTGGCTGAAACCAGGAGTCATTTTTGTTTCAAGCAGATTATGAGTCAAATTTAGAAAATCCGTTCTGATAAAATCCTCAACAGCGGCGCGGTTGGCGTTGCACTCTTTGTGAATCCCTCCATCTGTCAAATGGGAAACAAACGCTATCAAACCGCCGGGTTGGAGCACTCGTCCAGCCTCGCGAAATGCATCCATACCGGCATATTCGACGCCAAACTGACTGGTGATGAGCGTGAAAGAGGCATCGTCAAAGGGAAGTTGCGCGGCATCACAGACTTTTGTATTAACGTGCGGTACTTTCTTTTCAATAGCTTCTAACGCGGATTTAGAGATATCAACGCAGGTAATGGAGGTGTTTCGGGGCTCTAAAGATTTGTAGGCAAGGGATGCCAGGATTCCGTAGCCGGAGGCTATGTCGAGCATATGTGTATGCTGATTAGCTATGCTGGTGAAGATCACATTCCATTTTTGCATGAGAATATGACTTTCAGTTTCACCTCCCTTATAAGTTGATGCCTGCTTGGTTCCCTCCCAATAGGTATCCCAGGCATTTCTTCGCTGCTGTTCCGCTGACTCATGGAGTTTACTTTTGTTCATGTGGTCAGTTTACTGCACAAATTTTGATTGACCAACAAAAAAACCCACACCGGAGTGTGGGTTTCCTATCCTTATAGGATGTTACCAGCTTGTATGATTCCCGGAATTAGAATTCCTGAGAAACACGCAAGTAGTAGGAGCGGCCAAAGAGGCGGTAAGTCGACGGGTCGGTACTTGCATTGAAGCCGAAGTCGATGTACGGAGGCTCTTCATTGGTCAGGTTGGTTACACCCAGAGACACGCGAGTGTTAGTTGGGAAGGTGTAAGCTGCTGCCAAGTCGTGGTAGAGCTGAGCATCAATCTGCTGAGTGTAGTCGATAAAGCTGGCAGGGGCTTCGATTTCACCGATGTACTCTCCCAGATAGGAGACACTCAAGTCATTCCAGTACCAGTTGATGGAGTAGTTGGCTTTATCCTCGGCGTAGACATCACCGTTTTCAGACATGGTACCAACCTGCTCTTCAACTTCGTCGCCAGGAAAGGCGACGCGGCTGTTTTCCAGCTGGCGCACCCACAACAGCGAGGTCTCAAAACGACCGAAGTCAGTGTCAAAGCCATAGCGGGCTTCGACATCGACACCTTTGGCAGTTAGTGAGGCGACGTTGAGGGAGGCATCCAGAATCTGTGCAACACTGTAGTCCGCACGGCGGGTTACCAGATCACAGGCGCTGGCGTTGCCGGATTGGTAGCAGTCATCCAGAATGAACTGAACACCCAAAGAGGAGATCAGGTTATCCATCTCTGTCTGCCAGTAGTCCAGAGTGATAGATAGATCACCGAACGGCAGTTCCGGAGTGATTACGAAACCAGCAGTGAAAGTGTCACCAGTCTCAGCCTCGAGGTCCGGGTTACCACCCTGGCGGGCTAACACCTGAGTGTCGAGCTGTTGTGGAGCAACACGGTCACAGAAGGGAGAGCTGGAAAAATCGTTGGGCCCACAGGGGTCACTGTACTGTGGGAATGCATCCACCTGGCCGGCAAACAGTTCACTAATGCTTGGGGCGCGGAAAACTTGACCCTGGGTGGCACGGAACCTCAGGCCATCGGCAATTTGTGCTTCCAGCCCCAGTTGGTAAACCGTATCGTTGCCAAAAGTGCTGTAGTCATCCCAGCGCAGGCCTAGTGATACATCTATGCTCTGAGTGCCGTTGTCATACAGCGGCGCCAAGAATTCGGCGAACAGAGAGTTGGTGGTATAGCCGCCTTCGGTGCCAGCGCCGGTGTTGCCGGTAATTTCACCCAGTACCTTGCTCGAGTCCGGTGCGCTGACAAAATGTTCGCGGCGATACTCGTAACCGAATGCAGCGCCCAGTGGACCAGCCGGCAACTGGAACAGCTCGCCGGCAATGGAGGCGTTAAACTGATCCTGATCGGTTGTAAAGGCATCCACCGCAACGATGCCCACATAGGAGAGCATTTCGTCTGTAATACCACCGGCACCACTGAACAGGTCAAGGGGGACACAGCCTGGGATCAGTGTGCTGGAGTCGCTAACATCTGTATAACATTCCGGAGTTCCGTCGCCGTCGAGGTCGGCAGACGGGCCCAGTGCATTGCGCAGGTTGGGGCCGAAAAACTGGCCAAAGTCCTGGTCGGTGCGTTCGCGGAAGCCCTTATTGTAGGAAACTTCCCAGTCCCACTCTGCGAAACTTCCTGTGAGGCCGGCAACTGCCTGGAACTGGAGTACTTCCTGTTCGAAACGGCGCGAGGTCTCAACAATACGGCGGCGAGCGTCAGTCACCGGGTGGCCAAGGGTGTTGTAGAAGTTGTCTACGGAGATACCGGAGAAGGAGATGGGGTTAACGACCCTGCCAAGGGCTTGGTCGTCAGTGTACACATAGTCGGGTTCAGCCGCAGTGCCGACATTGACCTCACGCAACGGATCACCTGTGAGCGGGTCGATCGGGATGTAAGAGCCATTATAACCTGGGTCAGTCGGTGAATTGTAGGGCTGTGGCGCCAGCTCCTGGGAAGAGCTGCGCAGGTTAGCACGGAACTCGGAGTAGAACTGAACATTGTCAGTGATATCGAAGTTCGCCTCGGTGAAGACGTTTATACGCTCGTAGGGTGTCTGAATATAGTTAACAGGCGCATAGTTGTAGGTGCGACCGTCGAATTCTGTTAGGCCGTTACCCGGATTCATCCATATCCGATTTCTAAACGCTGGATTACCGGTGTTGGTAGTGGTGGTGGCACCCTCGGAATCCAGAAAAAGCGGGTCACCGTCCGCGTTCAGACGCTGTACCAACTCGCCGGAAGTCAGGCGGCCTTCGGGAATACGGGAGGAGCCAATTGCAAAGCCTCCAGTGGGGCCCTCGCGTTCAAAGCCCGCTGCATCTGGGTATATAAAGTAAGAATTCTGGAAGAAGTCCCAGGGAGTATCGGTCTGGTAAATCTCCTCCTGTTTCACATATTCCGCACCGAAGGTGACATTGCCGCCATCGAAAGACTTGCCGGCGATAAAGCTGACGCTGTCCTGGGCGCCGGCATCGGTTTCAAAGGAGTCCGAATTCTGGATTTCCAGTTTTACGCCGTTAAAGTTCTTTTTGGTGATGATGTTTACCACGCCGGCAACAGCGTCGGCACCGTAAGTTGCAGAAGCGCCATCCTTCAGGATTTCAACGCGCTCGATCATTACTGCGGGGATGGTCTGGTAATCGCCGCCGTCCACGGTGCGCTTACCGTTCACCAGGGTCAGTGTGCGGATGGGCCCCAGACCGCGCAGGTCAACCTGCACGGAGCCGTTGCCGCCGTTGTTTGTAGTGGTGCCAATCGGTGAGCCAGACATGGCGGGCAGACGCTGCAGTAAGTCGCCTACGTCAGTGATGCCGGTCGCCTGCATTTCTTCCGCAGTCAGAACGGTTACAGGGCTGGAGCTTTCAAGATCGGCACGCTTAATACGGGAACCGGTTACTATGACCTCTTCCACCAATTGTGCATCTTCCTGCGCAAAAGCGGGCATAGCGGGAACCATGATCGCAGCTGCGGAAAGGCCCAGAGCGCCCTTCACGGCTGCGGACAGGAGGTTCTTTTTCATTGTAAATCCTCTCTTAATCGTTGGATTTATAGTGTGTTGCCACGAATGGCGGTGATCGGAAGCAGCTACCCCCAAGTGGCCACTTCCCTCCCAACACAATTAAGGACGGATGGCGGGGAAAACCCCTCAAAGAAATCTGGACATTATTCCTAAATGCCGGTTGAGGCAGTTTTGGTATTTGATGACTGGTTGAAAAGCGAGCAGTTGCCCCTTAAGAGCAGTACTTGGGATGGGAGGTAAAAGGTAGTGTGGGTTACGAAGATTCATGCGGTTTGTCGGTCATAAGAGCCTAGACACAAGGTGTTGGTCGGTCGACTCTTCTCAGTGGGGGTGATACAAATTCCAGTCGGTGTATCAGCTGTGTGGGTAGCCAGAGTATCTCCCTTGGCAGAGGTCGCGCGCCGTGCCTTTTAACGGAAAGTTTACCCATAAGGCCCTACGAGCAAAGCTCGTCATTGAAACTGATTCGTTACGGCAGTCTTGTCGGTAACCAAGGTTGTTACTGAAGAAGAGGTTGCGCAAACAGCTGGAAAACCAAGAAAAGCGCTCTCTATGGTTGTACTGTGGGTAGTGGCATGGCTAAAGGTGTCACCAGCGCGGATTTTTTTGCTGCAATTGGTGAGCGTAAGGGAGATATTTTGCTATAAGTCGATGATTTTAGAGTATACAGTAGCCTGGGCAGGCTTTGGGACATTCGCTTCAGCGGTGAGGTACGGGGTCTAAGCTAACTCAAATAATGTGTTCTTTGTGACCCATTGAGAGTTACTGACTTCAGAGGTTACTAATAGTAAGGCCACCGCAATATCTGGTGTGGGGAGGCGACTGCTCCCCAGATTGAGGAGCAGTGCGAGAGGGCTAAAACTCGAACTGTACTCTGCCGTAGAAGTAGCGACCCACTGTGTCATAGTTGAGTGGCAGGGTGTTCATGTCGTCGTAGTTGGTGACATACGGCGGCTGCTGATTGAAAGCGTTGCGGATACCACCGGATAGGGTGATGCCCTCCCAGCGGAAGTAGCGGAAGTTGAGGTCTGTATACCAGGTGTTGTCCACATGGGTGGAGAGGTCGAATTCCCCGGGGGCAATATCGTCAACCTTGCCCTCCATACGCACAATGGCGGTGGCGGCCCAGCAGTCGTACTCATAGTCGAAACTGGTCCACAACTTCCAGTCCGGAAATGCGGCGATACGGGTAGTCACCGGATCGACGCCAAAGTGTCCGGCTAGGTCCACCGTGGGTTCGAATTCACTGGCCTGGTATTTCCACTCATCCAGCCAGGTGGCGGAACCGCTGAAGGTAAATACCCCGGGACCCAGATCTGTACTGTAGTCCATGCCCAGGTCTACCCCGGAGGTTTCGAAGGTGGCGATATTCTGGGCGTTCAACAGTTGCCCGGCGATGGTACCGTCGATGGCACGTCGCGGACTGGTGGGCAGCGGCCTCACTCCCACCGCCTGGGCCCCTGTAATCAGGTCGCAGGAGGGGGAACTGAAGTTTGGACTGTTATAGCAGGTGCGGGCGATGGTGTTGGTGTTAAATGTACCAATGGCATCATCGATACTGATATCGAAATAGTCGAGCGTGAAGCTCAGGTCCTCGACGAAGGTGGGTGTCCATACGATACCCACCGTCCAACTGTCGGATGTCTCTTCCTCCAGGTCTTCATTGCCGCCGAACAGGCCGGTGGCCTGGGAGCTGCCCAGTTCGAAGTCCTCTGGCAGCCCGTCGGCGGCACAGTTGGCGCGTAAAATCGGGTTGCTGCTTTGGCCCCAGTTGATACAGGGGTCGGTGTAGGTTTCCGCGGACTGGGTGGGGGGCAGGAACAAATCATCCAGGCCCGGGGCACGAAACCCCTCCGAGTATGTGGCGCGAAAGCGCAACTGCTCGATGGGGGCATAGTCGATCACTGCGGCAAAGGTGGTGTCGTCGCCGATGGTGTCATAGTCGGAATAGCGGAAGGAGGCTTCCACGGCCAGCAGATCGGCCCATTCGCAACCCTCGATCAATGGCAGCCGGACCTCGCCGTAGAATTCGTCCACTTTATAGGCGCCACTCCAGTCCTCGCCGGACACGAAGTAAATCTGCCCAAGTGAGGCTGCACCATCCGCAGTGGTTTCGGTGGTCTCGCGGCGTCGCTCGTAGCCGGCGGCCCACTGGAAGGGCTCGTTGGCATTGCGCATGGTAAAGCCGCCAAAGTCACCGACCAGGTTTGCCTGGATGATGTTCAGGCTCGATTTCTCCACCGGGGAGTTCACCACCAGGGCATAGTCCTGTAGGGGTTGGGTAAAGGTATCCGGCCGGAAGGGATCCCAGGCGGTGACACCCGCCTCGTCAACCGCCGCGGCACATTCCGGGTCGGCGGCACAGGCGACCGGGTCCAGCAGCAAATCGAAACGACCGGGATTGGCACGGCCGCGGTCGATCTGAGCATCCACCCAGCGGGAGTAGTTGTAGGAGATGTCCCAGCTCCATTCGTTGCAGAATTCTCCCTCGAAACCCACTACGCCGCGCCAGGTATTCACGTCCTGGGTAAAGAAGCGGCCGCCGGTCTCCGAGAGGCGTCGGAAGATGGTGGCATCCTCTCCGGTGGGGTTGCCGGGGTTGTCGGCAGGTGCGACGGGCGTGAAGAAGGTTCCCTCCGCGGCCAACAGCTGATCCGACTGGCGGTTGGCGAAGAGTATCTCGCCGAAGGTGCCAAAAGTGCTGAAATCCTCCCAGTCCCACAGTTCATGCTCGCCGTAACCGTAGAAGGTGACAACTTCCTGGGGAGTGACCAGATAGCTGACCTCGGCAAAATTGAAAGAATCCGTTACCGGATTGAAAGGGCGCAACTGCCCGGTATTTGGGTCCAGGATAAAGCCATCAAAGCTGTCGGAGAAAAACTGTGCGGGTGTGGTGGTACCACTGCCGCCGCAGAATACGGCCCCTCGGGATTCAAATATTGGACAGTTGGAAAAGCGGCGGTCGCCCTGGAAAATATCCTCGCGCTTGGTGTACTGGACGTTGAACATCGCATGGCCATCGTCGGAGGATGCGCCAAAAGTCCAGGCTGCGAGATATTCATTGCCGTCCCCCTTCTCCGCAGTGCCGGCGTCGAAAAACACCTCTGCACCCTCGAAATTCTGCTTGGTGATAATGTTGATCACCCCGGCGATGGCGTCAGAGCCGTAAATGGTGGAGGCGCCGTCGCGCAGTACTTCTATCCGCTCAATGGCGGTGGTGGGTATGGTGTTCAGGTCCACCACGCCCGTGGCTGACCCGGACGAGCTCAGGCGGCGCCCATTTAAAAGAATGAGTGTGCGCGACGAGCCCAGGCCCCGTAGGGATACAGTGGCGAGCCCGGGGTTGCCATTGTTCACCGAGGCGCCCAATTGACCGCCGGTCATTGAGGGTATTTCCTGCAGGAAATCCTCCAGTGTGGTCTGGCCTGAAGCCTCAAGGGCGGCGGCGTCGAAAACGCTGATGGGGGTGGCACTGTTGGCGTCGGTGGGGCGTTGGATACGGGTACCAGTAACGACCACCTCTTCCACTTCCTGTGCAAATGATGTGGTGATAAAACTGGTGGAAACGGCCGTGACCGCAATAGTGCCCTTTATTGCCCGGGATAAACGGGATCTGTCCATGATATACCTCTCCTGATACCGGTTCCGAACGCCGGATATGGCTGAGCCCTCCCTGACAACTGCGAACCACTATCAACAGAGGCTTGCTAAAACACTAGAACATTTTTTCTACAAGGTGGGCAAAATGCGAAAAGCGGCACGTCTTTGGCGCTTAAGTTTGATTTTCTGTGGCGCGAAGCGGTGGGGCTTGCGTTGCAGGTGGCGGGATGTGTTCGGCGCCCATTGGGCCGGCGCCTATAGAGTGAAGGAGATGGTGCCGTACCAGTAGCGCCCGCTGAGGTCGTAGGTCCGGCTGTCAAAGTTGTTGCTGAACGCCTTGGCGGCAAAGGGAGGCTCCTCATCCAGCAGGTTGTCTACGCCGAGTGAGAAGCGCCAGCCTTTTTGGGGCAGGGAGTAGGCAAGTTGCAGGTCGTGACTGAACCAGTTGTCGATCTGGCGTGTCACTGCGCTGCCCTCAAGGGTAAAGGATTCCCTCAGTTCTCCTACATAGTGGATGGTATAGCCGCCTTCCCAGCGGTCCTTCTTCCAGTAGAGGCCTGTGTTGGCTTTCCAGTGGGGCAGGGAGCCGGCACCGCCGCTGGAGTTGTCAGCGAAAGTTCCGGCCAGGTCCTCAAATGCCTCGCCCGGTACCGCCTGGTTCAAATAGTGATGCATGCGGCCGGCGTTCAGGGCCCAGCGAAGCTGACCGAGTTTCCCCGATTCAAACCCGTAACGCAGTGCCAGATCGGCGCCGCGCACCTCCCGTGCACCAATGTTCAGCCGGGTTGCCAGCACCTCAATAATGTCACCGCCCTCGTCCCGCAGCACACGGTCGGTAAACAGGCCGTTATAGGCGTTCTGGTCAATGAGATACTGGGGGCTGGTATCGATTACATCGTTCTGGCGAATGTCAAAAATATCCAGGGTGGCACTGAAACCGGGCAGGGATTGCGGAGCCCAATGCAACCCCAGCGAGCGGTTATCGGAGGTTTCCGGTTGCAGCTCTCTGTTGCCACCAAAGGTGGTCAGGTACTGTATACGGGTAGTGTCGGCGCGACCCCGACAACCGGGCAGCTGCCCGCTGTCGGTGCGGGTACAGGGGTCGAACAGAAATTCCTGGCTCTGGTAGCCTCGCTGGTGCATGTCCAGCAGCGTGGGCGCCCTGAAGCCGCTGGCATAACTGGCGCGGATCATGACCGACGGATGTGGTCGCCAGCGCAGGGCAAATTTCGGGTTGGTGGTATTGCCGAAGTCGCTGTAATCAGAAACGCGCACCGCAGTGTCCAGCCACAGGCGCTCGGATAACAGCGGCAGGGATACTTCGGTGAAAATCTCGCCGATTATCCGGTGGCCCAACGCGGAGCCGGAAGCGCTGCTGCCGATATAAGACAGGCCCAAGGCGTCACTGGACTCGAGGTCAATCGCCTCGCGACGCACTTCGATCCCCAGTGCTGCGGGGATATCGCCGGCGCTGTAACTTCCCAGGGCACCGTTGGCGACAAAGGTCAGAGCGCCCATGCGCGAGGAGCCTTCCGTCCGGCTTTCGCCACGGATGTAGCCCAGTTGGGCCCGGTCTATTGAGCCGGGCGGGCCTACCAGGTTGACCGGGATACAGCCGCTCTGTTCGGAACAGATATCGGGGCCTTTGAGCCCGCGTACCAAGCGGTTCGGATCGATCAGATTGGTGATGCGTTCGGAAGTGCCCGTATAGTGGAGTGAAAGCGCCAGATCCCACTGCCAGTCATCCCAGGCGCCTTTCAGGCCCGAATTAAGGCGCCAGTTATCCGTGTGGTTTTGTTGCTCGCGCGGTCCCAGTTCGAGCACACGCTTGCGGATATCGGTGATATCAATGCCAAATGGATTGTAGATGTTATCGGCGGCCAGGGTCAGGTCTCCGTTATCGAATCGGGTGAAGACCGGGGTTGGCGCCGCCGCGAATTCGGACTCGGTGCGAACGGCCATGGCATCGATAAAGAACAGGGTACCGTTACTGAGGTCTAGATTAGCTTCCACATAGGCGGACTTCTGCCCGGCGGGCACCAGTGCCGTGGTGTCCTGGCGGTAGTCGTAGAGATCTTCCTGGGTCCAGCGGCGGTAGTTGTTGCTACTGCTACTGCTGTCGTCGGGGCCGTCGGCGATGATGTCGTTCTGGGAGTCGTTGTCGATGTCGTTATGGGAGCCGTTGTCGTTGGTGGCGGTCAATATCAATAGGTCGCCCAGGGCAATAAAGCCATTTGGGGTAGCCGGTGAGCGACGGTCTTCGCCGCCCATTAGTCGGCTGTCGGCAGAGGCGGAACGGTTGCGGTCCCGGCTCAGTATCCCTCCCCGGCGGTACTGGGCCAGGTTGACCATCACATGCCCGCGATCCCCGGTTGTTCCCCAGGTAATATGGTGGGATTTGGTTTTCTGGTCTCCCGCCTCCGCCGAGCCGTAGTATGTATTGACGGACAAACCTTCGAAATCGTTGCGTGGAATGATATTCACCACCCCCGCGACGGCGTCGGAGCCGTACACCGCAGAGGCCACATCCTTGAGAATCTCTATACGGTCCACCATGGACAGGGGGATACTGTTCAGATCCGGGCCCCCGCTGTCAAAGTCGTTGCTGATAATGCGGCGCCCGTTGAGCAGCACCAGGGTATTGCTGGCCGGCAGTCCCCGCAGCATTGCAGTGGCGGTGCCATTGTAGTTGTGGTTGACCGCCGTGCTGGTGGAGTTGCCCGATATGGCCGGCAGGAATTTGAGCAATTCTGCCAGGGTCTGTGCACCGGTGAGCTCCAGTTCCTCCCGGGTAAGCAGGTCAATCGGCGCATACTCATCCAGATGGGGGTGGCGCAGGTGGGTACCGGTGCGGCTTCCCCTTACCGTGACCTCTTCGGTCTCAACGGTCGGGAGCACTTCCCTGTCCTGCGGCGGCTCGCTGGGGCGCGGGAATACGGCGACGGCGGTGGGGCCGGAAAACTGGTAACTAAAGGGTGTGTTGGCCAGCAGCTGTCGCAGCACGGTTTCGAAGTCGCCACCATCGGTGGACAGGGTTTGCGCTGGTATGCGGTGGCCATTGGCCGCCGAAGCTCTGACCAAGACAGAGACCTGGCACCGGCGGCCGAGCTCGATAAGGGACTTGGACAATTTGCCCGCAGGCAGCTTGATTTCGGCTTCCGGGCAGGCGCCAATGGCGCCCTCGGGAAGCGTGCCAAGGCTGGCCAGCACGAGTAGTGCCCGAAGTTGTTTCGTCAATTCTGTGCCTGTTTCGCTCGCAACACCTGCCGGAGCACCCCCTACCTGACATATTTCTTCTTAATGTATGTTGCCTGGTATTTGGGGCAGGATAAAGGATCTATTGTCTATTAAATAAACGCCCGGGCCTTACTTATATCTCAGTTAGGCTTGGGAGACAAGAGAGTCTGGTGGGGGTTGCTGTGATCCAGCCGCAGATCCAGGGCTGCTGCGATGGCCTTGAGGGCGTTGTCCGGGTTGGAGAGTTCGAAGGTTCCGGAAATGGCTCGGTCCCGAATGCTTTGGTCGGCCGCGGCGGGCACTGACAGATAGCGGTTCAGCTCTTCCAGCGCGTCACTCAATGCCGTGTTGTCAAACACCAGGACGCCCCGGGTCCAGTCGAGCGCCTCGTCTGCTGAAGTTGGGCTGACATCACTCAGGCCGCGGGTAGAAACGCTCACTTTCTGGTTGCGCTGGAGCTTTACGGACTCCGGCTGCAGACCACTGGCAGTGCGGGCCTCGGTCACCGCAACGGTACCACTGGTGACAGAAACCCTGGCGTTGTTGAAATTGCGCTCCACATTGAATTCTGTACCCAGTACACGGATATTGGCCCGACCCGCCGCAACAGTGAAGGGGCGGGATGTCTGCCGCACCACGTCGAAAAAGGCTTCGCCACGCAGCAGCTCAGTGTGTCGTTCTGCGCGGCTGAAGGCTACGTGAAGTTCGGAATTGGTGTTCAGCTGGACCTGCGAGCCATCGGCCAGGGTGACTGTCTTTGTCTCCCCGAGTCGGGTGATATAGATCTGTTTCTCCGGGTCGCCACCGTCGAACCAGAGGCCACCGGCCCACAGTGTGACAACCAGGCAGGCAGCCACCAAGCCCCCTCCCATCAACCAGTGGGTAGGGTTCAGGCTATGTACAGGGTTTGGCCTCGAGGGTGCGGCTATCTCCCGCGGCGCTGGCCGGGATATCGAAGTGAAGGACTCCGGGAACAATTGTTCCACCGGCATCTGGGAGAGGACTCCGAGATCACCCCAGAGTTCGGCCATCTGGTCAAATGCCAGATGGTTTTCCTCAGTCTGCATCCAGCGGGCGAACGCCTTGCGGTCGGCCCGACTGACGGTATCCGAGCGCAGGCGCGCGATCCAGGTACAAGCCTGATCGAGACTCTCCTCGCTCACCGCTGCTGGCTGGCCCTGTGTGTTCACCCTTATTACCTTGCTAACTGAATTGGTTGACTATCTCGGCGTTCAGGGGAGTCCCCACTGTGACGCATT
The DNA here is from genome assembly GCF_040932045.1 of Microbulbifer sp. TYP-18. Taxonomy (NCBI): domain Bacteria; kingdom Pseudomonadati; phylum Pseudomonadota; class Gammaproteobacteria; order Cellvibrionales; family Microbulbiferaceae; genus Microbulbifer; species Microbulbifer sp. TYP-18. The sequence goes on from NZ_JBFRBC010000008.1 coordinate 85,909, forward strand.
GTAAGTTGAAAATGCTAATCTGGCGTCTCTATCTATTCGAATCTCTGTTTGGATCCAAAATAGCGCAATAAATCTGTATATTTGTACCAATACTTGGTGCTTCCTGTTTCCAGCCGCCTCATTTCTGTGCGCAAATAGCCGCTTTTCGAGAATGAGACGGCTGAATCCGGCTACCCCTCAATCGAGTTTTCGCATATTTCGGTATCAGTTTGCACCCGGTTAGTGCGCTGGCTCGCAAAAATAAGACTTTCCCCTCTGCACAGGGGTTCAGCGGGAACCAGCTTCCGCCTTACCTGTCTGACTCGACTTTTCGTCTGCATATTTTGAGTGCCTGAAGAATATATTTCTCCACACTGCTGACTGATACGTTCATCTCCTGGGCTATTTCGGTGTAGGAAAAACCCCGCACCCGGTGCAGGAGAAAGGCCTGGCGGCATTTTACCGGCAGGCTGTCCATGGCGTCGTGAATGGATTGCAACTGCTGGCGGGCGGCGAGCACCCGCTCCGGGGACTGGTGGTGCGCGTGGCTTTCATCGACAGTCTCCCCCTCTGCCGGCAACTGCTGGCTGACATATTCCATATGCAGCTTGCCGCGCCGCAACTGGTCCACAGCGAGATTGTTGGCGATCTGGTAGAGATAGGCGCGCGGGTTGTCCAACTCCTTTTCGCTGCTGAGTCTTTGCAGGCGCAGGTAGGCGTGCTGGGCAATGTCTTCGGCATCTTCGCTGTTGCGGACAATCCGGGTCACGAAGCGCACTACCGCCTGGCCGTGGTCGGCAAACAGCTGCTCCAGTAGCGTCTTCCGGGCTTTGTTCATCAGTGGCTGGGGTCCCCTGCTTCGCGCCTTATTTTTGGCTGTCGTCTGCGAGTTGGCACATATTTATAACATAGCCACGGGGTTGTCGACGAATCCGCGGGGGTTACCCGCAGCTGTGTTCCAGTGTTTCGATACCGTTATAATGGCCACAGCGCTACAGGCGCTTGGAATATCTATAGGGCAGGGCGCTTGGGGCGCTGGAGAGCGGATGAGCTATCAAGTACTGGCGCGCAAGTGGCGGCCGCGGTTGTTTCGCGAGATGGTGGGGCAGGAGCATGTGTTACAGGCGCTGATCAATGCCCTGGACAAAGGCCGTATGCACCACGCCTATCTGTTTGCCGGTACCCGTGGGGTGGGTAAGACCACCATCGCCCGGATCCTGGCCAAGTGCCTGAACTGCGAGACTGGTGTCAGCTCCGAACCCTGCGGGCAGTGCGCCGCCTGTACAGAGATCGCCGACGGCCGGTTCGTTGATCTGATCGAAGTGGATGCGGCGTCGCGCACCAAGGTGGAAGACACCCGTGAACTGCTGGAAAACGTCCAGTATGCACCGACCAGGGGGCGCTACAAAGTCTATCTCATCGACGAGGTACACATGCTTTCCAACAGCTCATTTAATGCGCTGTTGAAAACCCTGGAGGAGCCCCCACCACACGTTAAGTTTCTGCTCGCTACCACCGACCCGAAAAAACTGCCGGTTACGGTATTGTCCCGCTGTCTGCAGTTCAACCTGAAGAATATGAGCCCGGAGCGGGTGGTCGAACACCTGCGCTTTGTGCTGGAGCAGGAAATGGTGCCCTTCGAGGAAGCGGCCCTGTGGCTCCTGGGGCGCGCCGCCAACGGCAGTATGCGCGATGCCTTGAGTCTCACCGATCAGGCCATCGCTTTCGGCGGGGGCAAGATCGCCGCGGCGGAGGTGGGCGCGATGCTGGGCAGCATCGATTCGGGCCTGGTGTGGAAGCTGTTACAGGCGCTGGCGGACGAAAGTGCCCCCTCGCTGTTCGCGGCGGTGGGGGAGCTGGCGCAGCAGGCGCCGGATTACAGCGCCGCACTGGCGGAACTGGCAAACAATCTGCACCGTATCGCCGTGGCCCAGGTACTGCCGGAGTCCGCTGACAACGCGTTTGGTGACGGCGAACGGTTAGGGGAATACGCAGCGCGGCTGGCGCCGGAAAACGTACAACTCTATTATCAGATGGCACTGCTCGCGCGCCGGGACCTGCCACTGGCCCCGGATCCACGCAGTGGCTTTGAAATGGCCCTGTTGCGCATGCTGGCGTTCCGCCCGCAGGGTGTGACCGATATTCCTACAGCCCGACTGCCGGACGGGCAGGTGAAGCCTCCCCCCGGGGAAGGTCGGCCATCGTCCGGGAAGTCGGAGATTGAGGCTCAGACCCCCGCCGAGGCTTCCCGGGGGACGGCCGGTGTAGAAGCGGTACAGGGGGAGGCAGGCCCGATCTCTCCGACTGCCTCAGAGAGCGGCGCGGTACAGGCGTCCAGATCTAATATGCCCGTCACAAAACCGCCACAGCGGGAGCCGCTGGCGGCGGCCGACGAGGGCGCTGTGCCTGCGCCGGCAGCGGAGCTGGTGGAGGCTGCGACCGATACCCGTGCGGCGCATCGCGAACAGCTCAGGGCTCAGGTGGCCGCGGTGCAGGCGGCTCCGGCCACTTCCACGCAACAGCCCGCGGCAGCGCATATGCCGGGCAACAAGGCTGCGCGCGCGCGCCTGGAAGCCCTCACCCCCGGCAGTTGGCCCGCGCTATACGGCCAGCTGGGTATTGCCGGCATACTGCACTCGATTGCGTTTCACCTCGAGCTGGTGGGGCGCCGGGACAATATAATTGCCTTTACCCTGGATGAGTCCTACAGCAGCCTTTACGACGAGGTGCACCAGCGCCGCCTCGCGGATGTGTTGAGCGACTTCTTCCAGCAACCGGTCAGCGTCCAGATTCAGGTTGGCCAGGTGCACGGCGGAACCCCCGCGAGTATAGCCGCGGCAACCCGCGAAGCGAAGATGGTGGCAGCGCGGGATGCGCTGTCCCGGGACGCCTTGGTGCGGGAGTTGCGGGACGAGCTGGGGGCGGAACTGCTGCCCGACTCGGTGGAATATCTCAGTGAACTGGAAAGTGAGCAAAGCGAATGAAAGGTTTGGGCAATTTGATGCAACAGGCCCAGCAAATGCAGGCCGACATGCAGGAAAAAATGCAGCAGATGCAGCGGCAGCTCGACGAGCTGCGCCTGCAGGGAGAGGCGGGTGCCGGTATGGTCAAGGTGGCCATGAACGGCCGCCATGACGTCATAGCAGTGGAGATCGATCCCGGCCTGATGGGCGAAGACAAGGAAATGCTCGAGGACCTCTTGGCGGCGGCGGTCAACGATGCCGTGCGCCGCGTGGAGGAAAAGAGTCGGGAACTGCAGCAACAGCAATTGGGTGGTCTCGCCGCAGGTATCAACCTGCCCGAAGGTTTCAAGTTTCCGTTTTGATGATTGTTGCTGGCAAAAATAGTTTCTATGTTTAGTCCCCTGGTTGAAGACCTAATCCGCGCATTGCGTTGCTTGCCCGGTATCGGCCCCAAGTCGGCGCAACGCATGGCGATGCACCTGCTGGATAAAGACCGGCACGCGGCCGATACACTGGTGCGCGCCCTTGAACAGGCGGTACAGAAAGTTGGCCGTTGCAGCCGTTGCCGCACGCTCACTGAGCGGGAAATCTGCGCGCTTTGTGACAGCAGTCGGCGCGATGGGAAATTCCTTTGTGTCGTTGAGACCCCCGCCGATGTATTTGCTATCGAACAGGCGGGCAACTATCACGGGCGCTACTTTGTGTTGCATGGCCACCTGTCTCCCATCGACGGCGTAGGCCCCGGGGATCTCGGTATCGATCTGCTGCAGCGGCGTCTGGATGAAGAGCCGCTGCAGGAACTGATTGTCGCCACCAACCCAACGGTGGAGGGTGAGGCCACTGCGCAGTTGATTGCCGACCGCGCCAGGGCCAGTGGAGTGGCAGTCAGTCGCATTGCCCACGGCGTCCCCCTGGGTGGAGAGCTGGAGTATATCGACGGCGGTACCCTCGCCCACGCCTTCAGTAGCCGCACTGAATTTTTTGGCAGCTGAGGGTCAGATGTCGAACGTGGATACCAGGCCCATCTGGGTTGAGAGTGGACCCGAGCTTGCGGAGCTTTGCCGGCGTTGGCGCGCGCAGGCGATGGTGGCGCTGGACACAGAGTTTATGCGCAGCCGCACTTTTTTCCCGCAGCCTGCCCTGGTACAGGTGGGCGATGGTGAGCGCAGTTATCTGATCGACAATCTGGCCGTGGATGATTTGCAGCCGCTGCGGGATCTGTTGCAGGATACTGGCGTGACCAAAATCATGCACAGCTGCAGCGAGGATTTCGAGACCTTGCAGCGGCTGCTGGACACAGTGCCGGCGCCGATTTTCGATACCCAGATTGCTGCAGCCATTGCCGGCATGGAGGCCGGGCTGGGTTACGCTGCCACGGTTAAAGCAACCCTCGGTATTGAATTGCCCAAGAGTGAGACCCGGTCCGACTGGCTGCGGCGGCCGCTGAGTGAAGCGCAAAAAAATTATGCCGCTCTGGATGTGGCCTGGTTGCCGGCGGTTTATGAGGTACTGCTGCAGCGCCTTTGTGCAAAGGACCGTCTCCAGTGGCTGCAGGAGGATTGTGCGGCACTGGTGACCGCGGCTAAGAGCCCCACCGCCCCCGAATCTTATTATTGGAAGGTTAAAGGTGCCTGGCGCCTGCGCGGTGGGAATCTGGCAGTGCTACAGGAGATCTGTGCCTGGCGGGAAAGGGAGGCGCGCCGGCGGGATCTGCCGCGCAATCACCTGTTGAAAGAAAGTGTCTGTATCGCCATCGCGCAGGGCTTGCCGCGGCACAGCGCTGCGTTGGCCCAGGTGGGGATCGAGGGCCGGGCCCTGCGGGAATACGGCGACCAGCTGTTGCAGATTGTTGCACAGGCTTCCAAGCGTGCAGATGCGCCACCCAGCCTGCCGCAGCCGTTGAATCGGCTTGAGGGGGAAGACCTCAAACAGCTGCGACAAATGGTGGCGCTAGTGGCTGACCAGTGTGGTCTGCCGGCGGAGATACTGGTGCGGCGCAAAGAACTGGAACATCTGGTGCAGGCCCCGCAGCCAAAACTGGAGGGGCGCTTGCGTGGCTGGCGCGCGGAGGTGATTGGTGAGCGGCTGTTACAACTGCTGGAAAAGTTGCGCAGTGAAGGGGCGCAGTGACGATGATTTGTGACATCTACCGCAGTGCCTGTGAGAGTGAAATGTATCTTTACGTCGCCAAGCGTGATGGTATGTCCCGGGTGCCGGATCAATTGCTCGCGCTGTTTGGACAGCCCCGGCATGTGATGACACTATTGCTCACAGCGGAAAAGCCGCTGGCCCGCGCCGATGCCGGCAAGGTACTGGATGAAATCGCACAACGGGGTTTTTACCTGCAGATGCCCCCGCAAGCGGACAGTGCAATGAGTGCTATTGCGGTGCAGAACAGCAAGTTGCAACACTGAGCGAGCTGATGCAGCAGAAACCTTTTTGGCAGCGCAAATCGCTGCAGCAGATGACCGGGGCGGAGTGGGAGTCGCTGTGCGATGGCTGCGGACGCTGCTGCGTACACCGGCTTGAGGATGAGGACAGTGGGCAGGTTTACACCACCAATGTGGCATGCCGGCTGCTCGATACCCACAGCTGCCAGTGTGGTGACTATGCCCACCGAAGACAAAGGGTGCCGGACTGCATCCAACTACAGGGGCGGGATCTGGCGGCTCTGGACTGGCTGCCAGCAACCTGTGCCTATCGCACTCTGGCGGAGGGCCGTCAGTTGGCAGACTGGCATCCGCTGGTTTCCGGAAGTCCGGAGTCCGTGCACCAGGCCGGGATATCGGTGCGCGGCTGTGTCGTCAGTGAAGACCTGGTGCACCCGGAAGATTTAGAACAACACCTGATCACCTGGGTGGGTGATGATGAACAATAAAACAGCGAAATAGGATATGGCCGAAGAATTCAGATTCGCCTGGATGGTTTATAGTGCTGGAACACTGGTGTTATTACTGGCGGGCTGGTGGTTTATGCGCAACTGGAGCTGGGCCTGGCTGCGCTGGCTGATACTGGCGGTCACCGCCGCCGCCCTGCTCGCACCGACCCGCTGGGGGGAACCGGATACCCCTGTGATGCCGGTGTTGCCGCTGTTCGTCTATCAAACCCTGTTTGATCAGAATGGGGCAACCCCGGAAGTAACCGCCAGCCTGGTAATCGCCAGTGGCGGTGCAGCCTTGCTGGTTATCCTGTCGGGCCTGGGCCTTGTGCTCATCCGTCGCCTCCGCGCGCGCAGACGCGAGCGCGACGAGGATCCCTACCTAAACGTCCGTTAGCGCTGTGTGTCTGTGACGGCGCAAAGGCGCCGTTTTTGCTTTGCCTGGTCTCTATTGGCTGTGTCAGCTGCTATATCTATAAAGCTGAGCACACCCCTTGCGCAGCCTGGACTAAAATAGAAAAACGCGCCAATACATCTTCTGGCAGTGCACGGCAAAGGAACACGGATGCTCGACCACCTGCTTATCTTGACCGCGGTGATGCTGGTATCAGGGACTCTGGGCGGCCTGGTGAACTACTACCAGATGCTGTTTACCGAGGAGGATCCGGCCGGCCTGGCCCGATGCCTGATCATGGGACTCTGCGGCGCTCTGATGGTGCCGGTTTTACTCAAATTCACCCGCAGCGATCTGTTGCTGGAGATTCAGGGTGACCCCTCTCGCCTGCTGTTGTTTACCGGATACTGTCTGCTGGCGGCTATTGCCTCCCGCGTATTTGTGTTTCACGCCGCCCGCCGGCAGCTGCGTGACGCCAGTATTGCCAGGGCCCGGGTTGAGAATCTGGAGCGGGAACTGCGCACCCTGCAGTTGGAGATGGTGCCCCTGCTGGAGCATGAAATCGAGGGCGACCCGGATTCCGGGCCTGCGCTCGACTTCAACCAGATCCGCAAGCTGGACGACAATGCCCTCCATGTCCTGCGCCTGCTGAACGGCGGTGACTGTGTGTTCCGCTCCCTTCCCGGTATGGTGCGGGAGGGGGGAATGGAAACCAATTCCGGCGCCCGTGCCCTCAACAGCCTGCTGGTGCTGGAAATGGTGGGCAAAATCCACAGTCACCTGGGTATCCGCTGGTATATCACCGACAAGGGGCGCCAGGTCCTCTACCGTCGCAGTGCCCAGCCGGTCGCCAACCGGGTCAGCAACTGAACCCGCACCCCATGCTGTTTATGGGCAAGCCTTCGTCGCCAATTTGTCATTGATCTGTGCCCCGCCTCCTATACCATCCTCGCTATCAGTGAAACTGCAGGATGGAAGCCAAGATGAAATTTACCGGCACCGACAGTTACGTTGCTACTGACGATTTGCAGATGGCCGTCAATGCTGCAGTTACCTTGCAGCGTCCCCTGTTGATCAAGGGGGAGCCCGGAACCGGCAAGACCCTGTTGGCGGGAGAGGTGGCGCGCAGCCTGGGCCTGAAACTGGTGCAGTGGCATATCAAGTCCACCACCAAAGCCCAGCAGGGGCTTTACGAATACGATGCGGTGTCGCGGCTGCGCGACTCCCAGTTGGGTGTCGAGCGCGTACAGGACATCGGCAATTACATTAAACGCGGCAAACTCTGGGAGGCATTCACCGCGGATGAGCGGGTGGTGTTGCTGATTGATGAGATTGACAAGGCGGATATCGAGTTTCCCAACGACCTGTTGGTGGAACTGGACCGTATGGAATTTTTTGTATACGAAACCGGCCAGACGGTAACCGCCCGGCAGCGCCCCATCGTAATTATCACCTCCAACAATGAAAAAGAACTTCCGGACGCATTCCTGCGCCGCTGTTTCTTTCACTACATCAGCTTTCCCCACAGGGACGCTATGCGACAAATCGTGGAAGTGCACTATCCGGGCATCAAGCAGCAATTGGTGAACGAGGCGATGGATATTTTCTTCCAGTTGCGGGAGGTTCCCGGGCTCAAGAAAAAACCGTCTACATCCGAACTGATCGACTGGTTGAAACTGCTGCTGGCGGATGATATTCCCGAGGAGGTATTGAAGAATCGCGACAACAGCAATGCGATACCCCCCTTGTGTGGTGCCCTGCTGAAGAATGAGCAGGACGTCCATATGCTGGAGCGTCTCGCATTTATGGTGCGCAGGGAAAGCCGCTGAGCGGTACCGCCATGCTGATCGGATTTTTCCTCAACCTGCGGCGCTATCAACTGCCCGTGTCCATTACCGAGCTATTGGCACTGCTGGGGGCTTTGCAGCAGCGATTGGTGTTTGCCGATGTAGAGGACTTTTATTTCCTGGCCCGTACCTGCCTGGTCAAAGACGAAAAACACTTTGACAAGTTTGACCGCGCATTCGATACCTATTTCAGGGACCTGGAAAGCCTGGATGATATCGTCGAACAGCTGATTCCCGAGGACTGGTTACGGGCCGAGTTTCTAAACCAGCTCAGTGAAGAGGACAAGGCCGGGATAAACAGTCTGGGCGGGCTGGAAAAACTGCTGGAGGAATTTCAACAGAGGCTGAAACAGCAGCAAAAACGCCACAGTGGCGGCAACCGCTGGGTCGGCACTGCCGGCACCAGTCCTTTTGGCAACAGCGGCTACCACCCCGGGGGTATCCGCGTCGGCGGAAGTAGCCGCAACCGCTCGGCGGTAAAGGTCTGGCAGCGGCGCCAGTTCCGTAATCTGGATGACAAAGTCGCTCTGGGCAGCCGCAATATCCAGGTGGCACTGCGCAAGTTGCGCAAGTTCGCCCGCACGGGTGCGGCGCAGGAACTGGATCTGAGCGACACCATTTCCGCCACCGCGCGCAATGGGGGGCTGTTGGATATCCGTATGGTGCCGGAGCGTCACAATGCCATCAAAGTACTGATTTTTTTCGATGTCGGTGGATCCATGGATCCCTATGTGCGGGTGTGTGAGGAGCTGTTTTCCGCCTGTCGCTCAGAGTTCAAGCATCTGGATTATTTTTATTTCCACAATTTTATTTACGAGCATGTGTGGCGGGATAACCAGCGCCGTCACCGGGAGACAGTGTCTTTGCCGGAGGTGCTGCGTACCTACAGCAGGGATTACAAGGTGATATTCGTCGGCGATGCCTCAATGGCGCCCTATGAGATCACCAGCCGTTACGGCAGCGCCGAACACATGAATGAAGAAGCGGGTGCGGCCTGGATGGAGAGAGTGACCGGCACCTACGGCAATCTGGTATGGCTGAATCCGGTTGCGGAGGAGTACTGGCCCCTCACGGCCAGCATCGGCCTGACACAACGCCTGGTCGGTGGTCACATGTATCCCATGACCCCGGAAGGTTTGGACCGCGCTATTGCCCGCCTGGTAAAAGGCCGCTGATACCTCGGCAGCTCCCGCCAGTTTGTTGAAAAAGCCTTTGCTCGACCTGTGCCGCACAAATGCACAGCCGCTCTACTACAAATCCAACACTCGCACGCTTGATTATTGGCCCGAACATCCCTGTCCAGCTTGGCTGTCAAAAATAGTTTCATCAACAGCATGCTGAACCAGTGTTCACTGGTTGCCACTGAAGTGTTTTGGGGGGGTGCCGTCGTGATCGGCGGTGATGGCGATTTCCTCCTGCGCGGTGGGGCCAAACTCTGCATGGGCTTCCTCTGCGCCGTGCATCCAGTCCACCAGCTTCTCGCGGATCAGAAACAGAATGATACCGGCACCGATCGCCGCGATCGCTACGCCACCAAAGGTGGCCAGTGGACCTGCCTCGCCCACCAGCTTGCCTATTTCCGCGGCGCCTTTGTTGGCGATACCAATAAAGGCGAACCACAATCCCATCATCAGCGACAGGTAGCGGAGAGGCGACAGTTTGGTAACCATCGACAGGCCTATGGGCGACAGGCAGAGTTCGCCAATAGTGTGAAAGATATAGGCCAGTACCAGCCACCAAAGGCTGGCCTTGGTGGTTTCCGCAGGACCTATCTGCAGCGCCGCCCCCACCATGAACACAAAACCCAAACCGAGGAAGATCAGACCAAAGCTGAACTTGGCTGGCGAGTTGGGTTCCCGGTCCCCAAGTCCTATCCAGATACTGGCGATCACTGGTGCCAGAATGATGATGAATAGCGGATTGACCATCTGTAGCCAGCTGGCGGGAATCTCCCAGCCCATGACGTTGAGATCCGTGTTGTACTTGGCGAACAGGTTCATGGAGCCAGCGGCCTGTTCGAATCCGGCCCAGAAAATCACCGTGAAGATTCCGAGAATCAGGATCACTTTGATGCGGTCCCGCTCTTCCGGCGTCAGGGGTGCGTGTCTGTCCTCCAGGTTCTGTTGCAGCCCCAGCTTGGCCGAGGGCTTGGTGCCCACCGCGCCCAACAGACGGTTTGCCTGGGTCATCTGCAGCAACAGGCCCAGCGCCATGCCCAGGCCGGCGACGAAAAATGCCAGCTGGTAGTTGACCTTCTCGCCGATCCAGCCGATCACCAGGTAGCCCAGGATGGAGCCCAGGTTAATACCCATGTAGAAAATGGTAAAAGCCGTGTCCCGCCGCTTGTCACCCTCCTCGTAGAGGTCGCCCACCATGGTGGAGATGTTGGGTTTGAAGAAGCCATTGCCGAGAATCATCAGTGCCAGCCCCAGCCACAACAGATAGATCTCGCGGCCATCGGGCAGCCAGGCGTGGGGAAAAGCCAGCGCGAACTGGCCCAGCATCATCAGAGTGCCACCGACCATGATACAGCGGCGCTGGCCCCAGACATTGTCCGCCATCCAGCCGCCGAGTATCGGTGTCAGGTAAACCAGCATGGCATACCAGCCCAGATAACTGAGCGCCTTGGACTGCAGCTCCACGTCGGACAACTGCTCCCAGCCGAATACCGCCGCGGTTGTTGCGGACGTCAGGTAGAAGACGAAGATGCCCCGCATCCCGTAGTAACTCAGGCGTTCCCACATCTCGGTGCCGAACAACAGGAAGAGGCCTTTTGGGTGACCAAGTGCTTCCCCAGCTGTGGCCGGGGGTTTGGGTTTCAGATCTTGCATGGAGGCTTCCTTCGGACAAACAAACTGCGGCAATGAATGGCCGTGATGGCGGATGAGACTACCACCATTTAGTGTAGTTCAGCGCCAAGACCTGGAGTTGGCAACACTGTGCAGTGATTCTGCGCTGGGTATAATCCCCGCTTTGTAGAGTTGTTCCCGAATCATGAGTCACGCCGAAAACCAGAAGTTGTTGGATACCGCCGCCGGGCAGATAGCCACCTGCATGGCGCGGGACCGGCAGCGGCTGCGCAAGGTGATTGCCAGCGCCCGCCGGAGGTTGCGGGAGGGCAGGCCCGTGGACCGGTTGCAGGCTCAGCTGCGAGAGCAGCTGGCCGCCTCCCAGGCCCTGGCAGCTGAGCGCCGCGCAAAACTGCCGGAGGTAACCTGGCCGGAGGAGTTGCCGGTGGTGGCGCGGCGGGAAGGGATCGCGAGTTTGATAGAAGCCCACCAAGTGGTGGTCGTGGCTGGTGAAACAGGTTCCGGCAAGACCACCCAGCTGCCCAAGATCTGCCTGCAACTGGGGCGGGGGATCTTTGGACAGATAGGGCACACTCAGCCGCGGCGTATCGCCGCGCGCACAGTGGCGAACCGTATCGCCGAGGAGTTGCGGCAACCCCTGGGGCAGGCGGTGGGCTATCAGGTCCGGTTCACCGATCACGGCGACGAATACACCCATATCAAGCTGATGACCGACGGGATACTGCTGGCAGAAATTCAGCGCGACCCGTTGCTGACCAGGTACGACACGCTGATTGTCGATGAGGCCCACGAGCGCAGCCTGAATATCGACTTTCTGCTGGGCTACCTGAAAGTGGTGCTGCCAAAGCGCCCGGATCTCAAACTGATCATCACTTCCGCTACCATTGATGTGGAAAAATTTTCCCGGCATTTTGATGATGCGCCCATCATCGAGGTATCCGGCCGCACCTACCCGGTGGACATTCACTACCGGCCGCCAGTCGACTCCGATGCTGACTTGGGCGAGCAGCTGGTTACTGCGGTCGAGGAACTGCTGCGCGAAGAAAAAAACAGCGGTCGCCGCGGAGGCGACATTCTGGCGTTTATGAGCGGTGAGCGCGAGATTCGCGAATGCGCCAAGGCGCTGCGGGATGCCGATATCCCACAGCTGGAAATCCTGCCGCTGTATGCGCGGCTGAGCCTCGCCGAGCAGAGCCGGGTGTTTCGCGCACACCGCGGCCGGCGCCTGGTACTGGCCACCAACGTGGCCGAGACTTCCATCACCGTCCCCGGCATCCGCTACGTGATAGACCCGGGCACAGCGCGCATCAGCCGCTACAGCTACCGCAACAAAATCCAGCGTTTGCCGGTCGAACCTGTTTCCCAGGCCAGTGCCAATCAGCGGGCCGGGCGCTGCGGGCGTGTCAGTGCCGGCATTTGTGTGCGGCTTTATGAGCAGAGTGATTTTGAACAGCGGCCCGAGTTTACCGATGCGGAAATCCTGCGCACCAACCTCGCCGCCGTCATCCTGCAGATGCTGCAGTTGCGTATTGGCGATATTCGACAGTTTCCATTCGTAGACCCGCCGGATGAGCGGCTTATCAACGACGGCTACAAGCTGCTGCAGGAATTGCAGTCCGTAACCGGGGGGGGGGCAGTGACCCCACTGGGGCGGTCCCTGTCGCGCCTGCCGGTGGATCCCCGCCTGGGAAGGATGCTGCTGGCCGCAGCGGAACTGGGCAGCTTGCGCGAAGTGCTGATTATCGCCAGTGCCCTGGCGGTGCAGGACCCCCGCGAGCGCCCGGCGGAGAAGCGCCAGGCTGCGGATGAGAAGCACCGCCAGTGGCGCCACGAACAATCCGATTTTCTCTCTTTCGTGCAGCTCTGGGATACGTTTGAGGAGCGGCGCCAGGAACTGAGTCAGAACCAGTTGCGCAAATGGTGCCAAAAAAACTTCCTCGCCTGGTTGCGCATGCGGGAGTGGAGGGATATTCATCACCAGCTGCGCGTCGCCTGCCGGGCGCTTAAGCTGTGCGAAAACGCTGATCCGGCAGATTACGCCACCGTACACAGGGCCTTGGTGCCGGGATTGATCGGCAATATTGGTGCGCGTGACGAAAACAGGGAATTTATCGGTTGCCGCAACCGGCGTTTCCATATATTTCCCGGGTCCGGGCAGTTCAAGAAGCCGCCACACTGGGTGGTATCGGCGCAGTTGTTGGAGACCAGCCGCCTGTTTGCCCACACAGTAGCGAAAGTCGAACCCGACTGGGTTCTGGCGGCGGCGGAGCATCTGGTCAAACGGCATTATTTTGAGCCTCACTACGATGCCCGCGCGGGCCAGGTAATGGCGTTCGAGAAAATCTCCCTCTACGGCCTGGTGCTGGCGGAGAAACGCCGTATCCACTACGGCAAGCTGGACCCGGATACCGCGCGGGAGGTGTTTATTCGCCAGGCACTGGTGGAAAGACGCTATCGCGGCAAGGGGCAGTTTTTCCGTCACTATTGTGAACTGCTCTGTGAACTGGAGGCGCTGGAGGCCAAGTCCCGCCGGCGGGATATCCTGGTGGATGACGAGGTGGTGTTCCGCTTCTTTGATGAGCGACTGCCGATGGGGGTCGTCAACCTCGCCGGTTTCGAGCACTGGCGCAAACAGGCCGAACAGCGGGACCCGAAGCTGTTGTACCTCCCGCGGGAACTGCTGATGCAACAGAGTGCCGACCACCTGGGAGAGGCGCAGTTCCCGGATCTGTTGCAAACGGGGGGAATCGAATTTCCCCTGAAGTACCATTTTGAACCGGGTAGCATCAATGACGGGGTGAGTATCCTGGTGCCGGTGGGGGCATTGCATCAGGTGCCCGCAGAGCGACTATCGTGGCTGGTGCCCGGGCTGCTGCGGGACAAATGCATCGCCCTGATCAAGGCGTTGCCCAAGCAGTGGCGCAAATACTTTGTGCCGGTACCGGCGGCCGTAGACCGGGCGCTACCCCGCCTGCGGCCGGATGGCACCCCCCTGTGGCAATCCCTGGCGCTGGAGTTGAAGCGGCAGACGGCACGGGAACTGCCGGATTCCGCCTGGGAGAGCGCCGAGCGGGGATTGGAGGATTTTTACCGTATCAATATCCAGGTGCTTGATGAAGGCGGTGAGTTGCTGGATCAGGGGCGCACACTGTCTGCGCTGCAGGAGCGCTATCGCGACCGGGTGCAGCGGCAGTTGGCAACCGCCGGCGATGACTTTGAGCGCGACGGCATCACCCGCTGGGACTTCGGGGACCTGCCGGAAACCTATAGCCTGCAGCAGGGTGCCCTGCGGGTTCGCGCCTACCCGGCGCTGATCGAGTCGGGAGACACAGTCGCACTCAAATTGCTCGACAATCCCGATGATGCGCGCCGGCAGTCCCGCGCAGGAATCTGCCGGCTGGCACTGCTGCACCTGCCCGAGCAGGTCAAATACTTGCGCAAAGAGCTGCTGCGGGGCAGGGAATTGGGCCTGAGTGCTGCAGATCTGGGCCGTCGCGAAGAAGTGGCAGACGACATTATGCTGGCGGCCGCGCGCGAGCTGTTCTGGCCGGACGAGCAGTGGCCCCGCAGCCTGGCCGAATTTGAAGCGGCGTTGCAGAAACGAAGCGAACTGGTGGCTGTTGCGCAGACCATGGCCGACCTGCTCATCAAGGCACTGGCGCTGCTGGTGCCACTGCGAAAACAGCTAAAACAGCAGAGGAATCTGGCACTGGCCATGGCTGTGGGCGATATACAGCAGCAGTTGGCGGGCCTCTTCTACCGCGGATGTATTTTTGATACGCCGCTCGAATGGCAGCGGCAGTTGGGACGTTACCTGAAGGCCATCAGCCTGCGACTGGAGAAGGCGGCGCTGGACCCCAATCGCGATCGCCGCCTGCAGGCGGAGTTTTACCAGCCCGCCGAGACTTATCTCGCCCTGCTCGACCGGCACAGCCCCCGGCTATTGGCCGCAGACCCGGCCCTGCGCCGCTACCGCTGGATGCTGGAGGAATTTCGCGTGTCGCTGTTTGCCCAGTCGCTGAAAACTTTGGCGCCCGTTTCCGCCAAACGACTCCAAAAGCAGTGGCAGGAAATTCAGCAAAGCAAGCCGGCTGGGGCCTGTTGACACTAAGACATGCTGAGCCGAGCTGCCATTTTCTGCCGCATCGTGGGGGTATCCCGGGGCTTAGGGTCAGCGCGGTCAACATGAATAGCCTGCTTGTTTTGGTCAATTCTGCGTTTAGAGCCTGCTTCTATCCTGCTGAAGCCTCCCTTTGTCTCACTGAGCGTCAACAAAACTGCTGAGGTAATGTAACAATCCTGTTTCGTTGTCGACTAACTTGGCGAGATCCCACATGCGTACAGTGCTTCCGTACCGGGGTAAGGTGTTACGCCAGTGGTCTCGCAACGTAACCGTCAATCCCCCGGCGATGTTATACTCCTGGGACGGCGGCATCTCGCGCCGTTGGATTGCTTGTTTGTGTAGTTAGGGTATCAATAGGAGACTTTATATGACTAAAAAGAATCTACCTCTCGTGGCAGCAGTGGGCGCGGCTTTCTTGACTTCCGCTTCTATGAGTGTCGCAGCGGCCAATGCCAACCCCTTTGCCGCCGATGAATTATCTTCCGGTTACAACCTTGCCATGAGCGGGCACGGCTCGGCTGACAAGGATAAGGAAGGTAAGTGCGGCGAAGGCAAATGCGGCGAAGAAGGCAAAAAGAAGGAAGGTAAGTGCGGCGAAGGCAAGTGCGGCGAAGGTAAGAAAAAGGAAGGTAAGTGCGGCGAAGGCAAATGCGGCGAAGGTAAGAAAAAGGAAGGTAAGTGCGGCGAAGGCAAGTGCGGCGGATAATAACCGCATAGACCCCTGCGTGGGGGTGAGGTGTCCATCTGTCGCTTCCACCCCTGCGCCCGCCAGTTACAATCCCCGCCGACAATTCCTATGAGCAAATTCAAGACCGAAGACAAAACTTTGCAAGACCACCCCGTATCCGGTGCCGGCCTGGGCTTGCGGCGCTCGATGATGGGTGAGGATATCTCCACTGACCAGGTCGATTTCCTGGAGGTTGCTCCGGAAAACTGGATTGGTGTGGGTGGCCGTTACGGCCGCTGGTTTCGCGAATACACCGAGCGCTTCCCATTCGTTCTGCATGGCCTGTCACTGTCAATCGGTTCCCCGGCTCCCCTCGATCTGGAGCTGGTGCGCTCTATCAAGCAATTTATGCGGGAGCACCAGATACTTTGCTACAGCGAGCATCTGAGTTACTGCTCGGATCACGGTCACCTGTACGACCTGTTGCCGATTCCCTTTACGGCGGAGGCCGTGTCCTATGTGGCCGAACGCATCCGCAGAGTACAGGATGAGCTGGGCCAGCGTATAGCGATGGAAAATGTATCCTACTATGCGGCGCCCGCACAGGAATTGTCCGAGCTGGAATTTCTTACTGCAGTACTGGATGAGGCGGACTGTGGTTTGCTGCTGGACGTCAACAATATTTATGTGAATTCCATTAACCACAGCTACGATCCGGTGGCGTTTTTGCGTGGGCTGCCCAGTGAGCGCATTCTCTATGCCCATATCGCAGGCCATTACGACGAAGCGGAAGATCTCAAGGTGGATACTCACGGCACCTCAGTGATCGACCCGGTATGGCAGCTGCTGGAAGAGGCCTACGCAGTGCACGGATCGGTTCCGACTCTGCTGGAGCGGGACTTCAATATCCCTCCTTTGCCCGATCTGTTATCCGAAGTGAATCGTATCAAGGAAGTACAGGCGGATGCCGTGACAGAGGTGGTTTATGCCCGCAATCACCGGTAAAGCGCATCGGGAGGCGGTTGGGCGCCCGGGTGATTTTAAGCAGGCACAACGGGAATTTGCCGCGCATTTGCGGGCACCCGACGAAAAGCCGGCACCGACCGACATTGAAGATCGCCGGCTGGGCATCTACCGGGACCTGATATACAACAACATTGAGAACTTCGTCGCCAGCGGCTTCCCGATTCTTCGCAGTATATACAGCGATCCGGACTGGCATGCGATGGTGCGCGATTTCGTGCACCGCCATGCCTCTGAGAGCCCCTACTTTCTGCAAATCAGCGAGGAATTTCTGCACTACCTGCAATCGGAGCGCGACCCCCAACCCTGCGATCCGCCATTTTTACTGGAGCTTGCCCATTACGAATGGGTGGAGCTGGCCCTGGATGTCAGCGATGCGGAGTTTCCTGCGGATCTTTCCTCGCAGGGAGATATCCTCGATAGCATACTGGTAGTGTCACCACTGGTATGGAGTTTGAACTATCGTTTTCCCGTGCATCAGCTCGGGCCCTCTTTTCAGCCCAAAGAAGCACCTGAGCAGGCCACTTTTCTGTTGGTCTACCGCAACCGAAAGGATAAGGTAGGCTTTATGGAAGCCAATGCAGTTACGGCCAGGCTGCTGCAACTGGCCCGTGCTGAGGAGCTGAGCGGAAGAGAGCTCATAGAGGCGGTCGGTCGGGAGATGCAACACCCGGATCCGGAGGCACTGCTGGGATTTGGCCGCGATCTGCTGGAAAAACTAATGGCTCTCGATATTATTGCCGGACTGAACGCACGATAACAGGTACGACCGCCTACATTGCCAGCTTAAAATATGGCCCTCTAAGGGCGGCTGCGGCCGGCGATGCTCGTGAACACACTATCCCAATTGATCGTTCAAGGTTCCGATAGCCCCAGCTGCTATGCTGCCAAAGGTGGTTTAGCCTTGATAGGGGCGGTAGAATCTTTGTAGTCACAGAACTAATACTTGGAGGAATCAGGTTTGTTAGGACGCCTGTTCATTTCGCCCTGGTTAATCGCCGTTTTGCATTTGGTGCCACTGGCGGTGGTGGCACAGGGAGACCCCTTTGCCGAATCTGGCCAGGCTGACGTCGATGTCGTCGAACAACCCGGTGACTCAGGCCCCGCTGAAACTGATGGCGATGGCGGTAAGGGCCCGGAGCAGCAGGCCGGGGGGCAGGGAGAGTCCGAGGTCAGTGCCGACACGGACAATCTGGAAGACGAGTATGGCTTCGACCCCGCGGAAGAATTTGCGAGCGAGCAGGAGCCCGGCGAAAGCGATCCCTGGGAGGGGGCCAACCGCGCTGTATTTCGCTTCAACACTGCCGTCGACAGTTGGGTACTCAAGCCAGTGGCCACCAGCTACCGTCAGATAACTCCCATTTTTATGCAGCGGGGCGTCAGCAATTTCTTTGGCAATCTGCGCGAAGTGACCAGTGTCATCAATGGCGCACTGCAGTGGAAGTGGGGCCAGGTGGGAAATGACGCTGGCCGTTTCGTGGTGAATAGCACCGTAGGTGTGGTGGGCCTGTTCGACGTGGCGCAGCATATGGGGTTGGAGCGGGGAGACGGTGAAGACTTTGCTCAGACCCTGGCGGTGTGGGGTGTCCCCGCCGGACCCTATGTGGTACTGCCGCTCCTCGGGCCCTCTACAGTGCGGGATGCGCCAGCCCTGGTGGTGGACTATTACACTAATCCCATGAACCACGTGGATCATGACCAGACCCGCTACGCGCTTCAGGCCACCGATCTGGTGGAGATTCGCGCGAGTCTCCTCGACGTTGAGACGCTGTTGAAAGGTGATCAGTATGTTCTGCTCCGGGATGCCTATCTGCAGCGGCGCGAGTACCTGATCAACGACGGGAATCTTGAAGACGATTTCGGCGAAGAAGACGATTTCGGCGATGAGGAAGATGATTTCGGCAGCGACACGGATGAAGATCCCTTCTGACTTTGTCGGCGCGCTTCGGGGTTCGCCTTTCCCGTGGCGGTGACCAACAGCCTGTTATTGATTGAGGCAGACAGCCCGTCGCGCGAGTTTGTGCGCGGCGCAGTCGCGCGTCAGGGGTTCGATGTCACCTGTGCAAATAACGGGGCTGAGGGGGTGGATGAGTTCGCTCCCGGGCGTTATCAGTTGGTGATCACTGACTTGCACCTGCCCGACATGGGTGGAATCGAAGTATTGCGCCGGATAAAGCAGCTGTCCCCGGACACTCCGGTGGTAGTGCTGGCCTCCAACAGTGAGGTCAGCGACGTGGTACAGGCCCTGCGTCTCGGGGCCAGCGATTATCTGCTCAAGCCGATCAACGACTCTGCAGTGATCGATCACACCATCTGCCGCATCACCCAGGAAGAATCCCTGGCCCGGCAGAACCGCGAATACCGCGACGAACTGGAGCGGCGCAATCGGGAACTGCGCGAGCATGTAGAAGTTCTGCAGCGGGATCAGGAGGCAGGTCGGCTGCTGCAGCAACACCTGTTGCCCCGCAGTCCCTACCGTTATCCGGCGGGCATAGAAGCTTCCTACTGTCTGGTGCCGTCCCTGTACCTGAGCGGTGACTTCATCGACTACGGCCTGTTTGGCGAGCGCTTTGTGGCCTTCTACCTGGTGGACGTATCCGGACACGGTGTGTCCTCGGCTCTGGTTACTGCACTGATCAAGCACAGTATTATGCACTTGCTGCGCGAGCGGCCGCTGTTCACCCGGCTGGACTCTCTCCATGCCGATTTGCTGGATATTCTCGAACTGATCAACCGCGAATTGCTGTCCACCAAGCTGGACAAACACGCCAGTATGTTTGTGGGCGTGATCGACAGTTGTGCACGCAAGCTGCATTACGCAGTGGCCGGACAGATGCCCATGCCGGCCATTGTCACCGTCGAAAATGCCCAGTGGTTGCCGGGCAAAGGACGCCCACTGGGGTTGTTCGAGCAGGGCGACTGGCAGGCCATGGAAACCCGACTGCCACAGGACTGGTGCCTGGTTGTCTGTTCCGACGGCGTGCTGGAACTGTTCAGCGGCGACCTGATACAGCGCGGGGAGGAACTGTTAAAGGCCATCGATACCAGCCGTGGGGACCTGGACAGCCTCTGTGCCGCCCTGCACCTGGATACCGCCGGTGCTTTGCCGGACGATGTCACCATCCTGACTTTGCGCCAGAGCAGTTGAACTGGCCCCCCCCCCGAGAGCCGACGCCACCGCACAGGGTAAAAAAGCTACAACCCTTCTCAGCCGGGGCTGCCGGACCTCCGGGGAAAATTGCACTGACCATTCAGTCTGCCTGCTGGGGTGCAACTTATAGGTAGGAGGTCTACTGGACTGCCCGGTCTGTGACCTGGTACCTCTGGCGGGCTGCCAGCGCTTGCCAGTTCTCCTGGTCA
The DNA here is from genome assembly GCF_040932045.1 of Microbulbifer sp. TYP-18. Lineage (NCBI taxonomy): Bacteria > Pseudomonadati > Pseudomonadota > Gammaproteobacteria > Cellvibrionales > Microbulbiferaceae > Microbulbifer > Microbulbifer sp. TYP-18. Next base: position 105,953 of record NZ_JBFRBC010000008.1, read on the forward strand.
GGAGTAAGCTCCGCGCACTTTATACTTAAATTCATCCGATGACGGTTTTACCCAACTGTTGCCGGGTGTGTCCCAGGTTGAACTTTTGCCGTCGGCGTTACGCCCAAGAGGCGTCGGCCGAGTGTGCCAGAGGTCGTTATGCAGTCCGGGCAGATTATGGTCGGGGCCCACAAGGGCATATATGTAATCAAGCTGGTGGGTGACGTGCGCCTTAACCTGTGTGCGTCATTCGACGATTTTATCGACAGCATGTTTACCCACGAAGACTTTACCGACGTGGTGTTTGACCTTCACGGTACCCAGGGTGTGGACAGCACCACCCTCGGGCTGATGGCGAAGATTGCCATCCGCGCTTTGGAGCGGGGCTGCCAGAAACCGCTGGCACTGAGTGCAGATGCGGGGATACGGCATCTGCTGGATGCAATGGGTTTCGATGCCTTGATTGAGGTAAGCGACGAGCGGCGCGATTACGGTGCCGAGACCAGGCCACTGCAATGCACTGCACCGGATGAATGCGCCGCGCGAGAGAAGGTACTGGAAGCGCACCGAGTGCTGATGAGTATGAACCAGCACAATGCCGACACCTTCCGCGACCTGGTCCATACACTGGAGCGTGGCTGTGCTCCGGTTGCCAAGCCATCCACCCGCATGCACTGAGCCGACCCCTGCCACTGCTTTTCAACCCCGTTTTTAGCCTCTATCGCCCATATCCCGCGCCTCGGCCCGGGCGCGGGTAAACAGGCCGTGGGGCAGGTAGATAAGCTCCGCCACCCGCCGGATCAGGTGCTCCTCAAGTGCCTCGATAACACCATCTGCGAAAGCCACCTGCCACATCTGGCGCACCAACAGGTATTTGTCGTGCTCATCGAACTGTTCGTTGACAGTCTGGGTGAATTCGTACAGGGAGGTGGCCTGCTCCCGTTGGTCAATGGCGTTGTGAACCATGTCCCGCGCCAGGCCCGCATCCAGTTGATAGCGTTCCCGAAGCAGTCGTACCAGAGTGTCGCGTTCCTTCTCGTCCAGGCGCTGATCAACCGTGGCCACCTCGACCATCAGTGCCGCACTGACAAGGCGCACATCCTGTTCATTGTGCACATCGATATCAGAGCCGCTGCCTATCTGTTCAAACAGTTTGCGAAGAGGTTGTAGCATTAATTTTCCTATTACCTGTGGCTTCCGCCCACAGTAATTGTTCCAGTTGTTCCTGGTCTGTCACGAACTTGCGGATGCCCTCCGCCAGTTTTTCCGTGGCCATGGCATCGCCGTTGAGTTGAAAGCGAAAGTCCGCCTCCCCCAGGCGCCTGCTTGGCCGCGCCCGAGTCTCCAGCTCCACAGTGAGGCCCTTATCGAGGGTCCCGCTGTCCTCATCCAGTGATTGCAGTAGCTGTGGGCTTATGGTGAGCCGGTCGCAGCCGGCCAGCGCCTCGATTTCCCCGGTGTTGCGAAAGCTGGCCCCCATGACCACCGTATCGTAGCTGTGGGACTTGTAATACTGGTAAATGTTTCGCACGAAGATCACACCCGGCTCACTGGGGGCGGTGAACTCGGTGCCTCTATTATTCACCTGGTGCCAGTCGAGAATGCGACCGACAAAAGGTGAGATCAGCGTAACGCCCGCCTCGGCACAGGCAACCGCCTGGCAAAAGCTGAACAGTAGGGTCAGATTGCAGCGAATACCCTCCCGCTCCAGAATTGAGGCCGCAGCTATGCCCTCCCAGGTGGATGCTATCTTGATCAGCACCCGTTCGCGCTCAACACCCTGTTGTTCATACAGGGCGATCAGGTGGCGGGCAAACTCCACAGTGGCCCGCGTATCAAATGACAGGCGTGCATCCACCTCTGTGGACACCACCCCCGGCACTATCCCCAGAATCTCTATGCCAATGGCTACGCCGAGCCTCAGGGCGGCGACTTTTGCCAGGTCTCCCCCGCGCGATTCGGCCCACTGCAGCGCTGATTCCAGGTGTGGCCGGTATTGGGGCAACTGGGCGGCCTTGTACAACAGCGAAGGGTTAGTGGTGGCGTCATGGGGCCGGTAGCGGCGGATTGCCGCGATATCACCGGTATCCGCGACCACCTGGGTGCGCCGGCGAAGTTGTTCCAGCTTGCTCATGAGTTTTCCCCTGGTTATTTGCAAATCGGGTTTGCATTCCGACCGCGGCTGCACAGCCAGCCGATTTCTCTAGGCCGCCCGGGTCACCATTGCCAGTGCCTGCTCCACTACCTCCGGGCCAGCGCCAGCCTTATGCGCATTTTCGCTCAGGTGGCGACGAAAACGGCGCGCGCCGGGTACGCCCTGGAACAGGCCCAGCATATGCCGGCTGATGTGATTGAGCTGTCCGCCGTGGCACAGCTCCCGCTCGATGTAGGGCAACATTCTCTCCACTACCTGCGCGGGTGAAGGGCCGGGACAGCCGCCAAACAGAGCGCTGTCCACCTCCGCCAACAGGGCCGGGGTTTGGTAGGCAGCGCGCCCAAGCATAACACCATCCACCTGCTGCAGGTGCTGCAGGCACTCACCGATGGTGTTGATGCCCCCGTTGATCACCACTTCCAATTCCGGGAAGTCCCGTTTCAACTGGTGAACCATAGAGTGGTTGAGTGGCGGTATCTCGCGGTTTTCCTTTGGGCTCAATCCATTCAACCAGGCTTTGCGGGCATGCACGATAAATGTGTCGATGCCAGCCCGGCTTTGTGCCTCTACAAATGCTGTGAGTCCCGCATAGTCCTCCATATCATCAATGCCGATACGATGCTTGACTGTCACCGGAATGGACACCGCAGCGCGCATGGTTCCAAGACAATCGGCAACCAGTTCGGGTTCCATCATCAGGCAGGCGCCGAAGCGGCCGGACTGTACCCGGTCGCTGGGGCAGCCACAATTCAGGTTCACCTCACTGTACCCCCAGTCTTCGGCGATGCGGGCACACCTGGCCAGAGCCTCAGGGTCGCTGCCGCCAAGCTGTAGCGCCAGCGGTTGCTCTGACGCGTCGAACTGCAAGTGCTGTGCCCGGTCGCCGAACAGGATCGCGCCGGTCGTCACCATCTCGCTATACAGTACCGCACGCTTACTGAAAAGCCGCCACAGATAGCGGCAGTGGCGGTCACTCCAGTTCATCAATGGCGCAGTGCAAAAACGATGTGGTGGGTAATCTGGCATAACTACTTGATTTTGCGGCCCTTTAGGCAATTTAAAACCAACGGGTCAGGGTCGATATAAGCGCTTAAAGTACCTATTCTACCTCATTTCCCTCCCGGCTATGGGACATTCCTGGCGCAGAAAGAGCCGGTTCCCTGAGGGCCTATGGCGACGGTCCGGTCGGGAAGTACACCGGGGGGAACCGGGCTGCGCTAAGTGACTCCAGGCCCTTGAGAATGCGAAAATGCCGGCAAGGGTTAAAGTACAGCTCAACTAGTGGCAATTTCCCTGGATTAGAGGTGACATTCATTTATCTCGGGATTTACTCTTATGCGCCATAGCGACGGCTCAAGCTAAAATGGATCTGGTTGACCGGGATCAATCGAACCGCAGCGCAAGGACAAAAATGATTTTAGTGCCACAAGATTTCTTAACGCCGTTTACTTTCCCTGCGGCATTATCTTTCTAGGTTTATTCGCCTGGATCAAAAGCTCGCATTGATTGGTAGTAAAAAATTTGCAGGAAGATTGAACGATGAAAGCGTATGAGGTAATAAGGGACGCAACCTCTTCTGATTCCGGGATGATCGCAGAGATATACAATGATTATATCCTGAATACAGCAATTACCTTTGAAGAAAAAAGAGTTTCATCTGCTGAAATAAATGACAGGTTAGGCAGGGTTCAAGGGAGCGGCTTGCCGTGGATAGTTGCGATCGAAAACTCCGCAGTTCTTGGTTACGCGTACGCTGTAAAGTGGAAAGATCGATCCGCATACCGGTTTGCCGCTGAAATGACTGTCTACCTTGCAGCTGACGCCCAGGGAAAAGGAATTGGCACAAGTCTATATAAGGAACTTTTGACTAGGCTTAGAGACAATGATATCCAGACAGTTATTGGCGGTGTAACTCTCCCAAATCCGGCGAGCATTGCCTTGCATGAAAAAGTGGGAATGAAGAAAGTGGCGCACTTTGAGAAGGTGGGCTTTAAATTCAACCGGTGGCATGATGTTGGCTATTGGCAGTTAAATTTTATCTGATATGTAAACGGGTTTCCGGCTATTGTTCGTAGCTAAGACTGGGAATAGGGAGAATGGGAAGCTCTTCCAGATAATCCTATTTCAATCGATGTAAAAACTCCATTGCGATATTCTGGGTAAAGGTATGAAAAGAGTAAGCTTTTTATTATCTGTGACAGCACTGGTGCTATCAATTAAGGCTGATGCCAGGCCTGGTGACCCGAATCAGGTCGGCGACGAGGTGATTGCCAGGCAACGGTCTAATCTCGAAGAAAATACAAGAGGGAAGGGATTTGGTCCTCAATCACCACGCGACATTGATTCCGTGGCTGGGAACAACCAGGTCACGTTTGCTGCGGCCCCGCCCTACAGTGAAATGAATTTATGCAATATACATTTTCACAAAAACGCAGAGCACACAGGGGGTCAATATAAACAATATGCCGGTAACGGAGATGGCCAGGGGTATCAAACGGGATACATCTACTCAGGCAAGCTAACCAAAAGAGAGAAAGCGCCGCTTACCCGGGAAGTATGTCCAGGCAAGCGAGGTGGTTTACAGTCAGGGGATACCATTGAAATTCATTATGTTCACTCCTCGGCTCGGGTAAAGCCAGGTCATACACTGGGCGCTTGCCTTAGTGATTCGATCAAAAACCCGCAATTGCGTGTGGAAGCCCAGGTAATGGTTTTAGTTAATGATGCCAATGCAATGGATTTTTTGGATCTCACACGTTACGATATGAAAAACGGTTTTTACAGGGCACTGACTATACCGAATAACACGGGCACACCTGTAGTATATTCTGGCTCAACAACTGGTCCTGGCTATAATGAAGTAGCCTCACCCTTTCAGGTAACTTGGAGCGTCCGTCCCAATATTCTCAAGGTCAATATAGAAACGCTGGGGAAATGGTGCCAAGGCAATGCATTCGATGAAGATCATGCGCATGGTGTTAGAAATCTTATTGTTAATCCAGAACTTCTTTCTCCCATTAAATAGCTGCTCTGCATATACTTTTGTTAGGGGCAGTAGGTTGAGGGGTGGTTATTAATTATTTCGCTATCCGGAAAGCAGTAATGGAGGGATTCTGGTCCTAGTGGTAATAAGATAAATGTAATTTTCTCTATAGTGTAGAATGCCGATGATTAAACCCTTTCATTTGTCTATGGTTGTTGCAGATTTAAATAAGACCAAAGAATTTTACGTCAAGACATTGGGATGTGAGGTCGGCCGTGAGGCAGGCACTTGGATTGATATTCTTTTCTTTGGCCATCAAATTACTCTTCATCAAGAATATGAGGGGTCAGAGGCGAAGGCTATCGACCATTTTGGTCCCATATTAGAGAAGAATGAATGGGAAGCTGTTTTAAGTAAGTTGGCCGCTGATAATATCTTTTTCGAATTGACGCCATTTGTCAGGGGAAGCGGAACCGATTCTGAAATGGGGAAATATATTGTTAAAGATCCAGCCGGAAACTTGATTGAGTTCAAGTATTATAATAACTTTCCCTTAACTATAGGAAAAAGGTAATTAGTTGTATGCGACTCCAGAATAACTGTTCTGGGTAATGGCTTGTGTCAATTTCTGGATAGACAGATATCGACAAAAGGGGATGCCGTAGCATAAAGTGCTACCCTGATAATTCTATAAATATTTTTAGTGAGATTAGTGATCACAGAAAAGATGATCTGAGCTTTTATTGTTTAGTTGGTAGATACGGAAAATAATATGCATATATTAATTGGGATTATTACTGCAATTGCAGGACTGGTATGGGCGTTAAACAGTCTCCAAAATTCCGGGGTTAATTTAAATGCGTTTAACCCTTTTATGTGGCTTAGGCGCAGAAAATGGGAGAAGAGTCTGGGTACAAAACCTATGCATGCCCTTACGGATTCCATGGAAGTGGCAGCATTATTGGTGGTGGCGGTGGCAAGGGAGTAGGGGGATATAACACGCGATTCAAAGGTTGAAATATTATCCATGTTTGAAAGGGAGTTTGGAGTGCGGCATAGCAAGGCAATTGAAATGTACTCTTCCTCAGTGTATTTAATACAGGATACCCTGAATATGGCTGAAGAAGTTCGTCATATTTTGAAGCCGAGCAAAGAAAGTTTTACATCGGTGCATTTCGATAAGCTTATCAGGATGCTTAAAGAAGCCGCCAGTCTTGAGATCACCACAGAGGGACAACAGGCAATAATTAAGTCAGTTGAGTTAGAGTTTAAAGATGATGAAGATTCAGCAAGTAATTGGTAGGCGGAGAGATTAATAAATTGCGACTTGGAATTTGTGCACTACTATTGGTGAGATAGCTTGTTCCGAAGTTAAACCTATTTTATTTTTCTTTCTTATTTGATGGTTTTGTTTTTCTTTATATCTGTGAATCTATTATTTTGTGGCAGTTGGGAAAATAATTGCGAGCCTTCACCTAAGATTTGAGTTCGCTATAGGGAAAGATTGTAGATTATATAATGAAAATTGCTTTTGTATATTTTACGAACACGGATATAACAGGTCAGCTTATTGCGGCTGCTCTTGGTGAGGTTGAAAAAGAGGGTGTAAATTCCATATCCCATAAAATTTCCGGCAAAGAAATTATTGATGGAAGATTTATAAATGAGCATTTAATGAAGTCTCTCGAAGCTTGCAATGCAATTATTTTCGGCTCGCCTACCTATATGGGCAGCGTATCGGCGCAATTCAAGGCATTTGCCGATGCAACCAGTGTATTTTGGTCAGGTCAGGCTTGGGCTGGCAAGGTCGCCGCTGGCATTACTTCAGGCACGGCCCCAAATGGAGATCAGGCATCGACTCTGCAGTATTTCTCTATACTTGCCAGTCAGCATGGCATGATATGGACTGGTCTCGATGCCTCGGTTACTGACAGGAATAAGGGTGTTAATCGACTCGGGTGTCACCTTGGTGTTACAGCCTCCAGTCCCGATGGTTCGGTTCATAGGGATGATCTGGAAACTGCCAGGTACCTGGCTCGCAGGGTTATGCAGATAACCAGAAAACTGGCGATTTAACTATGAAATAGATAATGCTTAAACATAGCAGCGTTCAATGATTCTATTTTCCGTTGCGGGCGGGCTTGTGGTTTTTCCTGCTGCCTGGGCCAACTCTGGAATGGACGGTGTGGGGTTGGGTAGCGACAGTGACGTATCGGCCGCCAATAGCAGCAATTCCTGCCTGATCTTTGGCAAGGCGAAGTTTATTGGAGCTGGGGTCCTGCTGGGGGTAAGTGGGCAGTGCAGCCAATGGGAAAGCCAGTCTGGATAAGCCTACACCGGGCGATTTACATGAGGGCAATATCGTAACCGGCTTGAAGCTGTATAAAGCAGGCGAGGCCGGATTGCCATTCCCATCCGGGCAATCCGGCCCGCCCTGGCAGGGCTGGCTGTTGTATGGTGGCTATATCCCGGAACCCACCAAAACGGGCTATTTAACATCGGTGACCACTTCCAAGGCCTACTGGAAAGACATCTCAATCTGTGATAGTATCCGGTCGTCGCCGGGGCGGGCCAGTATCCCAATTTACTCTGTAATCTCGGCAAGTACAGGGTTAATCAGAGGCTCCTCAATTCTGGAAAGTCTGGACTCCTACGGTTAGCAGCCCCCACAAATCCGCTGGATTTTCTTTTTCGCCAGGATACTCTCCCTGTCTATGGAGCTATAGTAAGCGCGCATCAGCTGCTATGGGAAAGGCCCGCAGTCCAAAGACGGCAGTGCATTACGGAAGTTTATATGAAGTTTGGTTTATTGAAGATGGCATTGATTCTGGGGCTGTTGAGCTGTGTTGGTCCCATCGCTATCGATATGTATTTGCCGGCGCTACCTGATATTGCGGAGGGCTTCGGGGCGCCAATTGAAGCTGTGCAATACACTTTAATGTCTTATTTTATCGCCTTTGGAGTATGTCAGCTTTTCTATGGGCCGGCGTCCGACATGTTTGGCCGCAAGCCACCACTGTACTTCGGTTTAATACTGTTTACCTTTGCCTCGATTGGGTGTTCTTTAGCGCCCACTATAGAGTCTTTGATTGCTCTGCGCTTTTTGCAGGGGGTGGGAGCCGCCGCGGTGATCTCTATCCCGAGGGCGGTTATTCGCGACCACTATACCGGAGCCAGTGCCACCCGCCTAATGACTACTGTGATGCTGGTTATCTCTATATCCCCGATGCTGGCGCCGCTGATCGGTAGCGCCCTGATAGTCCCTTTTGGCTGGCGCAGTGTCTTTGTTTTGACTGCGCTACTTACGCTGGCCAGCCTTTTCTTGGCTGTATTTAGCCTACCAGAGACTCTTGAACGAAAAGACCGTGTACCATTCCGCTTTAGTGCGATGCTGGAGGCTTTCTACAGGTTGCTGCGTGATCCTGTGTATGTGGGACTGATCTGTGTCGGTGGGTTGGGCATCGCCAGCTTCTTTTCTTTTCTGGCTACCGCCTCTTTCCTGTATACCGGGTTTTATGGTTTGACCCCTACGGAGTTCAGTCTGGCGTTTGCTCTCAACGCCCTGGGCTTTTTTGCTTCAAGCCAGTTTGCAGCCAACCTCGGTTTGCGTTTTGGTTCTGTGGCAGTGGTGAAGTGGGCTACGGTGGGATTCGCTGTCAGTTCCCTGGTGATGTGTGCAGTATTTTTTGCCGGCTTTGAGTTATTTATTCTGTTGGTCTGCATGCTGTTTACCACTAATGTTTTCCTGGGTCTGGTTATCCCCACCTCGATGGTGCTGTCTCTTGAGGAGCATGGCTCAATCGCCGGTACGGCTGCGGCGTTGGGAGGTGCGCTACAGATGTTGCTGGGAGCACTGGCGATTGTCCTGACCAGCCTGGTATTTGATGGAACTCCGCAACCGCTGACTGCGGCTATTGCAATTTGTGGTGTGTCCGCTTTCCTGATATCCCGGCTGACTCTGCGCGGTCTTACCCATCTGGCGGTATAGACCAGAGAAAATCCCGGGTTTAAAGCGGACTTTCACTTCAGGGAACGGGTAGCTGCTGTTCATGTGTCCCTCAAAGACAGGCGCGATTCACTTGCGGTCCTGTAAACTCTGGCAATTCGGACAAGCTGGAATTGAGACCAAAAGCTAAAATAAACGCAGCTAACCCCAAAGGGATGGCGCCAGCTGCGGACAACGCCAGTTTTACCAGCAGCCAGAAGCTTGCAGGCAAGGTAAGACGCGGTTGGCAGGAGGCTGAACAAGAGGTCTCGAAGCCTGGAAGTTTTGAAATAATTTCCTAGCCCGGTGCCCATTATTGGTCCGCAAGGACTGCCGGCCACCAACCTGGTTCAGGGAGCTTGACCGGCGCGCAGCTGCTGTTCAGAATACTGTATATGTATACAGTTGTCCCTGTTCCTCTTTTAGCTGCCGCCGTTTCGGCGGGTTTCCCGTCGCCAGCAGCGGCTTATGCTGAGAAACCTCTGATTGTCGATGACTGGCTCTGGCCTCAACGAGCCAGCTGCCAATTTGTGCCGTTCGGCGCCGATGGTCGTACTTACCTGATCATCGACCAGTCCCTGCGTCCCGTGGCCGGAGACCGGCTTTGGTCTACCGAAGCCGAAGAGTTGCTTTCCTGGCCCTGTGGACCTGTGCCCGAGGTGGACACTGGCGTTGTGGTGGCGGCCACTGTTCGATTATATCGGCGTCGTGTCGATCCGGGAGTGGCGCCTCAATCGATACACGAGTGGCTTATCCGGCGGCCCTACGCCAGCTACCTGATAAGGACCGAAGGCCGGTCGATGACTGATCACGATATTCACCATGGCAGCTTGCTGGTGGTCGACCGCAGCTGCGGCCTGCACGACGGCGATATTGTCATAGCGGGCTGTGCTGACGGTTTCCTGGTTAAACAGTACCGCGCCAAACCGGGCCGTCTGGTGTCCGGTAACCCGCAATATCCCGATGTTATCCTGAAAAGTGCCCCGGAATATGACCTGGATGGAGTGGTGATCGCCAGCCTGACGCGCCATAGGGGAGCGGAATGAAAAGGTGGGATTTGCTCGCTCATCAAATCGCTCTGGTGGACATCAATAACTTCTACGTGTCCTCTGAAAGAGCTTTTGATCCGCCTATCCGGCACAAGCCTGTAGCGGTTTTTTCCAATAATGACGGCTGTGTCATTGCCCGCTGTGCAGAGGTCAGGGCGATGAATGTGAAGATGGGAACCCCGGTGTTTGAGGTGCGAGATTTGTTTCGTGAACGTGGTGTTGTGGCCCGCAGCAGCAACTACGCTTTGTATCACGACATGTCCTGCCGCTTTATCGCCTCGCTGGAGCAGTTCTGCCCCGATGTAGAGCAGTACAGTATCGATGAGAGTTTTCTGCATTTCCGTGGTTTTGGCGGGCAGTTGGCGGCCCACTGCCAGCGTTTAATCAGTGCAGTGCGCCAGTGGACGTCAATGCCCTGCTGTGCCGGTATCGCCCCGACGCGCACGCTCTCCAAGGCGTGCAATCATTTTGCAAAGACGCTGGGGGTCTCAGGCGGTGTGTTACAGCTGGGTTCCGAATACCACCGCCAGCAACTGTTGAAGCAGCTGCCGGTGGGCCAGGTCTGGGGCGTTGGCCGCAAGTTGGCACGGCGTTTTGCGCCACTGGGTATCGAAACCGCATGGGATCTGTCTACTTCCCATAAACCCACAATGCGCAGGGCCTTCGGTGTTACTATCGAGCGGACTATCCGCGAGCTACAGGGGGTACCTTGCATCGAGCTGGCGCCGTTAGAGGAAGCGAAAAACGAAATCGTATCCGGGCGTATGTTCGGCCGGCACATCGTTGACTTTGACGGGCTGATGGCTTCAGTGGCGAATCATGTATTGCTGGCCTGTGAAAAGCTCGGGGCACAGGGCAGCGTGACCGGTAGCCTGGCGGTTTCCACACAGGGCAGGGCACCCGGAGGAACCTGGCGGGAAGAGTCCGCCTGCGCAGCCCTTGGGCCAGCCAGTAATGCGCCGCAGGTATTGACGCAGGCAGCGCGAGGATGCTTACACAAAGTGTTCGTCAAAGGGCGCGAATACCGGCGTGCTGCTGTCATGTTATCCGCTCTCGAGCCTGTCTCTGCCTCTCAGAGCGATCTGTTTGGGGTTGCCTCGGAAAAGGCAGGGGAGGTAGCCGCCTGTCTTGCGGCCATCAACCGGCGTTTTGGCCGTGGTAAACTGGTTCTGGGCAGCGCTAAACTTCCTGGAGACTGGCAGATGAAGCGGGAGTTTTTATCGCCCGCCTACACCACCGATTTTTCCCAGTTGCCCATTGCAAGAGGGGAATAGACGCCGCCGTATCCTTGAATAATTCGGCGCAAAATCCATTGGGGAGGGCCTGTTGCGGTATCTTGATTGTGTTACCCCACGGTCCATGGATGTGAGCTTCGCCCAGCGACTTGCCAGGCGGTGCCCCAGGCTTCGCGCAGGCGGTTCTGAATTAATCAGAGGTTCTCTAAAAAAGATTTAAAGCGGAGGTGAGTGATTTTTATATCGGGTGTATTCTAAGATTAAGGGCTTGGCCCGCTAGAAAACCGGAGACAGTATTTAAATTGACAGTTTTCCTATTGCGTTGGCAACTTATAGGTTTTCTAAAAGTTGAGATTATTAGTTAGCTAAGAGAAAGTTGGCACCCTCCGTCTAAAAAACGAAGGGTGCCAATTGATTGGCAACTGCATGGAAGTTGCCACGGGAAATATACTAAATATAACTGGCCTGGATGCTTATCTTGCATCGATGATCAAAGGCTTAAGGGTGACAGTTGCATTGTTTCTGGCACCTCTGTGGTTGGTATATTCCTGATTCTCAAAGGTGGTGTAAAAGCTGTCTACATAATCATCATTATTGATAAACCACTGGTCCGGTAGTGCCTCTAAAATTCCATTGGTAATAATTGCGATAATAGCGTACCCCTGCACATCCGGCGAGGGGATGGATTGGAGGATTTGCGCAGCGATTTCAAGTAAATTAATGGCGATCTCTTTGAAGTTGGTATTGTCATCGTGTTCCATTAGGATTGCGTCCGCAGCCTGCCAGCGGTAGCGGTCCCAGAAAAACAGTATTTGATTTGGGTAGTAATCAACGCCGTCGTGATCGAGATAGGGCATGTCGATAACATCTAAAACAGGCTCATCTCTGGAAGGACTTATTCCATTAGTGACGGCATAAACTTCGGCCTTGCCAAGTATCCATGGCTCCTCATCATTCTCGAGACGGATATGTTTTAGGACAGTGGTGGATAGCGGTTCGGTAAAACCTGTTTCCAGTATATTTGAGCGGGATAGTTCAGCGTCCCTTGCGGAAAAGAGATTGCGCATTACCTCAAGGCCTTCCCGCAATGCTTTCCTGCCATCGAGTTCCACAATAAACACGGGTCGTGTGGGTAGCGTATACACATCTAAAAAATGTACATTGCCATCTGTATCAAATGCCTCGATGCCGGTCCATTGCTTCTCATCCCCCTCAGGAGAAAACGCAAAAAGCGGATCTGAACCATTATGCCAGGCCGTGATCATTTTCTTGCTGGCAATACGCAGCTGTATGAGATTCTCCCCGCTGGGGTTTAGACCCTTGGCGATGCGAATCATCTGGTTGCTTCTATTCAATAGTTTTTTATTTGTTTGATAAATTTTATCGGCGCTGACCGATAGGTCACGATGATTAATGTGCTGCTTCAAGGCTAAATTGGCAGTGGCATACGAATCAGCAAATTGCCTGGCCAAGAGACGTTTGTTATCGGCAATGGTTTTCGAAAAGGTTTGATTGGATTGCAGCTCCAGGGAGGGGTTTGCATTCGTATGGGATGATATTGATGTCGCAATAACGCTAATAAACAGAAATACAGATAGGGGCATAATTTTCATTTTTATATCCTTTGTGTTTTTTAGGAGCGATGAGTATAGGATATAAATTAGTTTTTATAGCTTTTCTTAAATTAAATGGCTTTAACCTCTTCTTGTCGAATGGTTATTTCGTTGGAATAAGATTTTTAGTGCCATTATGCATGCCATATTTATGGCATTTCCCGATTGCAGAAAGTATAAGCTGTCAGGGCTCTCGTAAGGAGTGGCTGACCCTGCCTATATGACTTCTGTTATCATATATAAAATGCAGAGCAGTACCTTATTTTATTTTTTGTATTTAACGTCTGCCAAGCACAGCCCGGAGAGCTGTATTTTTCGTAAGGATATAAATGGATTTTCTGTCAATATCAGGAGACCAATAACTTTTAGGCATGAATAAATACTAAGCAGGAAAGACGGGTGGGAGAAGAATTCCTGTTGCCGCAGCCTACTCTCCATTCCGACCGCTTGATTTGCACTTACGGATTCAATCGAAAATATATTCCTTCTTCGCGAAGTGGCGTAAGAAATATTGGAGTTCGGTTCCTGATAGGCCAGATTCCTACAGAAGTTGCGTATTCAGGAATGGTTCTGGTAGCGCTAAGTTTTCTAAATTTTATTTCGTGCAGTCATGTGTAAAGGGAACTAAGGCTTGGGTGCAGAGATCGAAAGAGTCTTGTGCAATTTTTTGACTATCGTGTGGGCAGTGGCACGATAACTGGTGAGTTTCCCGCCTGCAACCGCCAGGATGCGCGGCCGTTTGAGGTCGTCGCAGCAGATGATGGTGTCCCTTGGGCGCGAGAAGGGATTATCGCTGGATTTAGGCAATACCCGCAACCCGGCAAAACTTTCGCAGATATTGGATATCTTGAGGTTGCGGGTCATAGGGAAGTATTGCTGCACGGTCTGTAGCAGGTAAGCTTTTTCCTCCTCCGTGGGGGCCACGTCGCGGGGGTCGCCGGTGTACTTGCGTTCAGTGGTGCCCACCAGGATGTGACCCTGCCAGGGCATGACGAATACAGCCCGGCCATCCTCGGCCTCCACATAAAAGATCTTTTCGCCGAGAGATACAGGCAGTTCGATATGTGCGCCGGCCACCAATTCCAGCTCCGGCAGGTTCAGCCTCGGTGTGCAAAGGTCGTTTGTGGCAGCCACCCAGGGGCCGCAGCAGTTCACTAATACACGGGTGTGCAGCGTGTTGAGCTGACCTTCCGCCACAAAATCCACACGTACTTCGCTGCTGGTGAGCTCTGCGCCCAGTAGGGCACCGGGGCAGATCAGTCGGGCACCACTGCTGATGGCGGCTTCCATCACGTCACGGGTAAGGGCGGCATCGTCGGTTTGGGCGTCGTAATAGCGGTAGACTGAGACTAGGTTGTGGGTGTCCAGTCCCGCCAGTGAATCCCATTCCCGGTGGGGTATGGAGCGAAAGCGCGATTGGCCGCTGGTGACTCCCGCCAGCAGTGCGTAGAGAGTCAGCCCCAGTCTCACCAGCCAGGCTGGGCGTTGGCTGTGGCGGTACACCGGAATATAAAACGGCACCATACGAACCAGCTGGGGTTTGTTGGCCAGTAGCCAGCGGCGCTCCCGCAGGCATTCGTAGACCAGGTTGAATTGAGCGCTTTCCAGATAGCGCAGACCGCCGTGAATCAGCTTGGAAGAGCGGGAGGATGTGGCTGCGGCCACACCCGCCTGCTCCAGAATCACCACTGAATGGCCGGCAGCCGACAGGGCTTCCGCCACGCCGGCACCCTGAATACCGGCACCCACCACCACAACGTCACAATCAGTGGGCATTGAGTTTTCCCCGGTACCAGCAGGGCCAAATTTGCATATCTTGAGCAGCGGATGTGCTTAGCACCGTGGTGGGATCCCGTCACTTTTGGCCCCGTCAGTCTGGAGCTGCCAAGGCCTGTTTCCGGACTCGTTTAAAAAAAGTCGGAGCGGCAGGCTGCACCTCCGAGAGCCGTTTTGCCTGAAACCGGGGACATGCCGGTTTCCAGGCTAATAATGGAAAAATAGTCGCTCCACCTCCGGTTGCAAGTCGGGTCGAAAATGATTTTTGTGTCTGTACCCGGCGGATAATGCCGCAACCCCCCCCGGCTACACTGAGAAGTGTCAATGTCGAGCGGTAACCGCGCATGAGTGGCCTCTGGGAAATCGGGAGTGCAATCCGGAGCCGTCGCGCACTGATGGCTATGGCTGGATTGCCGGTAATGGGGTTCGCAACCAGTTGTCCGCCAGCCGCTGGGGATGTGTCGGTGTCCACATCTGCACGGATAGAGCCTCATGTGAAGCCGCGGGTGGAGTTCCGCCAGGGCGGGGCGGAGGCCCCGGGCGCTTTGGGTCAATTGTGCCTGCGCCATTTGCCTGCGAGGAACTATCGGGTGTTCATTTTTAAGGACAGTGCTTCGGCCGGGCCAGTGATCAAAGTAAAGGGTGGTGGAGTATCCAGTTGCCTGCCGGTGCCGATTACCGCAGATGCCGCCCATATACTGATAGTGGCGGAATAGCTGCTTCCAGAGAAGGCAGCTCTTTCGATTCCATTAGCCCCGCAACCTAATTTGATGGATCAATAAACTATTGGCGCGGATACGCCTTATGCTCCCGTCGAACTTTTGCATCGTCGTGTAAACAAGAGTAAATCGCCTTGCGGTGCGAATTTACGACGAGATAATGCACGCAATAAATCTCCACGCTTATGTGCTCAGTTCACTAATTGGGGTGATGTTTTTGCATTTTTACCGCATTTTGGCAATTTGTATCCCATTCCTTGCAAGCTGTTCATCTCATATAGCCAACACAAAACCGACACCGGCGATGTCCACCCTGCCGCAGAAATTTCGTACTTCCGGCAGTGTTGCCCCGGAATTGCGCTGGTGGCGCAGCTTTGGCGATCCGCAGCTGGACCAGCTGGTGCTGGTCGCGCTAAAGGACAATCCGGATATCCAGGCCAGTTACTGGCGCCTGGAGCAGGCCGCCGCAGCGGCTCGTGGCGCCAGCTCCGGACTTTGGCCCAGGGTGACAGCCCAGACTGAGCATACGCAGCAGCGATATTCCTCTGGTGACTTCACCAGCGAATCCGAGCAGGGTGGCAGCTGGAGCACGCGTGTTGCCGCCAGTTATGAAGTGGATCTGTGGGGGCGGGTCGCTGCCGGTGCCAATGCCGCTGAGGCGGGATTCCTGGAGCGGGCGCAAAACCTGCAGACCGCCGCCCTGAGCCTGGCTGCGGAGGTATCCGCCACATGGTTGCAACTGCGGGAAACCTGGGGCCAGCGGGCACTGCTTGAACAGCAGCTGGAAACCAACCGCAAGACATTGCAGGTATTGGAATTGCGTTTTGGACGTGGTTTCAGCGATGCCGCTGACGTGTTGCAACAGCGCCAGCTGGTGCAGCAGTCGCAGCATGAACTGGAACAGGCGGAGGCTGATATCGAGTCGCTCAAAGTACAGCTGGCGGCGTTGCTCGGAACCGGTGAGGCGCAACTCCAGGAATATATTCACCAGGTCCCGGACCTACCATCGCTGCCGGCCCTGCCGGACACCGGTATTCCCTCGCAACTGTTGCTGCGTCGCCCGGATGTGCGCGCAGCCCAGCAGAGCCTGTTACAGGGTTATCACCTGGCGGACCAGGCCTGGGCAGACCGACTGCCGGTACTGAGCCTTTCGGCAGTCGCCAGCAATGGGACCAGCCTGATCAGTGATATCACTGAAAACTGGCTGATTGCTGTTGCGGCTTCTCTGGAAGGCGTGATCTTTGATGGCGGTGCCTTGGCTTCGGCACAGGATCAACAGGCGGCCGCGGTACAGGAGCGTTGGTCACTGTATCGCAGTACCGTAAACCAGGCGTTGTCTGAGGTGGAGCTGACCCTGATTCGCGAGCATGCCCTGGTACAGGAACTGGAACATTTGCGCGAGCGCGAACGCCTATCGAATCTAATTGCCCAGCGCCGCAGCCGCGCCTATGCCCGCGGCGCAGTGGATTTTCTCAATGTGCTCACCGCAACCACTGAACAACAAAACCTGGCGCGACAAGTGCTTGCGGTCGAGCGCCAGGTAATTGAAAACCGTGTGGTGTTGTACCGCGCACTCTCAGGGGGAGTCCCCCAGGAGGACCTTCCCACCCCCGAACCTGTGGAGCAGTATCTGGAGGGAAATAGTTGATGCTGAAGAAATTCAATTGGCGCCTGCTGGTGCCCGTGGTACTGGTGGTAGCGGCATTTCAGCTTTCCGCCTGGCTGTTGCGGGAGAAGCCCACTGTGACGCGCGGTGAACATAGCTCCCCACCGCCCGTCGTGGATGTGGCAGTGGCGGAGACTGGCCGGTTTCCTGTGACTTTCAGCGCACTCGGCAAGGTTTCAGCGCGAGAGCTGACAGAACTGCAGCCTCAGGTTCAGGGCAGGGTAGAGTGGCTGGATTATGATCTGGGAGAGGGCGCCATACTGCCAAGCGGCCAGGCATTGCTGCGTATCGAGGAGGAACCCTACCAATTGGCGTTACAGACAGCGCGCAGCAATCTCGCCGAGCGCCGCGCGGAACTGCAACAGGAGCAGGGCCAGCAGCAGGTAGCTCTGGAGGAGTATGAGTTGCTGGGTACTTCCCTGCCCCAGGCGGATCGCGCCCTAGTGCTGCGCGAGCCACAACTGGCGGTCGCAAGGGCACGGATCGAGTCGGCGGAGGTAAATGTAAGCCTGGCAGAGCGAGATCTGCGCCTCACCCGCATTCGTTCGCCCTTCACAGCACTGGTAGTGGCGCGGGATGTCGATATCGGCGATCGCGTAGCGCCGGGGAACATTCTCTATCGACTGGCCAGCGCCGATCGGTTCCAGATAGCAGTGGAAGTGCCGGCGGCACAACTGCACCGGCTGAATAACGCAGAGATTGAAGTGCGTATCTATGGCAGTCAATGGCCCCAGGGTGTCTACCGACGCGGTGAGTTTGTGCGTGTGATACCGATGCTGGAAGAGCAGGGCCGACTCGCCAGCGTGTTGGTTGAACTGGAAGATCCCCTGTCCGTGCGAGACCCGGGCCAGCCGCAACTGCTGTTGAACGATCTTGCCAGAGTGGAGCTTGTCTCCCGGAGCGAGAGTGAAAGGGTCCGAATTCCCCTTACCGCCCTGCAGGACGGCGACAATGTGTGGGTGGTCAGGGACAACAGGACGCTGATTTTGCCGGTAAAAGTGGCCTACATGAGCGATGAATATGCCCTGTTGGAGCAGGGATTGCACGGTGGCGAGAGTCTGATCACCACGCGGTTGGTGAATGTATCAGAGGGCATGCCGGTGCGCATTGTCGCCGACAGCAAACGGAAACCGCGCGACACAGTAGCGTCCAGGCCAAACCAGATGGAAAAGAAGGCCGCAGCTGGGAATAGCGGAGGGGCGAATGACTGATCTTAAAGGGGCTACTCCGGAAATCGATACCCGCTCTGGCTCCATTGCCTGGATGGCGCGCAACCACGTGACTGCCAATCTGTTGATGTTGGTGTTTCTTGTGGGTGGGCTGATTTTTTCTTTTGTGGTGAAAAAAGAAGTCTTCCCGGAGTTCAGTCTGGATATTATCAGCGTTTCCATTTCCTATCCCGGTGCCAGCCCAGAGGAAGTTGAGCGGGGAGTCCTGGTAGCTGCCGAGCAAGCGGTGCAGGGTATTGTGGGTATCAAACAAATGCGCAGTGTGGCCTCAGAGGGCAGCGCCTCCCTGACTCTGGAATTGGAGGGAGATGCCAATGCCAACCAGGTGTACCAGGATGTCCAACAGGCGATTGACCGGGTAACAACCTTCCCTTCGGATATCGAGCGGCCCCAAGTCAGTCTCGCCGAGCGCAAACGGGATGTGATGGATCTGGTGGTGCACGGCAACCTCGATGAGCAGGATCTTCGCGCAGTCGCCATGCAGGTTTACGACAAGCTGGAGGCGCACCCGGAAATTACCCAGTTGGAAACTTCCGGGGTGCGCGATCTGGAGGTGGCGGTGGAGGTGCACCGCGACGACTTGCGCCGCTACGGCCTCACCCTGGCGGACGTGGCGGCACTGGTTCGCAATGAGGCTGTGGATGTGCCGGCGGGTGGAGTGAAATCCAGTGCCGGTGAAATTCTGGTTCGGGTCACCGAGAGAAGGGATTGGGCCGACGAATTTAGAGACATTGTGGTAGCTCATGGTAGCGGTGGTGGCATAGTGCATCTGGGCGATATCGCCACTGTCAGTGATGCCCTGGTGGATGAAGCGCGCAGCATGCTCTTTAACGGAGAGCCGGCGGTGAGCATCAGGATATTTCGCGTCGGCGACCAGACCCCCATGAGTGTCAGCTCCGCGGCCAGGGAGGTGATTGCAGAGCTGGAGAAGAGCCTGCCACCGGGCGTGACTCTCAGTATCCGCGACGACGACTCCGAAGTGTTTGAGGAGCGCTTGTCACTGTTGCTCAAAAACGGTTTTATCGGGCTCCTGCTGGTATTTGTGGTGCTGGGTGTATTCCTCGAACTGCGCCTGGCATTTTGGGTTACCCTGGGCATCCCCATCAGTTTTCTGGGGGCCCTGCTGTTCCTTCCGGGGCTCGATATCTCCGTGAATATGATGAGTATGTTCGCGTTTATTATCGCCCTCGGTATTGTGGTGGATGATGCGATCATCGCGGGGGAAAATATCCATGAGTGGCGGCAAAAAGGCTACAGCAACCTACACGCTGCCGTGGCCGGAGCCCGGCAGGTGGCGGTGCCGCTGACCTTCGCCATCCTCACCAATATTGTCGCTTTTATTCCGCTGATGGCATTGCCGGGATTTATGGGCAAGATTTTTGGCGTGATTCCCCTGGTGGTGGCTTCGGTGTTTGTAATCTCCTGGGCTGAGGCACTGTTCATCCTCCCGGCGCATTTGGCGCATTCCCGCCGCGGTTACAAAAGCCGCAGAGCGCGCCGTTTTGCCGCGCGCCAGAGAAGCCTGGCTCGGGGGCTGGACCGCTTTGTACACAGGCGCTTCCGACCCTTT
This sequence comes from Microbulbifer sp. TYP-18, assembly GCF_040932045.1. NCBI lineage: Bacteria > Pseudomonadati > Pseudomonadota > Gammaproteobacteria > Cellvibrionales > Microbulbiferaceae > Microbulbifer > Microbulbifer sp. TYP-18. Next base: position 125,912 of record NZ_JBFRBC010000008.1, read on the forward strand.
CTCGATTTGTGTGTGCGCCACCGCTACAGCACTATTGCAGTGGCAGTATCCGCTTTATTGGTAGTGACCGGCTACGCAGCAAGCGGCCGCATGGGGTTTACCCTGATGCCGCGGGTGGAACGGGATTCCGGTCGCTTCCAGGTGATATTTCCCACCGGTACTGCGGAGCAGCAACTGGAAAAAGCGCGCCGCCAGATAATGGATGCGGCTGACCGGGTACTGCAGGAATACGACCGCGAGCGGGTATTTTTAGGCATTCGCGGCTTGATTCGCAATGATTCCGTATATGTGGATGCCTACTTCGTCCCCTCGGACCAGCGCTCTTTTTCCACGGGGGAGTTTGTCCGCAAGTGGCGGAGAGAGGCGGGCCCTGTTGCCGGAGCGCTCAGCGCCACAACGGCCGCTGACCGGGGTGGCCCCGGCGCTGGGGCCTCTCTTACGGTGGAGTTGCGACATATCGATACGGATACGCTGGAGCGGGCGGCTCTGCGTCTCGGGAAGGAGCTGGAGAAGTTTCCCAATGTCAGTGATATTGATTTGGGCATTTCACAGGGCAAGTCGCAGCTGGATCTGACCCTGACAGAGACCGCCAGAAGCCTGGGCCTCTCAGCTGAGGAAATTGGTCGGCAGTTGCGCGCGGCCCTCTACGGTGCCGAGGCCCTGCGGCAGCAGCGTGGCCGCGACCAGGTCAAGGTGATGGTGCGGTTACCGGAGAGTGAAAGGGTCAGTATGGAAGATGTGTCCAGCATCATGATTCGTGCTGGCAATGGCCAGTGGATGCCTCTCCCGGACCTGGTCAAAGTGGATCGGGGGCGGGCCTATGCGACCATCAATCGCCGCCAGGGCCGGCGGGTACTTACCGTTTCCGCTAATGTGGAGCCCAGCGATCAGGCGGCGCTGGTGATCAATGAACTGGACCGCAGTGTGATTCCGCAGATGCGGATGGAATTTCCCGGTCTCAGTATTTCTTACGAAGGGCGCCAGGCGGACGAGCGGGAGGGGCTGGCCTCCCTGAGATTGAACCTCCTGCTGACCATGGCGGTGCTCTATCTGTTGTTGGCCATTCCCCTGAAAAGTTACTTGCAGCCACTGATCGTGATGGTCGCCATTCCCTTCGGTGTCATCGGCGCTGTGCTGGGGCACTTGGTTATGGGCTATGGGCTCAGCATGGTGAGCCTGTTGGGTATGGTGGCGCTGGCCGGGGTGGTGATCAACGATACCCTGGTGATGATAGAGTACAGCAATCACCTGCGCAGGGAGGGAGTGGATCTCGACAGTGCCATCAAACGCGCTGCTACACGCCGTTTTCGCCCTATTATATTGACCACGGTTACTACCTTTTGTGGCCTGATGCCCATGATTTTCGAATCCTCGGTACAGGCGCGCTTTATGATTCCTATGGCGATCTCATTGGGTTACGGGATATTGGCGGCCACAGCCATCTCACTGTTGCTGGTTCCCTGTCTCTACCTGATGTTCGCCGAAGATATTCCGCGGCTTTTCGGCCGGCTTAAAAACGGCCTGCGCCTCTTGGGACCGCAGCCGGGCAGCTTCCCCTAGCAGGTTGTTGAAATTCTAAGAATTTCGACGCCTGGTACCGGAACATGGATGTTCCGGCAAAATCGGCGACGTCTAAGTCGTTGATTTTGGGAGAAAAGTGAAAATCACATTTTTCGCTTTTCGTGTTTTGAAACAGGCAGGATGCCTTTTTCAACAACCTGCTAGTGGGGTGTACGTTTTAGTCTTGGTTCTCACTATGAACCCGGAAACTTATTAAGCTGCCGGGTTGGTAGGATACAAGGATGTGCCGCCGACGGGTAGCGGCCGACGCAAGCCCTTGAAAAGCAGGCGATTCCGCGTAATTGCGCGGGGTTTTAAGGATGATAGCCAATTGATGCGGGATCACTACCAAAGTGTATATGTTTTCGTGTTGGTGAATTGATTACAAGTGCCAGTTGCTACTTCGCATATCTGGCCGAATCGAACCCTCTAATGTGAGGTTGACGCAATACTCATCTTTCATTGTGCGGGGTTTGTCCTGGTATAATTTCCTTATCTCTGATGGCAGCACTGGATTAGTGGTATTCCTCTATGTAGACTGCAGCGCCGATTTGCTTTTGAACTAGGGCCTGTTCACACTAACTGAGATAACAGTGATCCAATGACCAAGAAGTATCAGATCATTTGAGTGTTGGACAGCGATTAATTTACTGGAGGTTTTAAGGTTATGGAAGAACAACGTAAAGATGTGTTGCATGCTCTAAAAGTAGCCAGCGAAAAATGGAAGGCGGCATTTAATTCTGGAAACGCTGAGGGTTGTGCGTCGCAATATGAAGCAGATGCGGTAATGACGGCGAAACCATTTGGTGAATTTCGCGGTACAGAGGAAATCAAGGCGTTTTGGCAAAAACTGATCGATGATGGCTTCTGTGATGTTGAATATATCAATCCTGAGATCGAAGTTGTTGACGACAACAGTGCAATATTATCCTCTGGATGGAAGATGAACAAGGCAAAGGGAGTTATCACCAAAGAGCTTTGGGTATTGCAAAAGGATGGCACCGCGAAATTGCGGATAGATGAATTCGAGGCGCAGAGCTAGGAAAGCTCCAATCAATCTCCTACCGACGGCGACACATCCCTGTGCGGCATAAACCCGGCAACTTATTGAATTGTCGGGTTAATCATTTTGTGCTGTAAGGATAGTCGCAAGCTCCTGTATGTCTTTTACAACATAGTCTGGAGCGGTCATATTCGGATATAGCGGTTTATCGGGGCGGGCGACAAAAACGGTTTGCAATCCCACATTTTTTGCGCCCATCAAATCCCATGGATGCGCCGCAACCAGCATTGCCTCTGCGGGTTTTACGCCCATATCCTTCAGTACCATTCTATAGGTATCCGGATGAGGTTTGTATTTTCTTACCGCCTCTACGCTATACCGCTTGTCAAAAAAATCGGTCAACCCGGCGTTTTTAAATTGCGTTTCCACACCTTTGAAAGAGGAATTAGTCAGGCTGACGATCTTATAGTCACCTTTCGACAAAGTCTTCAGGCCCGGCTTTACATCCGCATGGGGCGGCAGTGAACCCAAGGGGGTAACGATTGCGGTCTTGGCCTCCTCATAGGTTAGATTAACTCCCTGGGCTTCCGCGACCATCATCAATGCGGCAACCCCGATTTCTCCAAAATCGTGGTATTCGTCACTCAGGGTCTCCGCCAGAGAATAGTGGAGCATGGTCGAAAACCACAGTGGCAGCAGATCCTCACGTCCCCCCAATGCAGCACCAACGGATTCTTTTAGGGGTGCAAGGTCGAGCAGGGTTTCATTAACATCAAATATAATGACTTTGGGTTTAGGCTTCATGCCAGCATCCTCTGCATGAGTCGGAAGCGCTCCGACTGTGATTGACAATATGAACACAAAGGCCCCAAATAATTTATTGAGCACAGTGAAATACCTCCAAGAGTGTGTCGAGAAACTTCTTCAATCTAACAGGAAACTTTTTTACCCCAGCGAGGAGTAGAGCGGTATGGAATCAAGTCGGTGCTTGGTTTGTTGGTGCAACTCTCCAATAGTTGACAGGCACCAAAATCAGAATTTATCCGGGAACAATCTTTTGTAGAGGACTCGCGCCTCCAAAAGTGAAGGTTAGTCACTGGAGTTTTCAGCTACATCCCAGCGTATTTCCAGCAGGCTGTTAGTGGCAGTCTGGTGAGCCACAAGCCCATGGTTACTGGCACGCATATGTCGGATCAGGCCCGCCTTGACGCCACCGGATTCCACTACCCAACTTTGAAATTTTTCAGTCGCAGGATCAAACCGCACCAGGGTTTCCGGTCGGAGGCTGGATTCGTTGAACCAGATGGCGTCATCGGCAATAGCAATGGCATAGGGGTGTGAATCTTTACCACTGGGGGTGGGCCACTCTTTGATTTCGCCGGTTTTGGGCTGATAGCGGCCCAGCCGGCCCAGCGAGGAATTGACGAACCAAACCTGCCCCTCCTGATCCACCGCCAGTCGTCGGGTGCGTGTTGCAGGGTCCGGCAATTGAACTTCCTCGATTGACATGGTATTCGGGTCCAGTGCGATCAGGCAGTTCTGGCCGTTGCACGCAACCCAAACAGTGCCATCAGGGGCGATTTTGATGCCGTAGGGGCGGGAGTTGGGCCTGGGCAGCACAACCAGGTCAATCTTGCCGCTTTTTGGGTCCAGTCGGCCAACCTGGTTGCTGTGTTGCAAGGTAAACCACAGTTTTCCATTGCTGTCGAAAATGGCCGAGTGCGGGTCTTTGGCACTGGGATCCGGCATGGGGAACTCAACCACTTTGCCAGTATCCGGTTCCACATAGCCGACGGTGGCATTTTTGTTACCCGTATACCAGGGGCGGCCTTCAGCATCCAGCGTGACCGTATGGGGTTTGGCTCCAGCGGGAAGCTTGTACTCCTTCATCTCGCCGGTCTCGGGATTGAGTCGGCCGAGAATATTGCCCCACTGGCCAACCCACCAGATGGTGCCATCAACTGCCTGGATGGGATCCCGTGGACGCTGGCCTAGGGTAGGGACCTGCCACTCCCGCACGCTAAGGGTCAAATCACCCGGTGCCAGTTGGGGGTTCAGGCGCTTGCTGGGGGGGAAGTTTTTAGCCAAGTAATCGGTGATGGCGCGCTGCTGCTCAGGGGCCGCAGAAAGGTTGATCATATGGGAAGTCAGCTGGGCCCAGTCAGCGGCGGAATAGCCGCTGCTATTGCGTACAGTTGCGCTGTTGTGACAGGCGGTACAGATAGCGTCAACCAAAGGGTCGCCGAGGGGTTGGGCCAATGTGACAGCCGGGTAATAGGCGGAAATCCCTCCAGCCAGCAGCGAGAGAAATGAGTATTTATTGATCATCATGGTTGTCTCAACCTACTATGGGCAAAGTGCCAGCTACCACTGCCTCTTTACTACCAGGCGCTTGACGAACAAGAGTAGTACAACCCACCGTGAAATCTCAGATTGTGACTATTGTTCATTTACGAACTATCGATAATTGATAGCATGGGAGCCTGTTTTTGTAAACTGCTATTTCCAACTGGCTTTAGAACTGGCGGTTATGATCGCGGGCCAACGGTTTATCGCCTGGGGGCGTCGAGGTGATCAACTGCCTGCAATAGGGCTGCGCTAATAGCTTGATGCTCCGCCGCTCGCTTAAGCCAGGTGAGGGTGTTTATGGGGGCTTAATGGGCGCCGAACTGTCGGAGACAAAAAAGCCCGTATGGAACGGGCAAAGGATAGGCTTGTAGTTAACCATCAAGGCTTCTGTGCAAGAAAGTTTTCATCTTTCAAAGGTAAAAATTGATTTTCTTTTTTTGTGTAGAGAAGTTTCTACCGCTAACGTCTGTAAAGTTAGCTACAGAATTTTAACCTTTACTTATAGCGACATAGCTTTAATTTTCGCAGATCCTTACGGGCTTCGCTGGACCTGGAGTCGGATCAAAGGCAACACAGGTTTCAAAGCGACTGGTACAGGAATTCAATGCCGATCCCACAAAATTTGGAGTAAAACGTTCAGAGATAAAAATCTGGGTAGTGCTACAACTGCTATCAATGTTGACAAAACTACAAAAGGCCAGGTCTCCAAAATAAGTGGGAAAATCTTCGTAGTGGCAATCTCCCTGGTAGGTGTTTGATACCCAGACAGGCTGTCCATCGGAATTGTAGACAACCATATTGCCATCGTCCTGAACACGAAGGTGGGCACCGGGGTGTCCCCAGGATTGAGAGTTCCAATAGATCTGAATATCAGTATCAAGTGCACTTCTTAAGCCGAATGCCCCCTGACCAAACATTTCTGCGAATCCATTGCTATCTTTAAGCTTTGGATGACCTGCCGTGTCGGTAGACCACAGGTGAATTTTACCAATATCGTCAGAAAGAACGAGATTTCCATCCGATTGCATTTCCAGCTTATAGATACCGTTTGGAGATTTGATACTTTCACCCGGTAGTAGTTGCTCGAAGCTCATTAGCCGGTTGTTTGCCAGACTTTTAGTTGAAATCAGCGCGAACAATACAATAGCCGGTACGACCATTAATTTTTCTAATGTTTTTAAAGGTATAGCCATAGTCTAGGTTCTTCCACAAATATTAGTGATATTGGATTTAGTTAAATCGCCAAAATGACAGTGCGCAAAGATATCAGCCTGGCGGATGAAGTAATGCTAAAAAGCCCAATAATCCTATTCATTTGTACAGAGTTCTGGATTTATTCCAATTAACAGATTAAATTTAATTAATTTTTATGTTTATTTATGCAGGGAAGGCATGGGGAAAAATATAGAGGATTAGATTCAAGTATAAAATTCCGGGTTATTTCTAGGGTCAAAAAAATGGCGCCAAAAAAGATAAAAACGGAGTAATATATCAACCCAAGCATTCTTAAGGGAGTGGTTTTGGAAATTTATGCTCCGAAAAAATAGAAAGGCGACAGATTTTTATCGCTATCCCCCTTCGTATAAATCCCATGCGTCCTTGCGTCCGGAGAGTATAGTTTTACAGTGCTGGTTTTATGTACTGTCCCGTAAAAGAACTTTATTTCCGCTACGGCTTTTCTTTATAGGTATAACGAACTTGGCAGAGGATTTTGTAAAACACGGAATTTGTGCCAGTTATTTCATCTGTTTAGAATACCTTGACAAAAGGAGGCAATAATTTCTTCATGCCAAGTATATTGATGACTATTGCACTCAGTTGAACGGGTGGAAATAAGGTAAGCAGCCCGGAGGCCGTGCTTTCAATCTCACTGACAGATCTTCATCTAATCCGGAGAGAAATTGTTTATGAAAAAAATATTAACCGCGCTATCTTTCACTATGGTCGCCACCTTAGGCTTTGTAAGTACGGCCAACGCGGAAACCTGGTCCCCCGTCAGCACTACGGATATCGTCATGGCGAATACTGTGGGTAGTCCCCTTATGATTTCCAAAGGCATTACACTGTTGTGTGATATGAACGCCACAATAGATACAGATGCTGCGGGTAATGCCCAGGTCACCTCACTGATACTGTCAGACCCAGGTGGAATTTGTGCAATGATTGTCTTTGTAAACTTTCCCTATGAGATGGTAGGCGGTGACAATGATCTAGTGACCATAAAGAATGTCGATGCACAGGGAGTTACCGGAAACTGCTTTGGTGACCTTACTGGAACACTAAATCAGGCCACCGGAGAAATTACCTTTGTCAACGCAGAAATTCCATCCAATCCGCCTGACGACAACCCCTGCATAGGTAACGGTGTGGTAGGCACCACCCCGGCGATGTCTTATACGCTTCCCTGAAGATTCGGAATAAACGTAATTAAATAATATTGAAGCCAGGGTGACGCAATGCCCGGATTAACTAACGCCGCTGTAGCTTATACGGCGGTGTCTTTACTGGATAGCACATTTTTAGTATAGGTTAGTAATCGGCATAGTGCGTCTCGATCCAGAACACTTACCTTGGTTTCCAGTTCTGCAGTATAACCTGTATAAAACTTGGAAAGATTGGCTATTTGCGAGCAAATTGAATTTTAAAGCCACTGTTTTCTTTCCCTTCGACTGACACAGAGAGTTTGTCGGCAGCATTATAGGAGTATTTTAGAATATTGGGAAAATCGTGTTTAAGGTTTTCAAATTGCACAGTTGATTCTGAGCAGGATACTAGTTTAAAGGCAATTGGCAGGTCGTTATGAGAAATTTTTGCAAGATAGAAAATATTACCATTCATATTAATTAGTCTGAGAGATTCATAGCTTGACTTTTCACCGCTAGTAGATATTACTTCGCTATACCCTTCGTAAGTTTCTTCGCTTACCTTATTCCAGTATTCATTGTAACTTCTCTGAGAAGATTTAGAGCTCCAACTACCCAAAATCCAATCAATGGATTCTAAAGAATTGCAATTATCAGATGCATCGGAAATTGAAGGCAGTCCAACCGTAAGAACTAATATAGGCATCAGTAGATTTGGTTTTATTATGGTCACTATAAAGCCTGTTTCTGTGTTGATTAAATTTTTAAGTAGTAAGATTAAAAGTTTAATCTGCTGTTGATTACGCTTAAGTTATTAAATTTATTTCGTGCACATAGTCTAAGTCAATTGTGCTTGCAATGTCGCAGTATATCGTGAGTTAGAGGAGGAGCAACAGCTTTGTCGTTACTATGGTAGCGGAGATAAGCTTAAATCATATACACAAGCTTCCTATTCTTGTCTTATTTGAATGGTACGGAATATGCTGGACAAATTTTTTAGATTATTAGAGCGTTTTGACGCTATAACGCCTAATTAATAGGGGTCTTTTGGGATGGCAGTTTCTTTAACCTCATCGAAATCAATCACGTGCTCCACATAGAAGAAATACGTCTCTCTAAAAGGAGGATAACGTCAATTTTTACTCCGAATCTATTATTCGATATTGATATATCTGATTACTGCCATTTCATTGATTTGGTGAGAAATCCAATTAATATGGCGTAGTATATACCTCTTATCCCGGTTGACTAAATTATTTCAAATAAAATATCGGTTTGATGCCGAGTAATATTCTAAATTCTTCTATGGTGGTCATAAGTTCGTCACTGTTACCGACTATCGTTCGACCGCGCACCCATCGAAATCGATTCAAATGGAATGTAATCTATTTTAACTGGGAATGAGTTCTGTGGTTGTTCATTGAGTTTCCGGGTTGAGTACATGGTGTGCTGGGTCGAATCATATGAACTATCAAATTATAAAATTCCTCTAATGGAAAGGAGAAGATCAGGCTATGAATTCTTCAACACATTCAAATTGGAGCCGGTTGGCAGGGTATGCGCGGAAAATTAGTTTCGCCTTTTTCGCTGCTCAGATACTGGTTGCCAGCTCTGCGAGCGCTATTGATGGTGGTACTTTACGGATTTCTACTTATAACGGTTGGCAAGCCTTTGAGGTGATCACCCAGGGTGACAATCCTTCAGGCGATGGTTTCGATCATTCAATGCCCGGTATTTTCGATGGTGCAGGCGCTTTTCTGCTTAATCCTTCGACAATCCGGATTCAGGTGAACCATGAAACTGGTGATGCTTCCATCAGTGAAGTGGATGTCGGTGTTGCTAATTTGCAGACAGCGATCTACAACATGATTAACGCCGGTAATACCGGCGGTGTGAGTTTTGTAGTGGCCGCGCGGCAGGCCTATGACCGCTGGAGTAGCAATGGTGGTTCAAGCTGGACCAATACGTCCAGTACTTCCAATACCAGCTTTTCCCGTTTCTGCTCAAGCCAGGCGTATGCACCAAATACGTTCGGGGAAAATCGCGGGTTTGTTGACCAGCTCTATATTACCGGTGAAGAAATCAGTAGCGGGCGTCTGTTCGCTCTGGACAGCAGTAACCGTGATCTCTATCAACTGAGTGGAGTCACCGGTAGTGCTTCCGGTGGTATCGGGGGTATGTCGTATGATGCCTGGGAAAACGCTGCGCTCATTGATACCGGTGAAACCCAGCATGTTGCAATAGTTCTATCTCCCGACGGTGGTTCCCGGGATATGAAGCTGTATATTGGCGTGAAGGGGCTGGATATCAGCGGCAATGTATCCAACAGCTTCCTGGCACGGAACGGCCTGGCATATGGCAGCTGGTACTACCTGAATGCCTCATATCCAAGCCTGGGTAACACCAATAGTGGCTTTTTTGATACCAGCGCTTCCGGGGCCTTGACTTCCAGCAAGCTTGAAGACATTGATACCAGCCCAGGCAGCCCTACTGAAGTGGTGCTTGCCGACCAGGATTCCGGTGTCTTTAACCTGAATTTCTCCCTGGTATTCAGCACGGGGTTCGATGCCGCTTTGTCCAGCTTTACCGTGACCAAGATTGCCAATGAAAGTGGTTCAAGCGGCAGCCTGGACAACCCGGACAATATCGATTGGACCGCGCCAACCACCCTGAATGGTGTTAATTATCCGGGCGGAATCATCTTTGTAAACGAAGACAACAGTTCCGGTGAAATCTGGCAAATGAATCCGGATGGCAGTAACAAGTTGCGTATAGGGCAGACGAATGTGGGTTCTGAATCGACCGGTATATTCGATATCTCCGAATTGCTCGGCTACGCTCCCGGTAGCATTCTGGTGAGCAATAACCAGGGTTCGCCATCTTCAATGTCGGTGTTGATCAATCCTGATGCGACATAACGCGACAAGCCCAGTGGTGATGTGCCATGCAATTGAAGTGATAGTGCGGATATCAGTGGTGTTGCCCAAGAAGCGCAGGTATTGACTGCAAACCTGTAGGGCGCTAAAAGTGAATCATCGCGCCCATTCGCCTCGCAAGGTGAGGAAGCCGCTTAACCCTAAAGCGATATAGTTCGTCCGCTGCAGGGTTGAGCGGTTGTTTGGAACGCTGCGGCGGCAAGGTGCTCGCGGAGGAAGGCATTGTATTAATGGGTGGTGTTAAAAAGCCAGACATTATCCGACTGGAGGCCGCATAACTTTCTACTTTCAGCTTTGACTAAAAATGGGGAGATTGTCGTTGTTAGGCAGATTTATTGGTGCCGGTCACTTCGAGTCAAGGAAATAGTTAGGCTTGCAAGAAAAATGGCGTCAAAATTTTACGCCGACTCCATTATTTTCTCGAATATGATGAGAATAGACAACGGTCTGGAATTTCTTGTGCGGGTATTCAGTGACCGGTATCGGAACCACGGCCTCCTAATTGATTACATTGAACGAGTAAACCGAACGAGAACACATCCATCAAACAGTAGCTACCGCACCGAGATTTTAGATTCATATCTGTTTGAAAGCCTCCGCTAGGTAAGGTAGGCCACCTGGAAATGGCAACTGGAATACAGCGGAGAGCGTAAATAGAATTCACTCGGTGAACTCACAGCTGCAGGGATTTATCAATCGGCAGAAGACTCTAGTTTTGAATTGCCCGTTTGGTGGGGGGGGGTTATGGTAGCAGGTCAGCTGTTATTCCAGAACTCTTCTTCTTTGTGGTTTTTGCATGACTTTGCTTTGCATCCGCGTATTGAGCACTTGTCGATTTATAGAGGTCAGGATTGAAGATATGTAAGCTATTTATTTTATCCCTTGGGAAAGCCATAAGGTAGTCTTGCAGCTCCGTTTTCATTTCATTGGGATTTTTGCCGTCCCAGTCGTCTATTAGGCTAATGACCTGGTTGTATCTAACCATAAGAATAAACTGGTGGGTTATCTGTGCTCTATAGCCACTAAGTACTGGAAGGATGGTTAAGTGACGGTTTTCCTCATCTGGGGATAATGTATCGATTACATAGCCTACATATACTTTCCCAGATTCGTGAGAAAGTGCTATTGGCTTGTAATCTCCTATCGCTTGAAAGCAAATTAAATCATAATCATTTTTTTGCCAAACTCTGTGTAAACTGTTGAAGCGAGAATATTTTTCTTTTATGTTGTAGAGCTGCGCGACTAGAATGGATATTAGTAAAGTATTAATGCTAATTACAATCGTCTCATCGAGCGCGTTGAGGGAGAATATAGGGTTAATATTGAACAGGGTGGAAAACCAGTACGTAAGCTCTAAAATGCTCCAAGCAATATAGAGAAATACAAGCCCGAAGGTGAGGCTGGTTAAGTAGAGTTTATAACCCGATTCACGAGCAACTTTATACTTAAATTTGTAACAGATAGTCGAGAAGATATAGCCAGCAATAGCAGCACTCACAATAAGAAAAGTAGAGGTGTTGGTCATTTTATTATTATTGAAGGGAGAAGGTGATGGTTTTGACTTAATCGTTATCAGACAGCTTAACTTTAGCTAAATTTTTTATTGATTCTTTGAACTCCCTTGAGGAGGCTAGCCGCTCAATCCGAGCATGGGCAACCCCATCGCCTTTAACAGTGTATAAGTCGCGAAGGACTTCTATTCGCCTCTCGGTTACTGTTTTTTCACTAGTTTCTTTGTTCTGTGAATTCATCAGCAATATCCTTTTGAGAACCTGCACCAGTCTGACACAATGTGTTTTCATCTTCCAGATTAGGGTATTGGTTTGGCGGGAAAAGCATTACTTTAAAAGTCAAACGAAAAAGTTTAGGCTTAGTGGGGCAAGCATAGCAAACTAGTAGTAAGTACGAATTATAGTAAACCACTGAAGTGATATAATTTCATCTGCCTTGTTTTGGTGTCAACAGCTCAAAGTCTCAATATAGTCCTATGTCGGAGAGTTATTTTAGTAAGATTTGTCAGTTGTTGCGCCAATTTTGCTTTCAGTTCCGCGATATTTGCATCCTAGTTAGTGGCCTGAGGCTGTCTATTCAGTCATTTCCCATCGAAATATCCTTCTGTGGCAGGTGAAAATACTTGTTTATCTATTTTTTCCAACCGCGCTTCCAGGATAGTGCGAAGTAGGGTGGCGGTGAACTGCTTGATCCTGAGCCCGCGCGTTTTCAGCTGGGCAATTGCCTCGAAATCTGAGGTGTCGATCCCTTTGGTTCTGAGGCCGATTGGCTTGCCGACCACGTAAGGCCACTCTGGGGTATTAGTCGTGAAGGATTTCCTCCGTAGTTAGAGGGGGTGCTCTCTACGGGCCGAGCGAGGGTGCCTGGATATGGCAATAGGCACCACTGTTCTGAACGGAATCGATCTGTCCCATAAAAGAAAAACCGCCGGTTGAGGCGGTTTCAGAGTTTTTCTCCAGATAAGATACAAAGCTCTCTAACCTGTTGAAAATAAAGAAAATTTGGTGGAGCTAAGCGGGATCGAACCGCTGACCTCAACACTGCCAGTGTTGCGCTCTCCCAGCTGAGCTATAGCCCCTTGATGCCTGCTTTCCGTCGCGAGCGGGGCGCATTCTAACAGGGCGCTGCCCCCTGTCAAGGGGAAAAATAACTTTTTAATCAACTAGTTACGGTCGCACCATGGAATCGGCCGGCCCTTCTGGGCCGGCGCCGAACAGAAGGGGGGTCGCCGGGTTCAGGCCAGGGAGGCGTACTCCTTCTCCCAGCGCTTCAGCACCTTCTTTCCCGCGCCGCCCAGGACTTCCACCGCGTGGCGCAGGCGGGCCCGGGTGAGGTCGGACCCCAGCAATACCATGGCATCCATGACCGAAAATGACGCAGTGGTCCCACTAATGGCCACAAACAGGGGGGTGTTAAAATCCTTGAGTTTGGTATCCATGGCTGTAGCCAGGGATTTTACGGCCTGGAAGATATTGTCCCTATCCCAGTTCCGCAGGCCCTCCAAACGCCACAGGGCGAACTGGAGCAGCTTCTTCTGGTCTTCCAGGGCGAGTTTATTGTCAGCAAAATTGGCCTCTGTCAGCGGCAGCTGGCCGGCGGCGAGAAAGCCCACCAGGGGGGCGAAGTCGGAGAAAGTCTCCATGCGCTCTTTCGCATAGGGCAGTACCTTGAGCAGGTTGTTGCGGTTCAACAGCCACTGCTGCAACCGGTCCGCCAGTTGCTCGTCTTCCAGCTCACGAATCCACAGGCCGTTCAGCCAGCACAGTTTTTCCACGTCGAAGACGGGTCCCCCCAGGGATACCCGGTGAATGTCGAAGTGCGCCAACATCTGCTGGAGAGAGAACTTCTCGCTCTCGTCCGGCATGGACCAGCCCATACGGCCGAGGTAGTTCAGCAGCGCTTCGGGCATAAAGCCTGCGCGCTGGTAGTAGAGGATGGAAGTTGGATTCTTGCGCTTGGACAGCTTGGTCTTGTCCGGATTCCGCAGCAGTGGCAGGTGGCAGAGCACGGGCATATCCCAGCCGAAATACTCGTATAGCAGCTGGTGCTTTGGCGCTGAATTTATCCATTCCTCACCGCGCAGCACATGGGTGATTTCCATCAGGTGGTCATCCACCACGTTAGCGAGGTGGTAGGTGGGCATGCCATCTGATTTGAGCAGTATCTGCGCGTCCACCTGGGCCCAGTCGATCTCAATGGGCCCCCGCAGCAGGTCTTCCACCACGCAGGTGCCGGACTCGGGAACCTGCATTCGCACCACATAGGGTTCACCTGCGGCGCGGCGCCTTTCTACCTCTTCTGCCGGCAGGGTCAGGTCGCTGGGTTTCAGTGCGGTGCGGCCGGCCTCTCGCAGTTGTTCGCGCAGCTGCTCCAGCTCACCGGCGGTGCGATAGCAGTGGAATGCATGGCCCTTGTCCACCAGCTGGGTGCAGTATTTCTGGTAGATTTCACCGCGCTCACTCTGGCGGTAGGGTCCATGGGGGCCGCCGACGTCGGGGCCCTCATCCCAATTGAGGCCCAGCCAGCGGAGGCTGTCGAGGATGGCCTGTTCAGATTCGGCGGTGCTGCGCTGCTGGTCGGTATCCTCAATGCGCAGCACAAACTTGCCGCCCTGGGCGCGGGCGAAGCACTGGTTGAAGAGGGCGATGTAAGCGGTGCCCACATGGGGATCACCGGTGGGGGAGGGGGCGATTCTGGTTCTCACGGACATTGTCAACCTGGTTGGATACATATGGGGTCTGAGTCAATGGGCGGGATTATATCGCCAGTGGGGAGCCGGGCACAGAGAGGCCGGAAAGAGGGTTTTCTGCCCAGGCCGGCCTGGGTGCTTCTACTTTAATGAGAATTGGCGCACATAAAATAAGTGACATAGATCACAAAACCCGTATCATTGATGCAAGCTGCGCAAGGCGCTGCGACAACAACAAACACTACCCGGCGTCGGGCGATTCCGGCCTGGCTACTACCGGAACCGCCAAGCTGCCGCGCCTGTTGGTGAGATTGGGGTCGGGGATGCCAACACTGGCCGGCCTGAATGCTTGAACAAAGCAGATGGCGGTTGCACGGTGCTTCAAGAGCGAAAGCCAGACTGGCCCAAAGGGTCTATTTGGTTGCCGGGGGAATAACGATAACTTTGGTACCAGGAAGGTCCGCTATGAAAAAAATACTCATTTGTTCTCTCACTGCGGCTATGGCCGCTATGACCTCTGTGAGCACATCTGCCGCTAACGACGGTGTGGCGGATAGCAGTAGCTCCATTGGTGACTTCGATATCACACTCAATGTCCCAACCCAGATCATTGTGAAGAACTTCAACAATATGCTGTTGGATACATCCGCCGCTACGCTTGGTGCCCCGATTGTGGGCACGGAAGATATTTGTGTGGGTGGTATCGGCTTCGCCAGCTACAGCGTGAACCTGTCCAGCCAGAACGGCTCCAGTGGCGGTGCCGGCAGTGATCCCTTCCAGCTGAATGGCACCAGTCAAAACCTGCCTTACACTGCGGCGTTTATCGATAATGTTGCCAATTCCACCGGTACCGGTGCGGATGTCAACGGCGATATTACCGGCAGCTTTGCGCGCAATGGCAACCTGGACTGCCTGAGTGACAATGCGCGTGTATTTGTGACTGTGGACGCGGCAGTCTGGGAGTCGGCCAACGAGACCTCCTATAGCGATACCCTGACCGTGACTGTCACCGCGCTGTAAGCGGGTCATTCCGCCGTTTCTCCGGGGGCGCCCTGGCGCCCACAATCATGAATCGCGCGACTAGGCAGATACTGCTTGCGGTGGTCCTTGTCACCCTGGGCAATAAGGGGCTGGCAGCCAGCGAAGCCTTTATGGTGAGCACCGGGGTCCCGGAGGGTTTTGCCGATCTGACGGAAACACAGCAGCTGGTTGCGGATCTTTACTACGGCGGCCGCGCCATCGGTTCGGCCATGGTGGAAGTGGACCCCTATACTCTGCGTTTTTCGGACCCGGATACTGTCCTGCAGTTGCTGCCCCCCACACTTTACCCGGAGAGGGTGCTGGAATTGCTGCGGGAGGCTCAGGCGCGCAACTCCCACCGGGTGTGTTACTCGTCCCAGCAGCGGGATTGCGGAGTTGTGGTCCCCGAGCACCTGGCGCTTATCTATGACGCCAGCCGGTTTCGGGTCGATTTGTTTCTGGCCCCGGAACTGCTGCCGCAGAAGGCGGCGATTGAAAATCCATTCCTGCCCGACTCTACCAGCGATGTTTCGCTGGTGCAGGGTTTGACCGCCACCTGGTCGGGGGTGCGGGTGGGTGATCTGGAGGATGCGCGAAGTACCTCTCTGTTCGGCCAGTCGATCCTGAGTTTCGGCGAGAGCGCCCTTTACAGTCAGTGGTCGGCGACGGACGGGGGCGACAGTCAGGTTGCGCAATTCTACTGGGGTCGCGATTATCGCGGCCGGGCCTACTCGGCGGGATTGATCCAGCCCAGGGGGGACTTTTCCAGCTTTGCAGCTTCCCCCTACCTGTACGGTGTCGAATACCTCAGCTCCAACAACAGCCGGACCGATGACCGCTATCGCCAGGGTACAGTCCTGGATATCAATATGCCTGTGCGCGGACGGGTGGAAATCCACAGGGACAACCGCCTGCTGTACAGTGAGCTGCTGGAAGCGGGCAATCGGCTGCTGGATACTTCGGCTCTGCCGGGCGGTAGCTACGAGGTGGAAATCAGGAGTTTTGACGAGTTTGGCCGACCGCTCGCCCGCTACCGGCAGTTTTTCTCCAAGGATTCACTGCTGCCCCCTCCCGGGGAGTGGCGCTGGTCGGTGCAGGCTGGCCGACCGGCACAGGGTCTGCGTGACGGGTTGTTGCCGCAACCGCAGGATGATTATTTTTTCCAGGTGGGCGCGTCGCGTCGACTGTTTGACGACACGGGACTATTTGCCAGTGTCGCCGCCATGGGAGAGCAAAGCCTGTTTGAAATTGGCGGGCGCTGGGTGGGGGGATTTTTGGAATTGTCCCCGAGCCTGGTGCGCGGCGACGATGGTCGCAGTGGCCACCGGCTGCTTGCGCAGCTGAACACAAGTCTGTTCAACTTCAGCGTTGCGGAAACGCGTTTGCAATCCGGTTCCGGGGAGAGTTTGGGGCGGGAATTTTCCCTGTTGGGACCCGGCTACCGGCAGCGCAACGCCCAGGTCAGCGGCTTTTTGGCCGGCGGCCGCGTGTCCCTGCGCTATGCGCAACGCAGCCGCGGCACTTTCCTTGAGCCGCAGGTGATTTTCGACTCGGAGATCGGTGGTGCCAACCGGCTCACGACGCTGGAATACCGCCGGGATTTTTTTCGCAGCCGCCGCTGGCAGGGGGAGATGACACTGACTCACAGCGATGCCGATGGCCAGCATTTTACCGGCGCCGCATTCGAGTTCCGTTTCCGCGGTGACCACTGGAGCCATACCACCGGGGCGCGTACCAACAGTGACCGGGTTGGTGGGCAGCAAAACCGTGTGGGATTCCGATCTAGTTGGCGCGATGGGGGTCGCTGGGCGCTGGAAATGGAGCAGCAGTTTTCCGGCGAGACAGGTAACGAGGGTTACCGCCTGGGCAGCCACACCCGTATTGCCGGCCGCCGCGGCCAGCTCAGTTCGACGCTGGACTATCGCGCTGGCGGCAGTCGGGATTCGCTGAACTATCTGGGCAGCTTGTCCACCAGTTTTATCGCCACTGGCGATGCCTTTGCCTGGGGTGGTGAGAGCGCCACCAACAGTGCGGTGCTGGTGAGTATCGCCGGCAGCGACGACCAGCCGTTTGAGGTACTGGTGGACGGGCTGCGCCGCGGCTACGCCAGGGGCGGCGGTCGCTCGGTGATCAATCTGCCCTCGTTCAGAAGTTATGACATCCAGTTGCGGCCCATGGCGGGCGGGTTTCACGATTACCGGGAAATGCAGGATAGGATCACCCTCTATCCGGGAAATGTCGCGGTGGCAGCCTACCGGGTTATTCCGGTGACGCTGGTGCTGGGCCGTCTGATCCGCGCTGGAAAACCGGCGGTGAACACGGAAATAACCCTTGCCGGCAGTAGCACGGTTACCGATGAATTTGGTGTATTCCAGATCGAAATACACCGGGATCCACAGTCAATCCGGTCAATGGAGATAAGTTGGGAAAAGTGCCTGGCCCCGGTGCGGGAGCACACAAGTGGTCAACACTGGCTGAACCTGGGGGACATCGACTGGGACAAGGCAAACTGCGAGCACACACAAAAACACTATGTCCGGCATTAGCGTTTCGATAACTGTGATTCTATGTCTGGTGTTGCCGGTCGCTATACTGCCGGCGGCTGCCGACTCGTCCAATGCCCGTCCCTGTGACAATGGCGCCGGGCCGCCGACTGACCCCTCACAGGCGGGTTACGATGAACGCCTGGTCGGTGTCTGCCATCTGCAGGACACGGCCAACCGTCTCAAATACCAGAGTAATACTGTGGCGCAGGGCGAGATTACTTTTGGTATCCGCAGTTGTTCCCCGGACTGGTTCGACCCGGTTTGCACCCAGGCCACTCCCTATTCGGTGAGGGTAGCCGGGCCAACCAGGGCCGGTGGCTTTGTGCTGCGCGGGTCCTGGTGCTCTGGCGGCAGGAACCTTCCGATCACGCTCACTTATGCCAGCATGGGCGCCAGCGAGGAATTGCGCCCGGATCGGGACAGCGGCGTGCTGTTTTCCGGTGGCGCTCTGGGGGGGCAGGTGCCGGCGTCGATTCGCGTGGAGCTGCCGCCCACCGCGCGGCTGCGGTGCCAGTTTTATAGCGCGGAATTCTCTCTCTCAATCGATCAGTGTGGGTTGAGCGATTTTGGTGGGGCTTTCCCCTGTGACGGCAGTAGACCCACGACACGGATGACGGCGGTGAGTTTTTCCATTGAACTGTGGCGGGATGCTGAAATTCGGGTTTCGGGGTTGGCAGATATGGACCTGACCGCAGGCGGGATTGATGCGGTGGAGTCCAGCCAGGACATTTGCGTTTACGGCACGCCATTTTTGTTCGGGGTCTTTCCGGCCGGAGGTTCGGCGCTGTTCCGTATTACTGCGGACAGCCAGAACGGCAACGGCGAATTTATCCTGCGCGGTGTGGACGACCTGAGTTACGAGATTGCGGTGATGAGTATTGCGGACGGGTTTTCCGAGACGCTGCGGGAAGGCGTAGTGTCCAACACCCGCTGGCGCGGTCACGGGGAGGAGGACTGCGCCGGCTACAGTGAGGAGAATCTGCGCATCACTGTGCGGGTGCCCCGCAGCCAGCTGGAGACCGCCAACGGAAACAGCTACACGGATACTGTGACACTCACCGTGGAGTTGGAATAGTCCGAAGTCGCACTGGCAGCATGCCCGGGCGGAATGTGTCCGGGTCTGATTATTTTAATGGCAGCTGCAGTTTACGGGTTTCGCGCCCCCGTGCTAGCAGTTCCAGAAAACCACCGCTGATATTGGAATCCAGGACCTTGCCGGCTCCGGCATACAGGCGGCCGCCTCCCTCGATGGAGTGGCATTCACCGGTATCGGTACAGTGTTTCAGATCAGTGATCTCCACATTGATATTGCCGGTATTTTTAATGACCCAGCCGCCGTCGCTGTCTTCCAGCTCCAGTTGGTACTGCCCGTCCTTGGGCTGTACAAATACCAGGGCCTGATAGGCGACCAGAATCTTCAATGCGGTGCGTTCGGTTTTGATGTCGCCGACCACTGGCCTGAAGGTCACGCGATAGACCTTTTCCTGTTCCAGCCCGCGCTCCAGGGACATCAAGCGGAAGCGTTTGCGCTCTCCACTGGCCAATACCGCCTTGGAAGGGCTGGCCAGCAGTTTGAATTCCTTCGGGTCCACCACCCGCAAACGGCGTTCGTCCGGCTGGCCGGGGTTGTCCACGCGAAAGATTTCCGTGCGCAGATACAGGGTTTCGGGGTCGGGATTGGTGACCACTATGTCCTGCCGCGCGTCGGGGGTATCGTCCAGATACAGGATAATCTTGTCGAGTGACATGGCCGCCAGTGCGGACTGGTTGAAAAATGTCAGGGACAGTAACAGTAGAGCGATGGTGGTTTTTTTCATGGAAACCCGGCTGCTGGGAGAGATTCAATGGCTGCTGTTATTGACCCGGCAATCCAATGGAATATCGCCGGGAGAGTCGTCGTTGAAATCCCGCGCGATAATGTGAAATCACTTGCTTGTGCAATCCCGACCGGTATCGAATCAGCCGTCTGGTCTTTATGCCAGCCTTCAACCCACAATTCAAGCGGGGCCCCCATCGGGTGGCGGGTAGGGCTTGGGGACCGCTTTATGGGTGCTTTACCTTGACGGCTTGGTCTGCCAGGTGGCTGTTTCGGCCCATGCTCCCCCCTGCGACCAACCCGGTAGTCACAAGTTTGACCTGTGACTCAAACATCCCTGTTGGGGGCAAGAATCCGTTATTTTTCCTGCCTCAACCTATCAATAATTTTTGCGTCTATCCAGTAAATATCCGTATTGTGAACATCGCGATCTATGGTTCTGTTGAAAAGTATGTACTTTCCATCGGGGGTGACGCTGGCAAAGAAATCCGGTTTGTCGGAGTTGATCTCACTGCCCATATTGATGGCGGAGCCCCAGGAACCATCCTCTTGCCGGAAACTATTAATCCGGCACGCTTATAGTTCTGTATAATGGCAGCATGAATAAAATAGATGCTCGAAAAATACCGGCTTCCGCTCAAGAAGAAAAGCGCCGCACAGCTATCAAGCTTTGGAAAAATGGAATGCGTGTCATCGAAGTAGCAGACACGCTGGACGTATCGGATAAGGCGGTTCGTAACTGGATCAGG
>NZ_JBFRBC010000080.1:0-1515 GCF_040932045.1 Microbulbifer sp. TYP-18
GGCAAAGAAAGCGGTCGTTATGGCAAAGGCCAGGGGATTTGTGCTGACTGCAAGCATGACCACTGACTGGAAAATCTGCGGTAAATTCTCCTTAAACGACCAGTACCCGGTGGGATCGGTAAACGCCAGGGGGTTATTGTGCACATAGCTGTAGCGGTTATAGCCCTGGCTGCTGGTGGTCCCGTCTATATTGGGGTCCGCCTGTACAAAGCGCCCCAGCATCGGGTCGTAGATGCGCCCGTTCATATGGATCAGGCCCATCCGGTCGAGGGATTCGTGGCCAGTAAAGCCCCGCGGGGTTATATCCAGGATATTGGTCAGCTGGGTGCTGCTGAGGGCATCCCGCCAGTTGTGGGGCTGGCGCCGCTGCCCCCAGGGGTCGAAGCTCAGCTGCTCGGTGACAGCGCCTGTGGCATCCGTCACCACATCCAGCGAGCCCAGGTGGTCCCGTAGCAGATAGCGGTTTTTGGTCACCGTCAAATGGTCGTCGGCGCTCTCCCCTGCCAGGGCACCGGCAGCCTTATCCGCCTGCCACTGGCGCATATCGGTATCGTATTTGTCCGTGGTGAGAACGAAGCCTGCGATGTTGCGACGGATTTCCGTAGTGCCGTCCTTGTAGACCTTTTCCACATTGCCCAGATAGAGGGTTTCCGTGGT
The DNA here is from genome assembly GCF_040932045.1 of Microbulbifer sp. TYP-18. Taxonomy (NCBI): domain Bacteria; kingdom Pseudomonadati; phylum Pseudomonadota; class Gammaproteobacteria; order Cellvibrionales; family Microbulbiferaceae; genus Microbulbifer; species Microbulbifer sp. TYP-18. The sequence goes on from NZ_JBFRBC010000080.1 coordinate 658, forward strand.
ACTGGTGCCGTCATCTAAAGTAGCTTTGGTCGTAGTTCATATCTTTTTTACTAGTAATAAAAAATTGACACAGAATTGCGACAATACCTAGCATGTCGAAATTTTTATTTCGACTAATATATTTTATAGTTCGATAATTTTTCCCAAATGCATAGAAATTTATTTATCTAAATCTAAGCAAAGCACTCCTACATCATCTGAAATTTCACTAAAAAAACCGTAACTAACTTCTGAAAGACCATAGTTATCCACATCGTTCAGTTTTACCAAAATTCCATAGCCAGATTTCTCTACAAACATAACTGATTTCAAATCAGTTATACTTCCATCTTTAAATGAACTTGTTTTTGGACCTAAAAGACGAACTTGCGATGCCTCAGGATTAAAACTCAGTATACCCCAATCAAACTCTACCAGGTAAAAATATTTACCTGGAACCTTTAACCCGCCCCTGACAACATCACTATGATAAATAACTTCATCCTCTATATTTTCTTTAACCCAAATTTTTAGGTAGCTAGATATAGCTTTATCAGAAGCCACACGCTTAAGTGTATTGCAATATTCTACTTTTGAATCGTTACAGGATATTATTAGAATCACTACGCCTACAAATAAAAATATTCGAAATATCATAATCATTCCCTAGCAGGCCGTTGATTTTCACTCAGATTCGAACACGGTAATCGTTTGAATCCGCAATTCTCGGCCCAAATAGACGATTTAAGGCCATTTTTCACCCTTACAGGCCTTGGTGGCGGGCTTTCCCCGCCTTCAAGACGGACTATCCCTGTAACGCCCTCATTCGAGTCAGGTTCCAGCCAATCATCGTCAGCATAAAGACACTGTTCACTTTCG
>NZ_JBFRBC010000081.1:0-1490 GCF_040932045.1 Microbulbifer sp. TYP-18
GTCACCAGGCGGGTCCGAAGTATTTATATTCTGATCTTGGTAACCTGATAGATTGGTATACTGATACGTCGGATTTTTTTCCGACCCTACCTCGGATTTTTTTCCGAGGTTACTCGGATTTTTTTCCGACCCTCGGATATTTTTCCGACCCTCGGATTTTTTTCCGACCTCAGCCTTATTCCACTGAAGTCCCTTTTGGGTCACTCGGTAGTAATCCCCGCCATTGATGATCTTTCGTTCAATCAGGTCTTTTCGAATCAGTTGAGAAGCCAACCGATAAACGGTATCTCGTTTGTCGGAGAGGATGGGCAGCTCCTCGATGATCTTGCCCTTACTGAGATACCAATAGCCGTCCTGTTTATCCGCCCATGAGGCGGCACCCAGGATGAAGGAGAACAAAGTGGCCTGCTGAAGGTTCAGCTCCCACTCGATACTCTTCGCTTGGTTAATGGAGAGCGTTAGTTCCACTTTCGCCTCCGCCCGCTTCTGCGGTCGCTCAGTGATCTTGATGATTGCGGTACATTAAAAAAATGTCGGTATTTACTGGTTATCAGTAGCCTTTCTCGCCGCTTACAGTTTCCTACCTACATTACTTCCCTTCCCTACCCCTTTCGGGTTCTTTTTGTCGCGCGTTTCAGCAAACCAATACGCAACCAGATCGACACAAAAGAGAGGGGGCTGGATAATGGCCATACCTGTGGGGGACGGCTTGGGTTAGGCCCAATACCCTGAAACCACGGGAGGGGTGCACACCAAGTCTGCAGCCGCCATTTTGGTGGCTACGTTGGCAGCGATAAAGCCGCAGGCTAGTGTGGCTCAACACCCCGGGGGTCCATTGTGAGCTTGGGCTCTCGCTACCGGACTGTTCTAGTCAGTTGGTAGCAACCGCCAGGCATGGCGGGATAGAAATACAGGTCTTTCACGACCTGGCGCCGGGTCGGTTGAATGGATAAATGCCATGAAAACCAACCTAACAATCAGGCTAACCATCTCAGTTCACGGGGTACTGGCTGCAGCTTCAAGCCTCCTGTGGACACTTCATGAGATAGGAATCCTGTAACCAAGCCCCAGGGCCGGTCGCAGCCGGCCTTGGGCACTACCCAGCCCCCTCTCTACTATGCCGATCTGTTAAAAAACGCTGGCAGCGCTCCGGCTGTCAGTGGAAACTCAAACTGCTTTGTCACTCCAAACCAGTGATGGATTGGCTTTCACCCAGCACTTTCTGGAAGCTTGATAGAGTTTTTAAGAGTCTCTGATAGCCCCTCTAACTCGCACAATTCTTCGGTAACCTCATCCAGAATGATCTCGGCCTGCTGTGAGGCCAGCTGCGCCTGTGTTTTGCCCTTCGAGCCATCCAACCGCCGGCCACAAAATGCCAACCGCTGACGGTCATGCTCGGGCAACTCCGCCAACAACTGAGGGATGATTTCTTTCATGGCATAACCTGCTCTTGATTGATGTTGTACCGCCGGCTAATCGGGACCTCCATT
>NZ_JBFRBC010000082.1:0-1380 GCF_040932045.1 Microbulbifer sp. TYP-18
CATCTCGCCCTCTCTGAACTGTATATGTATCCAGCATTTATTTAGGATCTTTAGGCGCCTTTTCCTTCTTTTTGATCCTTGCCTTGTCCAGTGAAAGCACCCGATCAGGTGTACGGTTATACCTCTCCATCATGCTGTTGGTCTTATGGCCTGAGAAGACCCGCTTATCGCCGCCCTCGAAATCACTGACGGCCTTTATCTTCAGGTCGTGGAATCGAAACCTAGCTTTGATGACCCCGGCAGCCAATGCCGCTTTTTGCTCCCTCTGCCAAATCGCATTGAAACCGCCTCTAGTGTATGGACGACCAGTTTTGCTGCGGATTAAATATGCGCTCTGAACTGTGTTATTGGTATTTATCGACTGCGCCAGATTTTTAGCATCTCTCAGCCGGCCAGTCCAAAGCTTGATTTGTTTTTTGCCGGTCTTCTGTTGGTAAATTACCAGGCCATCTTCCTGCACGTCTTGTCTGGTTAGGGCCAAAACGTCTTGTTGGCGCGCTCCACAAAGGTAAGCGATTTCCATGGCTGCTTGGTGTGCCTTATGACCTTTTTCCCCAAGCCAGTCATAGAACGAAAGGTATTCGCTATCTTCCACATACCTTCCTGCCTGGCGCTCTTTGAGGGGTCTCACGGCTGCCGTGGGGTCGGGGATTGTTACCAAGCCCCGGGCTTTACCCCAGCGCAAGATGATGCCCAAAAAGGTACGCTCTCTGTTTGCCGCAGTGGGGTATTTACTTCCCCGGGTGTCCATAAAAAGTTGTATGACTGGAGAAGTGATGCTATCGGGGTTGGCACCACCAAATACCGCCTTGATCTTTTTTGAGTATCGTAAATAGTCTCTCTGTGTTTGTGGCTTTAACTCTTTTGTGTACTGAGGACTTGCGAAATACAACTCTATTAAACTATCAACGGTAAATGCTTTGTTATGCTGGCCTGCTTGCCAAACTTCATATGCGGTCCACACTTCGGCTCTTGTAGCGTCTGGGCCACATAGATGCCAGCACCCGGTACCACGAATTTTTACTCGATAACCTCGGCGGTAATGCTCAACCCAGCGGGGCATCCAAGCATTTTGTGGTCTTCTTGGTCTACTCATCAATTGCCGCCATATTTATCCCTTCGGGCATGTCGTTTGAGGCAACAGCCATTCGGGTTTTATTGAGCCGAATCAGTTGAGATTCATTGACCATGACCCAAGTCACAACCGGCGAGCCATTCTTGCGTCGTACATAGGGAATCCGATTCTCCTCAAGTACAAGCTTTTGAAGGTCTGGGGACGTAACACCGGTCAATCTGGACAATTGGGCGTCTGTTAGTATCTCGCTCATCGTTCTATCCTGTAAACACTGGCATGATTAAATCTGCGCCTACCTTCCAACT
>NZ_JBFRBC010000083.1:0-1357 GCF_040932045.1 Microbulbifer sp. TYP-18
CAGCACTCGCCGCTTCCGTATCGCCCCCACGCATCACAACATAGGCCACCAGGCGGGCGTCCCCAGGCTCGTCCCCTGAATCCGCGCTGTTTTGCACCACGGCCACCGCATCTTGCACCTGGGCGTGCTGCTGCAGCGCAGTCTCCACCTCTCCAAGCTCAATCCGAAAACCCCGCACCTTAACCTGCTGGTCTATACGCCCCAGGCACTCCAAGGCCCCACCACTGCCAGGCAGCAGTCGACCCAAGTCGCCAGTGCAGTAGAGGCGCTCGCCGGGAGTCTGTGCATAGGGGTTGGGCACGAAGCGCAGAGCGCTAAGACCCGGCTGTTTGAAATAGCCCGGTGACAGGCCCGCACCGCCGATGTGGACTTCCCCCACCACTCCTTCGGGGCAGAGCTGACCCTCGCGGTCGAGAATATAGAGCTGGGTGTTGTGGATGGGGCGGCCGATGGGCACTGTGCCCCCCGAGGTCAAACCCGCATCCAGCGCCTGCACCGCCGACCACACGCAGGTTTCCGTGGGACCATACATGTTCCACAGGCTACCGACCTTATCTGCCAGGGTCGCGGCCAGCGCCGGGGGGACGGCCTCCCCGCCCACCAGTGCCGCAAGTTGGGAACGCCCGGGCCAACCGCTTTGTAATAACAATTTCCAGGTCACCGGCGTGGCCTGCATCAGGCTGATGTGCTGGTCCGCAAGTGCCGCAGCCAACCAGTCGCCCTGCATCACGCACTCCTCGGGCACAATACTCACGCAGGCGCCGACGCTCAGGGGCAACAACAGTTCCAGCAGGGCGATATCAAAAGACAAGGTGGTGACCGCGAGCAAACGGTCGCGGGCTTTGATGCCGGGCGCAGCCTGCATACTCGAGAGAAAATTCACCGCGTTGGCGTGGGTGAGGCGCACGCCTTTGGGCTGCCCGGTGCTGCCTGAAGTATAAATAACATAGGCCAGCTGATCGGGGTGCACGGGAAGCTCAGGTGTGGGCTCTACACCCGTTGTCGGCAGGCGATCCAGGTCGATGCGGTGCGACACCTGGGCCACACCAACGACACCCGAGGCGCTCAAGGCCTGTTGGGTCACCAGGGTACGAATACCGCTGTGGCTCAACACATGGGCCAGTCGCTTGGGCGGGTAGGCGGGATCCAGAGGCACGTAACAGGCGCCGGCCTTGAGGATGCCGAGCATGCCCACCACCATCAACGGTGAGCGGTGGACGCAGAGGCCCACGGGCATTTCCGGCTCCACACCGGCCGCGATCAAATGCTGGGCCAAACCATTGGCGCGGCGGTCCAGTTCGCCGTAGGTCAGCTGCTGATCCTGACAAACCAGGGCCACCGCATCGGGTCGCGCCTG
>NZ_JBFRBC010000084.1:0-1257 GCF_040932045.1 Microbulbifer sp. TYP-18
GCCTAATCCGACAGTATTTTCCTAAAGGCACCGACTTCAATGAAGTCACTGATGAAGAGGTGCAAGCGGTGATGAATCGACTCAACGACCGTCCGAGAAAGACGAGGGGTTGTCGATCGCCAAACGAACTATTGATGGGGCAGCGAGCAGATTTACTCGCTGCGTAACGAAATTGCAGTTATTACTTGAAACCGCGGTAGAAATATGCGCCAAATTGTCGTGGCTATCCCCCCTTTTAGCAAATAACCACGTCTTTACTAACTGAAAGGTTGCGGTTTTTTATTGGTGTTGGTTTTTTATAGGTTATGGTTGATTGGCACCTTAATTACATCGTGACGTTTCCCATGGCGGTACGGTTGAGTCCATAGAGGATTTGTTGCGCTGGAGTGGCGTCCTTTTATTGAACGTCAGATTCTGTGTGATGCAAGTCCGCATGAACTCGTCACATGGTGTTCACGTGATTAGGTTTGGCTTAACAAACTTGGCTTCAAGTCGAGGCCAAGAAGCTTGACCTTTATTTCCGTACTACTGCCAGGCACTTATATAACTTGGAGAAATCTTCTTATGAAAAAATTATTTACTGCAGTATCTCTGGCTATCGTCACTGGCTTCACAGGTGCTGCCAACGCAGAAACCTGGTCTACAGACGTTGCTCTAGAAGATGTCGCGCCTTTAACTGTAACCAAGGGTATTACATTGCTATGTAATATGACAGGTTCTGCCACCCTGGCTGGTTCCAATGCCTCTATTACGAGCCTTGGATTAAGTGATGCCAGTGGAACATGCCAAATGATTGGTTTTTTTAATTTTCCATATAATATGGAAGGTGGCGCCAGTGATGTTGTCACAATTGAAGGTGTTGACGTGCAGGGTATTACCGGTAATTGCCTAGGTGATCTGGTGGGTACTCTTAACCAGACCACAGGTGTAATTAGCTTCGTTAATGCTAATATTCCTTCAAATCCAGCAGGCGGCAGCCCTTGTATAATCAATGGAGATGTAAAAACCACTCCACCTGCTTCCTATACTCCGTAAGCAGGTTAAAAGCGATTCACCGTGTTATAACTAGGAAGGTTATAGGGGAATCAAAAATCTGCGCCGCAGAGTTATCTCTGCGGCGCTTTTTACTGTGCTTGGATTCAACTCGCTAGGGCCTGTTAACACTAATTTTGATAAAATCTGCGTTTATGGAAATCACAAAATCGCAGTTCAAAATTATCGAACACCTGCTGCCTTTACAGCGGGGTAACGTCAAAA
>NZ_JBFRBC010000085.1:0-1247 GCF_040932045.1 Microbulbifer sp. TYP-18
CCATGCCCTGTAGCAGGTAGTAGCGCTGACCGGCGGTGCCGGCCACATAATCCGGGCTGGTGACCTGGGTGATATAGCCCCACTGCGGATGATAGTGGTTCCAGCTGCCCCCTCAGGAAAGAAGACTATCGACTACGATTTCGAGGCCTAATAGGTTTTATAGGAGCTAGCAACATTGCCAGCCCTCCAAACAATCCTGTAGGGCTTTTATAGGCTTCCAGAAATAGGCTTGTGCAACAAGCCTATCCAACAAAGCCATAGTTTCCTGAAAGAATTAAAGTCACCAAGCCAAAAAGAAGAATAAAAATTATATCAAGCGTAAAAAACAATCTAACCCCAATCTTTCCGCACAATCTCAAAGAAAGGATCACCAAACACATAAGTAGGTATGCAATAATCGAGTAAAATAGAATACTTCCTCTACCTGAATAATATGAATCAAACTGGGGAGAAATATTTGGAATAATTGCAAAAAAAGTATAGGCAATAATCCAAGCCAAAAATAGAACGACTAATTTATTGGCAGACCACTGTAATATAAGCAACTTATTACTCATGCTGTTATCCATTAATTCAACTACTCCCAAATAATAATTCACTATGCAGTGACTTCAGTCGCTCTCTCACACAACCATATATAATCAAGGGTTATTCTTTTTATAAACTCGTATATCGAAACCATTATTAGAACCTACATGAACGCCATTACTAAACTCATTCCAAGTTCCAAAAGCAAAGATAGGAAAATACTTTGGACCAACGGAAAAACTATCAATAGCGTTTGTATGATAATACCAACTGGCGCCACTTACTGTAGTATTTAAAATTCCTGATAGCTCCATAGCAAGCGGGTTGGCTAAAGCATCAAGATTCCCTGTATTGCAGCCTCTAAGTCGGATTGGCATGCCTGGCGACCACTGGCCGCTATTTAATACTAACTCTGAGAGTGCTTTAGCATCCAAAACAATTGGGTTTCCATTTGCATCATAATTACTTCCATCCGAGGATAATCCATTCATATAACTTGCAGTACCGTGCCCCCAGATATCTAACGTATTAGGATCATCAAATTTAGCTTCTGCTGCTCCATACAGTAATACATCTTTTTTAGAGAAAAGATTAATCTTTCCACCCTTTTGTGCACTTTCACCCCCTCCCTGCCAATTCATCACATACTGCATTGCAGCCGTAATGGCACCATTGGCAAACTTTCCGCCACTTAACTCCGAGGTTGTACCACCAACAAC
>NZ_JBFRBC010000086.1:0-2683 GCF_040932045.1 Microbulbifer sp. TYP-18
TATCTAAAACGCTTTGCCCCTTATGAGGACAAGGCCATCGACTTCGCCACCAACCCCGAGGCAGTGACCGAGGCGGTGGACCGGGCGGGTGAGGCGATGGATCAGAGCTTTGCCACTTCAAAGGAAAGCCTGCAGCGGGATCGCAGTCGCTTTGGCCTGTCGATGAGTCCACGGGAACAGGCCAGCGAAAGTCGTTCCAACGCAGCCAGTGGAACTGCTGCGAAGCTGGCGGCGAGAAACAATACCCGGATGCATGTGCAGGACCGTCAGCAGCAGGTCATGTCCGGCGCGGGCGCCATCGGGTTGAGAGAAGCGATTAGCGAGGGCCGTTAACCATGAGTGGAAGCTACGGATAATTAGTGTTGGTGGTAATGCAAAATGTGTGAGGCTACGGGGGGATCAGGTAGCCAAAGGCAAGATGCTTTTGGCTACCGCTTATATCTATTTTGTGATAGTTATACTATTCGGAAGACACTGGTCATCATATAAGTCTTTGTCCAATTCAACACCAACGGTGGAGCCTGCGTGAAAAGCAGATAAAGCGAGCGAAAATGATTTGTCCAGTTTCTCTGGAGGAAGTAGGGATGCACTAAAAACTGCATATTGATTTCGGCAGTCGCTAAGACTAGATGTCCCTTCAAAGGTAATAACAAAGCCACCATCATCGTTAAGGGGCCATACCCTCTTAATTGTGCCATAGTACCATGCGTAATCTGCAAATGCGTTGGAACTTAAAGCCAGTAAAAAAGCTATAGAAAGTAATTTTTTCATCTTCATCCCATTGAAATTAAAATTTCTTTTTTGCCGAAAATACTATGTGCGGCAAATGGTGTATGGCCGGCACAAGTTAAATGTTTATAAAACTAGGCCGTTATTTATGGCGATTAGCGCGCCAACTATACCGGATGAGCTTGAAGATTAGAAGAATGCCGAATGAGGCTTGCTTAACTGTACAGGAGTTTGACAACCATGAGTGGAAGCTACGGATTAATCAGTGTTGGTCGCGGTGTGAAGCGGGACGCGATGCAGGGACTGGAACAGGTTGCGCAGCAGGAGCGCGAGCGGGACATGCGCAATGACCAGTTGGAAATGGCCGAAAAGCAGCAGAAGGCCACCAATGTCAGTGCCGGTGCCGGTATTGGCGCCTCCATGGCAGCTGGTGCTGAGACTGGTGCCTTTGCCGGGCCTATGGGGATGTTGTATGGCGCGGCCCTGGGTGCGTTGGCTGGCTGGGCAACCGGTGAACTTTTTTAAGGGGAAACAGAATGGCTGGATTAAGCACGGCCAATGCGGCCCAGGGCTTTATGCAGGGTTTCGGTTTTATGCAGGATATGCAGGACCGGAGGCTTCGGCGGGATCGCCAGGTTAAAGCGGATGCGCGGGCGGAAGAGGAACTGGCTCACCAGAGGCAGCGCGAAGGTCTGGCGGATGCACGCCAGACGGAGCGATACAACCGGGAGCTGGCGGAGTACAACCTAAAACAACTGGGTCGGGTTGCATCGATCATCGAATATGGGGGCAATCCAGATACGCCAGAGATGGCCGCACTGCTGTCTTTGCCGGAGACCATGAAAGGACTGCGAGAGGGTCAACTCCGGTTGGAGTCGCCGGAGGTTGCGCAGGCGGTACAGGCGACCTCCCCCGATCTGATCAGCGGCAGTGAAGTTGCCGACGAACTGGAGGGGGTCGCTTTCCTGACCCGTGGCAAGCAGCCGGGTACGGTTGTCATTGGTATGCGGCGCAACGGTGAGATTGTCCCCAAAACGGACCGGCAGTCAACGGCACAGGACGACCCGGTGCATCAGTATCAGGTAGACCCATTGATGAAGCGCGGTATGGGTTGGGCAGGGCAGATAGACATCCTCAAAAACAATCCCAAAGAGCGGCGGGCGCTGTTGAAGGCACTTGGGATGCTCAAAGACCCCGAGACCAATAAGAACACCACCGAGATGGAGAGATTAATGCTTGCGCGGGATAAGGCAGAGCCGGGCAGTGATAACCACCAATCCCTGTCGGCGCGGATTCAATATTTGGAAGACCCCAGAAAGCCGAGCGGGCCGGAAAAACCGATCATAGAGAAGGTGAAGAGTGAGGATGGGTCTAGCGAAGCATTGGTGCGTGTTGACCCCAAAACCAATCAGTTGATTCCCCTTGAGGCGCCACCCAGCAGAGTGGAGTTGGTGAAGAAGGCCGAAGCCTACGCGAAGACTCGTATCGACGAGACTGCGGGATACTTCTCCAGTGACGACACGGATTTTAAGCCCTGGGGTGGCAGTCGGGAGCGGGCCAGGCAGTATTTTATTCAGGAATACCTGAACCTGTATGGGGCCGAGCAGGGTAGTGGGCAACAGATGGCTTCCGGTGAAAACCCGGATATTCGAACAGTGCCCGGCTACCCCACGCCAACGGAGCGTCAGGTGCAGGGTCTATACCAGCAACCAAACCAAGCATCGCTGTTTTTGAGTAAATTCGGCTATCTGCCTGAAGGTTTTGAGATCCCAGAAGAGGCTCAGGTTGTCGATCTACCCGAGGTTCCCCGCCCGGGCGTTTAATCTTCCTCATTGACCGCGCCGTTCGGCAGCGGTTTCCCTTTCTTCAATCTGGTGGCTGTTATGCCTGATTATTTTGACCAACTGGAGCAACAGGCTTCCGGGGGCGATTACTTTGATCAATTGGAGCGGCC
>NZ_JBFRBC010000087.1:0-1181 GCF_040932045.1 Microbulbifer sp. TYP-18
TGGCTGGTGTTAAAGCGGTGACGGACAAAGTCCTCGGAGAGATTGAGATTGCCGTTATAGGTATAATTAGTGGGGTTTTCCGTTTTAAGCCAGGCCAGGTAATCCGCGGGATAAGAGGAAGCAGTGGAAACTACATCCCCAGTCAATTTATCGCGGACAACAATATCGGCGCGGGAGACAGAGGATGCTACACCTTCAGAAAAATACCCGAAAATACTGGATGCATCGCCCACCTCAACATATTTAGTGGAGGAAAAACTAAAGTTCGCAGTGGAAGAACTGCTGTCGGTGGTATTACCAGTTTTATTGACCACAAAAATCCCAGTAGCGGCTTTAACTACTTTAGTTGTTTCGCCACCATCGAGATACTCTATCAAGTACTCATAGTCACCGCTCTCCAGTAGCTCTAGTGTTGCCTGGTGATTCACGCCATTCTGCACCGGCGACACTTCACTCCAAGAGCCAGTACCTGAACTGCGATATTTAAAAACTACAGCAGTTCCTTGCGGCTGAGTGGACAGTGGCCAAGTTATTGTCGTCGTTTCCTCATACTCGAGTTTTTTGCCAACATAGAAATCTTTTGCTTCTGTATAGGTAGACCTGACCTCATTCCTTAACAACTCCCAACTTCCGCCAGGTAGAATAGGAGGGGCATATATTCCTCTAACTTCTTCAGCCAACACTTCTACTGTGTAGCTCCCATCAGGGAGGTTATCTCCGTAATGATCTGTAAGATCTACACTACCATCCCAAGGCCAATTAACATCGGGAAATATATACCTATAAGAAAAGGTTCCATCATATCCGCTTGGCAAACTACCATCAGTGCGAGTTACCGTTACATTGAGTTGCCAATGCGAAAACTTGTCTGAAAAAGTATCTGGATCAGCGGTCCGTGGGGTAAATGCTCCGGGCTCAAGCTTTGTACTACTAGTAGTGGAGGTTACATATGGGTGTTCCGGACCACTTGCTGTCAATGGGGTGACAATGCTCAGCGTGCGTTGATCTGTATCCGTAAACTGCTCCGCAATAATGGCCGTGTTCGCATAGGTGTACGGTTGTACAGGTGCACGGGTAAACGAATTCGTAATGGCACTGCCACTCACACTTTCCGTTTGCGTATTTTCTACACGCTGATTGGTAGTGGAGGCGAGTGCATACGCATTTTGCGCCGGTCGGGT
>NZ_JBFRBC010000088.1:0-1039 GCF_040932045.1 Microbulbifer sp. TYP-18
CACCTGATCGGGTGCTTTCACTGGACAAGGCAAGGATCAAAAAGAAGGAAAAGGCGCCTAAAGATCCTAAATAAATGCTGGATACATATACAGTTCAGAGAGGGCGAGATGGGCGATGTGTACGAAAATTACCCCTACGAATTACCCCTCAAATCCCCAAAACGAAAAAACCCGCACTGGGCAGGATTCGTAAGTCTTTGATTTAGATGGGGAATATTGGGGTGGCTGACGGGGATCGAACCCGCGACCTCAGGAGCCACAATAAGCTTTTATTTTCATTTAAAACAACAGATTGAAAGAATTTGTGTACAAAAGGGTGTATAGATATACAGTATATTTACTACTGCTTTTACGTAGGTTTACAATTTTTCGTACACGGCCAGGTGATTAAAAAATCAAAGACTAGACCCATGTATCCTTCCCTCATGAGAACACTGATCTTTGACCTCCTCCTCCCATAGTGATCGAAGGAGATCAGAAACTTCTACGCCCACCCGACTGGAATGACTAATGAGTAATTCCGGTTATTCAGTCTTCAACTTCAATCAAAGCTACAACACACTGTCCTTCACTTGTTTGATCGTAATCTACTCTTGAAAGCTTCCTGCTGGTAGACTTCGCAAATAACAAATTACTATGTGCAGATTTGCCAAAGTCAGATGTAATATCGATATATAGTTTTTGATGAAGGCAAGTAACCGATCGATCCTCTATTGTTTCGAAATATACATTATTCCCCTGCGCTCCCAACACTCCTATTGTCAAATCATATTCACTAATTGCCTGCGCAGGTACTGCTGTCAACAAAAGTAGCAGACATGGTATTTTGTACATCGCGGTTTCGGATAATAAGTGCAATTGGATAAGGAGAGGGGCCAGCTGGTAGACTCCGCGCTTCTCCCGACCAAGAGACGAAGCACTGATGAGCTACCACCAGCTGACCGAAGAAGAAAGATACCAGATTTACGTATTATTGAAAGCAGAACATAACCAGAAAGAGATCGCCGCTTTGTTGGGACGCTCACCTTCAACGATTAGT
>NZ_JBFRBC010000089.1:0-985 GCF_040932045.1 Microbulbifer sp. TYP-18
CGGCGAGCGCTGGTGGTGGCAGTCCCAGCCCGGTGTGCTGGATATTGACCCTGAACTGGGCGAGCAGGTCCTGACGGTGCAGGGGGCGGTCAAGCCCTCAAATACGGCCGCGAGTGTTTCCAGGACGCTGTTGACGGATTACCGCGATGCCATAGAGCAGGGCACCCTGGCCAGGCTCTACACCATGCCGCACAAACCCTGGTCGGCACCAGAGCTGTTTCAGTTGGCGCAGGGCCAGTATGTGGCGGCGCGGGATCAGGCGGCCCGCAAGGCCGGGCGCGGGTTTTCCACCACTCCGCGCCGCTACCAACCCAAACCCCGCACTTATTTCTGACTTTTTTCTTGAGGCGCCTATGGCCAGTAAAAAGAACCTCACCGATGCAGTGATCGGGGACAGCCTGAGCCTGCCGCTGGTGTTTAAGGACGAGAATGGCGATCGTATCGATATTTCCGGGCGCACCTTCTGGTTGACGCTCAAGCTGAAACCGCAGGTGCCCGACGATCAGGCGGACGCCCAGGCCATTTTGACGGCGCCTGTGGATGCCAATAGCCAGAACGGCGAAACGGCGATTGGATTGAGCGCGGCGGAGACGGAGAATCTAAAACCTGCCAGTTACTATTACGACCTGCAGATGGCCACGCCAATACCGGGCGGTGACACTGAAGTACGGACGATTGTGTATGGCCGTATCCGCTTTGTGCAGCAGATTACCCGGAGCCGATAAGCGATGGCCGTTACCATGACGTTTGTCGAGGACAGTGCCACTCATCAGGTTTATCTGGCTGGATCCGGCTCGTTTCAAGGACAGCCGGCGGAAACCGTTACCGCCCAGCAGGTAGCGAGCCGGGCATTGGAGGTAACGCTGGACGCGAAGGGCCAGCCCATTGCGGTTGAGATTACCGGTGATGTGGGCGTGGTGGCGCGCCTGGCGGCGCAGGTGGTGGAAGCGGAGCAAAACGCCGGGGCCAGTGCGGCGGCGGCTGC
>NZ_JBFRBC010000009.1:0-140441 GCF_040932045.1 Microbulbifer sp. TYP-18
GAAATGAAGTAGAGCGTCTGTTTCGCCGCTTGAAAGGTTTCCGAAGAATATTTAGTCGATTTGACAAGTTGGATGTCGTTTTTAAGTTCTTCATCAACTTTTCACTGATCGTTGACCGGCTAATTAGTGTTAACAGGCCCTAGCTGAGCGGGCGGTCAATTGTGCCAGATGGATAATTTTTAAATTTTCTCCACTACTGATCCGAGTTGCGATTGCAGCAAAGTTTCCGCTAGATGCCGGTAATCTGGATTTGCGTAATACTCCTCTTCCCTCCAGCAACTGTAGGTCAGCTTAATGACGTGGGTGTCCCTGCTGCCGCAGGCGCTGGTGCGCAGTTCGCCCCAGTCCATGGATTCTGCCGGTGTTTCGCCTGTGGTGCGCTTGCGGTTTGTGCTTAGGAAAGCGATGACGAGTCCGCTCCAGAAGTACCGCAGCGCGGCTTCCGGATCAGTGCAATAGCTTAAAATCAGGCGCAATGCGTGACAGCCGGTGACGCCGTGCAACAGGGTAAAATCGCCGCTGTTGCGGTAAGCACTCAGTGCGACTTGGGCAATAGTCTGCAGGTCCAGTTGCTGGGGCTGCACAGGTGTGTCGAACCATCCACTCTGATGGGTGACTGCTGCCATGTGGGCGGCGATATTGCCTGGGGCCGCTGGCATGGTGGGATACCGGTAAGCCAATAGTGAGGGGATTTCTGCTGCCGGCACCTCTATTCTGTGGTCACAGGTGGGTAATGTCCGATATTCCAGATTCCAGTAGGCGAGGCCGGTAGCAATCTCCTGTTGGTGATTGGCATCCACACCGTAGGCGGTACGAATGAGTGGATGGAAAGCGGCGGAGGCAATCGCCGGCAACAGTGGTGGCAGTTCACGGCGCAGGCACTCTGCGATACCGAGCTGGCACAGCTGGTGTTGATAATAGTCGATGGCGGTGGGCAAAAGTTGTTCACGGTTGCGGCAATCGCCAATCGCAACTTCGGGGTTTGGCGGGGGCAACCGGGGGCTTTCCAAAAGGGGGGCGGAACGGTCGAAGGCCTGTTGCAGTTGTTCGCGGCTGGCCCCCATTTTGTCCAGTGCGATCAACACCATGGGCAGGTGGTTGGCCAGACGGTCGCCATAGTGAACATGGTAACGACTGGCCGCTTCCAACAGTTCTGCACAGTAGCGGGTAATGGCCATAGGTTCCCTCCTTGGCGGTGGTTTCTCTGTTATTTCAGTTTGCGCAATGGTCTATTGAGTGTTGCATACCGGATGGTTGAACTGCCTGGCGAAGCCGGTTGGTCACCAGATCAGAGCTAATCATAGCGCGCTCCGCAGAATTTGTGATTACGGAGTTGTTGTGGCACTGGCCTGGATGCTGTTCGCGCTGGTGGAATCCTGTCTGTTTGTTGCCCGTCGGTTTTGGTCGGTGGGCAACAGGTACAAAAAAGCCCGCAGTCTGCGGGCTTTGGCTCAGGTCTTGAGCTTCTTGTAGTGCATCCGGTGGGGCGCGGCCTGATCCCCTTTGCGCTTGACGAAATCCTCGTGGTATTCAGTGTAGTTGCCGGCGAAGAACACCGCTTCGCTGTCGCCCTCATAGGCGAGAATATGCGTGGCGACGCGATCGAGGAACCAGCGGTCGTGGGAGATTACCAGGGCGCAGCCGGGGAAGTTGAGCAGGGCCTCTTCCAGGGCGCGCAGGGTTTCGATGTCCAGGTCGTTGGAGGGTTCATCCAGCAACAGCAGGTTGGCGCCCTGCTTGAGGGTATAGGCCAGATGCAGGCGCCCGCGCTCACCGCCGGACAGTTCGCCCACGCGTTTCTGCTGATCACTGCCCTTGAAATTGAAGCGGCCTACATAGTTGCGTGAACCCACTTCGTAGTTGTTGATTTTGAGCATGTCGTGGCCGCCGGAGATGGCTTCCCACACTGTTTTGCTGTCATCCAGGCTCTCGCGCCCCTGCTCCACGTAGGCCACCTTGACGGTCTCACCGATGTTGATCTCGCCGGAGTCCGGCTGTTCGCTGCCACTGATCATGCGAAACAGAGTGGACTTGCCAGCACCGTTACCGCCGACGATGCCCACGATGGCGCCCTTGGGTATACGGAAGGACAGGTTGTCGATCAGCAGTCGGTCGCCGAAGCCCTTGCTCACCCGGTCGAATTCGATCACATTGTCGCCGAGGCGCTCGCCGGGTGGGATATAGATTTCGTTGGTCTCGTTGCGACTCTGGAACTCCTGGGACTGCATTTCCTCCAGGCGCGCAAGGCGTGCCTTATTTTTGGACTGGCGGCCCTTGGGGTTCTGGCGCGCCCATTCCAATTCCTTTTGCATGGCTTTGATACGGGCCTGTTCGCCGCGCTGCTCCTGTTCCAGGCGCGCTTCTTTCTGCTCCAGCCAGGTGGTGTAGTTGCCCTCCCAGGGGATGCCGTGGCCGCGGTCCAGTTCCAGTATCCAGCCGGCGACATTGTCGAGGAAATAGCGGTCGTGGGTGATGGCCACCACGGTACCGTTAAAGTCGTGCAGGAATCGCTCCAGCCAGAATACGGATTCCGCATCCAGGTGGTTGGTGGGTTCGTCCAGCAGCAGCATATCCGGGCGGGACAACAGTAGCCGGCACAGGGCTACGCGGCGTTTCTCACCCCCGGACAGGTTGCTGACATCCGCGTCCCAGGGTGGCAGGCGCAGGGCATCTGCGGCCACTTCCAGGCGGTGCTCCAGATTATGGGCATCCCAGGCCTGGATAATGTCTTCGAACTGTTGCTGTTTTTTTGCCAGGGCATCGAAATCCGCTTCCGGCTCTGCGTAGTCGGCGTACACCTGTTCCAGGCCGGCGAGGGCGTCGATGGCCTCACGCACACCATCTTCCACATTGCCCCGCACTGTCTTGCCGGCATCCAGCTGGGGTTCCTGGGGCAGGTAGCCCACCTTGATACCGGGCATGGCGCGTGCTTCACCATTATAGTCCTGGTCGACCCCGGCCATGATACGCAGCAGGCTGGATTTGCCGGCGCCGTTGAGTCCCAGCACACCGATCTTGGCGCCGGGGAAGAAAGACAGGGAAATATCCTTGAGAATTTCACGTTTGGGCGGCACTACTTTGCCCACCCGGTTCATGGTGTATACGTATTCGGCCATTTGGGGTTCCGTACTGGGTGTTGGAATCGGTCAGAATTTGCGCGCAACTTATCAGTTTGCGTAAAAAGTGCAACTGTGCCGGAGGTCCATGGGTGGCTGTAATCCGGTGTAGCTGACGCCGGCGTTGATCTGTGTTTAACTGCGGCGTTATCGCGGTCAACGGCAACAAGGCGTGCAGTAATGAATCAGGATTCTCCGGTATTGTTTTCCCGGCACGGCGCCCTGGCGGTCGCCACCCTGAACCTGCCCGGGGCCCTCAATGCGTTGAACCTGCAGATGATAGAGCTGCTGGCGGCGCAGCTGGACGCCTGGGTCGCGGATGATGAAGTGGCCGCTGTGTGGATAGACGGCAGCGGTGACAAGGCTCTCTGTGCCGGCGGTGACGTGGTGGCCTTGTACCGGGAGTCGACCGTTTATGGCGAGACCCCCGATTACAGCTACACCACCAGCTTTTTTTCCAGCGAGTACCGCCTGGACTACAGGATACACACCTACCCCAAGCCCATCGTGGTGTGGGGGGACGGTATCGTCATGGGGGGCGGTATCGGCATCATGGCCGGTGCCAGCCATCGCATAGTGACCGAGACCACCCGCATGGCTATGCCGGAGATCACTATTGGGTTGTTCCCGGATGTGGGGGGCAGCTGGTTTCTGAACCGTATGCCCGGCCGCCTGGGGCTGTTCCTGGGTCTGACAGGCGTACAGTTCACTGGCAGCGACGCACTGTTTGCGGGCCTGGCGGATCGGCTGCTGCCGGCAGAGGCTGCCCGGAAGGTACTGGATAGTGTGGCGGCACTGCCGTTTGGCGCCAATGCGGAACAGAACCACCAACTGGTTACCGACTGTCTGCGAGAGCTGGAGATGCCGCGAGACCGCTGGCCGATACAAAAGCTGCGGCCTCGCTATGAGATGATCCAGCAGTTGACTGACGCCGCCACGCTGCCGGAGGTTTGCAGGGAGATCGTCGATTACCGCGGTGACGACGAGTGGCTGCAGCGGGCCGCCACCACACTGGCTGGCGGCTCGCCACTGACACCCTGGATTGTCTGGGAGCAGTTGCGCCGGGGCAGGGACCTGCCGCTGGCCGACATATTTCGCATGGAGCTGGTGCTGGCGGTGAATCTGTGTGCCAGTGGGCACTTCCGCGAAGGCGTGCGGGCCCTGTTGATCGACAAGGATCGGCAGCCACGCTGGCAGCCGGACAACCTGTGGGAGATTCAGACTGCACAGGTGGACGCCTGCTTTGTGCCCCCCTGGCCAGAGAATCCGCTGAGGGATCTAGGGAACCTCTGATTAAGTCAGTGCAATCTCAGGCTTTGCGTCGAGTTCGCCAGTTAGGCGCAGTTGCGCAGGAATGCTGGCTACCTTTGTAGGGGCTGCAACGCAGCGGGCGGACTCGACGCAAAGCCCCGCAGGGCGGGCCTGTGGCGCCACTTGGACTTTGTTGCTGCGCTCATCAAGGACAACCAGCCTTGACCTTCGCGCAGCGCCTTGCCAAGCGGTGCCACAGGCTCCGCTGAGACAGTACTGACTTAATCAGAGGCTCCCTAGCAGGCTGTTGAAAAAGTCCTTTTCAGCAGCCTGCTGTCCCGAACAGGGATGTTCGGGCCGCAAATCAAGCATGTAACTGCTTGATTTGTCGTGGAGGGTTTGCGGACATGAGCCGCAAACCCGGGTTGAGGGAAGCCAGGGAGGGCTTTCTCAACAACCTGCTAGGAGTCTCTGACTAGCTAAGTGCAACCTCAGGCTTTACGCCGGGTTTGACATCAAGGCTGGCTGCCTTTCAAGCGCAGGGGAAGGGCCCGACACAAAGGCCACAGGACCTTGCCAAGCGAGGCCACAGTCTTCGCCGGGGCAGTACTGAATTAATCAGGGGCTTCCGGGCTGAGCGAGGCGGCGTCCGATAGGGCACAGGGAGATAATTACAATTTAGGAGCTGCAACAATGGCAAAGGTCGCGTTTATCGGTCTCGGCAACATGGGCGGGCCCATGGCCGCCAATCTGGTCAAGAAAGGTTTTGCCGTCAGTGCATTTGATCTGTCCCGGGAGGCGATGGCACAGGCGGAGGCCCACGGGTGCGCGCTGGCGGCGAGCGCGGCCGAGGCGACGGAGGGCGCCGAAACTTTGATCTCCATGTTGCCCGGGGGAGAAGCGGTGAAAGGACTTTTTCTCGGTGCGCGGGGGCTGTTGCAGGCCCTGGATGACGACGTGCTGGTGATCGACAGCTCCACTATCGCCGCCAATGACGCGCGTCAACTGATCGCCGCAGCCGGTGAGCGCGGTCTGCGTGCCATAGATGCGCCTGTTTCCGGTGGCACTGCGGCGGCTGCCGCGGGTACTCTCTCCTTTATGTGTGGCGGTGACAGCGGGGCGGTGCGGGCGGCGGAACCCTATCTCAAAGCCATGGGTACCAATATCTTCCATGCCGGACCTGCGGGCAGTGGGCAGGTGGCCAAGATCTGCAACAACATGCTGCTGGCGATTCATATGCTCGGCACTGCAGAAGCGCTGCAACTGGGTGTGGACAATGGCCTGGACCCACGGGTGCTGTCGGAGATTATGCAGGCCAGCTCCGGCGACAACTGGTCGCTGGACAAATACAACCCCTACCCCGGTGTGATGGAGGGTGTCCCGGCCTCCCGGGGCTACACAGGTGGTTTTTCCGTGGCGTTGATGCAAAAGGACCTGGGTCTGGCGATGGATACGGCTGCCAACAGCGCCTCTTCGACGCCCCTGGGCGCCCTGGCAAAAAATCTCTATCAGTTGCACGGGGTCGACAGGGAAACCCAGCAATTGGATTTCTCCAGTATTCAGAACCTCTTCCGCCGCCCTGCGGGCGACTGATGGGTTGCGAAAGCGCAGCGGTTTTCTTTAGGTGCAAAGGCGCTCCGGCGGTGCCGTGACGTAGGCGTGCAGCGATTCATACAGCTTCCGGGTCGGGGTGCCGAATAGCGGATCCTGCTGTCGCCGCAGTTGCCGACCAATCTTACGCCAATCCTCCTCTGTCAGCAGTTGTTCGAGCTGCGGAAAAATATGCGTGTTTTCGCGTTGCATGTGCTGTCGCTGCAGTTCCAGGTAATTCTCTGCGGCCCTCAGCAGCTGGCTGCGCTCCACGGCGACATCGTTGGCAACGGCATAGAAAAGCGCCGCCGTATGACTGGTTGCGGCGGCAATCGCCTTGTGTTCCTCCCGAACTGTCAGTATCTCCGCGCTGCAGTTGATGGATTTTTCCATTAGCCTGGCCATGGCCAAGTCTTCCAGTGGGTGGTGCCAGCGGTCTGGATAGACACTGATATAGTCGAGGGCGTCGAGAATCAGGCTGAGGGTGGAGGGGCTTCGATCGCGTCTATCCAGGTCGGCCAGCAGGCGTTCCACGGCATCCAGCAGCAGTTGCATATTGTGGTGGTCCCGGCACAGCTGTCGGTACAAGTAGTGCATGATGCCCTCCCAGGCAGGTTGACTGGTCCGATGTTATGGCGTCGCGGGGGCTGTCACTTGACGTAGATCAATTCCTGCCGCCGAGCTGGCGCGGCATTTGGCCTGTTGCCGGTAACCCCGAACAAACCGGACCAGGGCCACCTCGCCAGTTGGGTCAGGCAACCCGGCGTTGTTTTGATTTGGATCAAGGAGTTGCCCCCGGTCGCGGCTAACCTGGGCCTGCCCCGCTCATAGTCGTAGCGCCGATAACAATAAAATGGATGGATACCCTTGCGGGCGGGGCAGTTTTTTATGAAATTTTGGAGAGCCCGATGAAATTGTTTGCCGCTCTGGCTACATTGCTGTTGTCAGTCCCCACTATGGCTTATGAGGCCGGTACCTTTATTGTGCGCGGAAGTGTCGCCACAGTCAGCCCGGATGTCAGTTCCAGCTCCCTTTCCCTGGGGGGAGCCGAGCTGCCGGGCACTGCTGCGGATGTGGATGACGCCAGTGCATTGGGGCTCACCGGTACCTATATGCTGAGTGACCACTTTGGCGTCGAGGTCGTGGCGGCCAGCCCTTTCAGTCACGGCCTGGAAGTGAGTGGACTGGGGGATACCATCTCCCTGGGTGAAACCAGCCAGTTGCCCCCCACAGTGTTGCTGCAGTGGTACCCAATGCAACCCTCGACTTCGGTTCAGCCTTATCTAGGTCTGGGGGTGAACTACACGGTGTTCTTTGATGAGGAAGTCAGCGGGGCTGCCAATAGGCTCTTCGGGACCCTGGGGGCCACCGGCAATGCTGATTTGTCGTTGGAAAACTCCTTCGGTCTGGCGGCCGAGGCCGGCGTAGACATGGCTTTTGGCGCGGATCGGCGCTGGCTGCTGAACCTGGCGGTATTGTGGGTGGATCTGGACACAGAGGCGAAGGTTTCTGTTCCCGGTCTCGGCAATGTTTCTGCGGATGTGGATGTGGACCCATTGGTGACTATGGTAGGTCTGGGCTATCGTTTCTAATTTTCGCCGGATCAACGCGGAGCGGGAAGAGGTGCCGCCATTAGAGCAAGGGAAGCGCTGGCCATTGAAATATCGGCAAAGCGGCGTTGTCGCGCGGTTTTTCGCGGCAGGGGCAAGTTGACCATGCATTATTTATTAAATTGGCGATTGCCTAGCAGGGTAATGACTACCCGCGCAAACCCCATCGATAAAACCGTTATTTTGGTGGACCTCTTCCCCGGTATAAGCCCAGTCCCAGGGCAGGGTTCTCGCCTCTATCGGCGATAATCCCCAGGCACCTAACAAGGTTGCTGGTAGATACATAGGGTAGAGCGTTACGGCTATGAGTATCAAATTCATCTTAAAGAACCTCTGGTCAATTCAGTACTGCCACAGGCCCGCTCTGCGGGGCTTTGCGTAGAGCAGGCTCGCTGTGCTGCTGATGGGGGCACAACTGATATAGCGACCCGAAACCCTTGGAAATAGTGGGGCAATTGTTGCACCCTAGGAGGTTGCCAAGGATACCCCTGATTTTTTGTGCCTATGAGTTTTACAAAAGAGTTTTTGTCGCACCTGGCCTGGGCCCGGGCCCTGGTGGCCCAGAACCAGCTCAATCAGGCGGAACAGCTGTATCGACAGCTTTTGGAGACTGGAGAGGGGCGTGAGGGGCTGCTGCGCGAGATTTTCCAGCTGCATATGCAACAAAAGGAATTGGTCAAAGCGTCCGTTTGCCTCCACCAGCTGGCCAATGAGTTCCCAGCGAAACCAGACTACTGGTTGCGTGTGGCGGAACTGGCACAGTCGATGGGAGATCTTGACAAGGCCATCGGTGCCTATCGCAGTTTTTTGCAGCGGCTACCGGACAGCCCGGACAATATCTACAACTTTGCCCGCTTGCTCAAGGGGGCTGGCCACCTGGAGGAGGCCCTGGAGCAATATCGGAAAGCTCTGAGTAAAAACATCTCACACCCGGAGGAGGTTTATACCAATATCGGCGTGATCTGTTCCGAGCTGCGGCGGGAGCAGGAGGCGCGCCAGAACTTTGGTAAAGCTTTGGACATCAACCCCAACTATATTCCGGCGCTGGTGAATCTCGCCGGGTTATTAGAGGAAGAAGGCGATAGAGAATCCGCAGCGGATTACTATCGGAAAGTCCTGTCCATCGACGGCAACTATAGTCTGGCTCTGTCCCGCCTGGCTTATCTGCACAGGGCGCACAGTGCAGAGGATCCACTCATTCAACAGATTTCTTCTCAATTCGTCAGGCAGGGGATACCCCCGGAGAAGTTGGAAGAACTGAATTTTGCCCTTGGCAAGTTGCTGGATGACTGTGGCAGCTACGACGGGGCATTTTCTTCCTACAAGACCGCCAATGAGCTGGGCATACGGCGTCTTGCGCCCTACAGCCGGGCGGGTCACACGGAGCTGGTTGACCGGTTGATACAGGTGTTTTCGCGGGATTGGTTTTCCCGGGAGCGCCGGAGCCTATCCGATACACCGGTGTTTGTCTGTGGCATGTTCCGCTCCGGTTCGACCCTGGTTGAGCAAATTGTAAGCGGTCATCACCAGGTCACCGGGGGAGGAGAACTGGAGTTTTTCCCCGCTTTGGTTGCGGCCATGGGGGAGCATTATCCACAGGCAATAAAGGACAAGGGTAGTGATTTTTTTCGCCGGACCGGTGGTGACTACCTGAGTTACCTTAAAAGCAGATTTTCATCTGAGGATATTGTCACCGATAAGCGGCCGGATAATTTTCTGCATATTGGCCTGATCAAGAGTATTTTCCCCGGGGCCAGGATAATCTGGACCCGGCGCACCTTTCTCGACAACTGCCTGTCCATTTACTTTCAGCAGTTGGGTGGGGGTATGAATTACTCCGCAGATCTCGACAGTATTGGTCACTATTGCGTTGAACAGCTGCGACTGATGGAGCATTGGAAGGGGTTATTTCCAGACAGTATTATCGAGGTCAGTTACGAGAAGTTGGTGGCCGAGCCGGAGGCGGAGACGCGCAGACTGTTGCGCTTTCTGCAGTTGCCGTGGGATCCCGCCTGCATGAACTTTAGCGAACGAAAAAACTATGTGAAAACTGCGAGTATCTGGCAGGTACGTGAAGGCATCCACCGCGGATCCGTCGGTCGTTATCGGCATTACCAGTCTCACCTGGGGGTGCTGGAGAAATACCTCTCCGACCCATTGCTGGAAAAGCAGCCTTAAAACACGGACTTTAACCCGGCGGCCAGTTCGGCTGCCGGGTTATGGCACTGAAAAATCAGAAGTCCAGCGTCATGCCCAGGAAGGCGTAACGGCCCAGTGCGTCATAGGTGCCTGGGAAGGTGTTGCCGTTACCGAAAATATCGGCTCCGGCGTCTGCGGTGAGAGGCGGCTCCTCGTCCAGCACATTGTTGATTCCGCCGCGCAAGGTCACATTGTCGGTCGCGACCCAGGCCGCCGACAAATCGAAGTAATTCACCGCATCGAAGTTGGCGCCATTGGCCCCCAGGTCGTCAACTGCTCCGATATAGCGCCATCCACCGGTAACATCAACATCCCAGGGCGAGACCCAAGTCGCGCGGACCGTGCTGGCGAATTCAGGAGTTGGTTCGCCGCAGGCACCATTCCAGACACCGACGCAGTCTTGAACCGGTTCACCGATAAACTCCTGCTGATCCCACTTGGTCAGGTAAGTGGCGATCCAGTTGATGTCGATTGCGCCCAGAGAGCCGATGTCAAAGCCGTAGTTGGAGTTGATGTCGATGCCTTCGGTTTCGAAGAAGCCAATATTGACGTCGGTGGCGGTGATGCCGGCGGAGCCAATCCATAGGTTGCCATTGGCGCCACGGTTAATCGCATCACAGAAGAGAGCGTCACCGGTTTCCAGACACTTATTCAGAATGGTTTCGGGGTCGATGCCGGCGATAGCGTCGGTGACCTGGATATTGAAGTAATCGACGCTAAAGGTCAGGCCTTCCACGAAGGACGGCGAGTAGACAAAACCAAACGACAGGGTTTCAGACTCCTCCGGGGCTAAGTCCGGGTTGCCGCCGCCGACTACGTTGTACTGGCCGGCCGAATTGTCAATAGCATCGCCATAGGTGGCCGCTGTGATACCGGAGTTCTGGCACTGTTCCAAAGTGGCAGTAGGGCCTATGAGATTACCGCTAGCGTCGGTGCGCGAGCCGCAGGGGTCCTGGGTTAGATCGAATAATCCGATCGCTTCGGGGCGGAAGAGTTCGCGAATGCTCGCGTGACGTACCGCGGACTGGAAGCTGCCGCGCAACTTCAAGTCCTCGGTAGGTTGCCACTCGACGCCCAGCTTGTAAGTGTCGGTCTGCACGTCGGTGGAGTAGTCGGAATAGCGATAGGCCAGGTCCAGGCCCAGATACTCAATGCCGGGTCGATCGCTCACCAAGGGCACACTCATTTCACCGAACACTTCCTGCACGCTGAGAGAGCCGGATACCGGTAGAACCGGGCCGCCCTGGCCCGCGCCGTCACCGGTCTGAAAACCGTTGTCGGGGGAGAAATTCAGAGAATCGCGGCGGCTTTCCAGGCCCAGGACCACCGCTACACCTGTGTCGGCGGTGGGCAGCTTTACCCCATAGTCGGTGAGGTCGCCGGAAACATAACTGGAGAAGATTTCCTGTTCGGTGGTTCCGCGGGCAAACAGTGGCAGTACCAGATAGTCGATGGCTTCCTGGGTGACGCCGCCCTCCTGGAAGATGTTCCAGGGTACGCAGCTGGGATCCGAGCCGTCCAGCACTGACTGACAGACCGGGTTGCCGTTCTCGTCCCGGCGCACGTCGAGGGCGCGGCGGATGCGGTTGATGGAGAAGTCGTTGAAGTAGGTTTCCTCCAGGCTCACTTCTGAATATTGCCAATAGACATCGTAGGACCAGTTGTTGTTGAGGTCGCCCCGAAGACCGAACACACCGCGAAAAGTGGTGTGGCGCAAGTCGTCCTGACGGGCTCCGCCCTCCACATTGCGGCGGCCGATGTAGATAGCTCCATCAGTGCTGGTGACTGCGCCTGTATCCGGATCCGTATTGGTCACCGTCAGGTCGCTGACGAAATCGTTCTCCGTCAGGCCGTAAACGCCGCAGATGGCGTCAAACTGGGCGTCGGACAGAAAGGGGTTGCCGCAAAAGAGGTCATTGGTGACGAAAAAGGCGCCTGACGGAGCTATCTGCGCCACAGAGCGGTCGTCGGCGTACATGAGCTGCGTATAGATCTCCGCTTGGTCATTCACTTCATAGTGACCGAAGGCGCCCATGGTCCAGCGCTCGTCCGGGCGTTGGAAATAGTTCAGTGGGCCGAAATTGTAGTCACTGGTGGGCGGAACGAAATTGTTCCCGTCAACCGCGTACTCGAATCCTTCGGTGGTGTCGCCCTCGTTCAGGCCAAAATCGGTAAAACGACCCTCGGGTGTGGTAGGGGAACCGCCACAGCTAAAGGCGCCGGGCCTGCCCCCCAGCGCGCAACTGCTGTAGTCGCGGTCGGCCTGCAGCACTGGGTCTATCCTGCGATAGTTGGCATAGGCGGTAACATTGCCGCGGCCATTGTCCAGGTTGGCGCCCATGATTAAGGAGAAGTCGTTGGTTTCGCCGTCGGTCACGCTGCCATCGGCCGCTTCGAAGCCGGCGTTTTCCACCACGCTTTGAATTCCGCTGTTATCGTTGTTGTGCTGGTAGATGCCGGTTTGGGCCTCGAAGCGCACCCCTTCAAAGTCGTCCTGCATGATGAAGTTCACAACCCCAGCGATAGCGTCCGAACCGTAGGTCGCGGAGGCGCCACCAGTCAGAACCTCAACCCGCTCCACCAGAGCTGCAGGGATCTGATTCAGGTCGGCGCCGGACCCGCCTGCCAGCGGAGAGCCGGCTGGCATACGGCGGCCGTCGATCAGTACCAGGGTGCGCTGCGAGCCCAAGCCGCGCAGGGAAACAGTGGCGGTACCAGTGGCGCCGTTGGCTACGCCGGCGGTCTGGGTGGCGGCAACCTGGGGGAGGTCGTTGATCAGGTCTTCGACGCGCACCGTGCCGGTTGCCTTAAATTCATCGGCATCCACGGTAGCTACCGGACTGATGCTGACATCGTTAGCGCGCTGGATGCGCGAGCCGGTAACGACAACCTCTTCTACGGTAGGGTCAGGCGCAGAGTTCTGTGCCGATACACTGGCGGCGGCGACAGCGCCGAGAGCCGCAATAGCAACACTCAGTGGGGTCTTGATCATGGTTTATCCTTAGAAATGCAAGGTATTTATGTGAGATATGTGACGTACTTATATGTTGTACATTTACTTCTTTTAAGGAACTAATCGACTTTAATGTACTAAATAGGCATGGGGAATTTTAAGAATTAATTGTCAGTTCTTTCAGTTGATTGCGTTGATTTAAAAATAGCCGTAACGACTATTTGTTGGCCGACATGGCGGGGGAAATATCCCGCCTTAAATCGTTTAAGCGTTATTTTTTTTTAAAAAAAACCAATTTGTTGTGAAATTTTATTAATTTAACTGGCGCCTGTTTTTTGTGGTTAATATATAGCCAGCCTGTTGGTGAAGCCGGCCTGCGAGAGATTTGGCGAGAAAGTCAATCAAGGGAGGAGAGTCGCCCAAAGGGTTTCGCCCATGGGCCCTATGGCGTAGTCAGAGTCCTGCTACCGAGTCCCGATGACCGATACGGAGATTGATGTGGATCAAGCGGGTGTTGCGGCTGGTCGTTTACTCTCGCCGCGACCATTCGCTGCATGAGGTTGCCCTATGGCCCGAGTTGACGCCTGCCCGCAAGACGGTGCCGGCGCCCTGTCCGTCGAAATGCTCAACCGCTTCGCCGGCCCCTGTCCCCGCTATACCTCTTATCCCACTGCGGACCGGTTTTTGCCCCTGGAGGCCGGCAACTCGCCCGCAGAACCCTGGCGGGCTCTGCGCGGTAGTACCAGTCTGTCGCTCTATGTGCATATCCCCTTTTGCCGCTCCCTGTGCTACTTCTGCGCCTGCAATAAGGTGATTACCCAGCAGTACGGGCTGGTGTCCAGCTACATAGACCGATTGCTGGAAGAGGCGCACTGGTACCGCGACAAGGTGGCGGACCTGCCCGTTATCCAGTTGCATCTGGGCGGTGGAACGCCCACCTTCCTGACCGATGCCGACCTGCGCCGGCTGGTCTCCGGATTGGCGGAAGTGTTCAACCTGCATCCTCCGGGCCAAGTCGAGTACAGTGTTGAGGCGGACCCCCGCACCCTGGATCCGGAGACCCTCGAAACCCTGCGCGAGCTGGGCTTTAACCGCCTGAGTATGGGTGTACAGGATTTCGATCCGCGGGTTCAGCAGGCGATCAACCGGGTCTGTGACGAACGCTCGGTGGCGAACCTGACCCAGGCCGCGCGGGCCTGTGGATTTGGATCCATTTCCTACGACCTGGTCTACGGCCTGCCGCACCAGAGTGCCGACACCATGCGCGCCACAGTGAAAAAAGTGCTGCAGCTGGCCCCAGACCGCATAGCGCTCTATCACTACGCCCATCTGCCCGCTCGGTTCAAAGCCCAGCGACTGATCGATTCCGATGCCATGCCGTCGGCACAGGAAAAGATCACAATGCAACTGGCGGCATTGGAAGAGCTGGGTGCGGCGGGATACCAATTCCTGGGCATGGATCATTTTGCTCTTCCGCACGACGAGTTGGCCCTGGCCGCTCGGGAGGGCAGGCTGAGGCGCAACTTCCAGGGTTATACCCTGATGCCTGCCGATGCGCTGATCGGCCTGGGTGCCTCCGCCATCAGTTATAGCGCCGATGGCTACTGGCAGAATCACCACCGCCTGAAGGACTATGTGGAGCGGATTCGCGCCTGTGGCAGTGCTGCCTACAGAGGCTGGACCCTGAGCGAAGACGACCGGTTGCGCCAGCATCTGGTGATGGAGCTGATGTGCCGCATGCGCCTGGATAAAAGCGATCTGGCAGACCGCGCCGGTGGGCCCTTTGAGAAGAGGTTCGCGGAGGAGCTGCGGCGCCTGCAGCCCATGTTCGACTGCGGCCTGTTGCGCCAGGATGCGGACTCCCTCTACCTGACCGAGGAGGGCCGCTGGTTCGCCCGCAACGCCGCCTCTGCGTTCGACAGCTATCTGCACAGTGAGGCGGATACCGGTCGCTATTCCCGGGTGCTTTGACTGGCATATGGCGACTAAAAAGTGTTCAGCGGTTACAATGGCGCCTGGTGAATGTAATGGCGGCAGGGGCGCGGATATGGCGAGAAATTCGGCGGCGGTGAAGTGCAGTGAATGTACGGTCAGGCGGCTGTGCCTGCCAGCGGGGTTGCCCGAGCCGGACCTGGAGCGATTGGAGGCGCTCACCGGCGCCAGGCTCACGGTAAAGTCGGGGGAGGCCCTGTACCGAGCCGGCGACCCTTTCCACAACCTCTATGCCATCCGCTCCGGCAGTTTCAAGTGCTCGGTGCTGTCGGCGGACGGCGACGTCCAGGTGACCAACTTCGCCCTGCCCGGCGAACTGCTGGGGCTGGATGCCTACAGCACCCGCTGCCACCCGAGCTTTGCCCGGGCCCTGGAAGACAGCAGCGTGTGCGTCTTCCCATTTGCCCAGCTGGAAGTGCTGGCGCAACAGATACCGGCGTTGCAGCAGCAGATCTATGCGCTCTTTTCCGAGGAGCTGCGCCAGGAAAACGAAATTCTGTTACTGCTGGGCAAGCGCTCGGCCAATGTGCGGTTGGCCGCGCTGCTGGTGAATATCTCCAGTCGCTATGCGCGCCGGGGCTATTCCGCCAGCCGCTTCGTGCTGTCCATGCCGCGGACGGATATTGCCAATTACCTGGGCCTAACGGCGGAGACCGTCAGCCGCTTGTTTTCCGCCTTTCAGCGCGATGGGTTGCTGCGGGTATCCGGTCGCGACGTGGAAATTCTCGACATCATCGCCTTGAGCGAGCTGGCCGGTACGCATTTTGTCTGCGATGAGAACGCCGTTGGGCGGGCGGTAAACCTTTAGTAGCTCGTTGAAAAAGCCTTCCCCGGCTTTCCTTTTGTGTGAACAGGCCCTAGCCCGGGTCTGCGCCGGTTTCCGATACAGGTTTTTCCAGCCAGGACACCGCCTGCTCGGGCGAGTCGAATAGCTCTACCTCAGCGGAAACAAACCAGCCGGCCACTGCCGAAGCGGCGCGCAGCCAATGCTGATTGCCGACGATGGCCGCGCGGGAGAACTGATTGCCGTGCTTTAGCCCCAGCTTGAAATCATCCCAGGCCGCGCGCAGTTCCCAGCCCTCCAGTTCTCGGGCGTCGAACAGTGCTTTTACTTTTGGCTCAGTGACCGCGTCCAGGGCGCGGTCGATCATCGGCACGATGATTTCGTAATCCCGGTGGGTCAGTTTGCCGGTGGCTTTTAAATAGAGAAACACACTGTCATTGGTGCGTTGAATTCCAATGGATAAACCGTGCCTGTTGGCTTCTTGCATATCACTTTCTCCACTATCAGATTTCAGAGGTTCCCTGGTTCAGTATCCGCCGCCCCTGGGTCAGCGTTGCCAAGTCTATACCGAACAATTGTCCCGGCCGTGCAGTTGTCCCGCTTGATTTGGATCAGGCGGAAGGGGTTTGGGTTCCGAACGGCTGACATTGAGTTTGGTGATGTCGATGGATTTCGTAGCCCGGCCCGTAGAATCGATTTATGTCGCCCGGGTATTGATGTGAACCCGTGGCTGTTCGGCGCCTGAGAAGCCCGCTACAATCCGCGCAATTTTATCCGACAAAACACAGGAGATTATGATGCGTAATTTTGTAATGGGCGCGGCTGCGCTTGCCCTGAGCCTGACTTCCGCTGCCGCCATGGCGCAACAGGGCGGTGCCTACTGGGGTGTCACTGCGGGCATAATGGATATCGACTTGGGGAATGCTGACAGCCCGTTCAATGTCGGTCTGCGCGGAGGTTTCACTTCCCCGTCCGGTTGGGGGTTTGAAGCCGAGTACACCAACTCCCTGGTCAGCGGTGAAGCAGATCTGTTTCGCGGCCCAGCGGATGTGGATATCCAGACGCTGGCAGGCTACGGCACCTACCGCTCCCACGGCGATATTTATTTCAAGGGTCGCCTGGGTCTCCTGTTCGAAGATGTCAGTATTGGCAGTGCCAGTGACAACGATACGGGTATTTCCCTCGGCGGTGGCGTTGGTTTCAATATCAGCCCCAACACCAATCTGGAGCTGGAATACACCGTAATTGAGCAGGACGTAGGCTTCTGGTCCGGCAGCATGACGCTATCCTTCTGATCCCTGCGGGCGGCGTCCTGCCGCCCATGTCTTCGGCCCACCGGGCGCTGAGCTGATTCCCCCGGAGTGCTGCCTCGAAGAGGGCTGCGCAGCCGGCCCCCAAACCCGCAACGTGTTGGTGTACAATGCGCGCCCTTGCGGGGTGTGGCGACACTACACTGTAGCCACGGCGCCGGAGTTGCGGCCCTGGGCCGCCTCAATGCGCCACCGGCCCCTGTCATACCAGCCACCTGGCGAAATTGCCGGGGTGGGGCAGCGATCAAATAGGTCGCGTAAGGTCTGTTTGAATGCCCGATTAACCGTTGAAATCGTGGAATTTGGCATCCGCCAGCAACCCGCTTTACCGAGGGAATACCATGTTTGATTCGTCCGTGACACTGGCCTCATTCGATCCCGAAATCTGGCAGGCTATCCAGGAAGAAGACCGCCGCCAGGAAGAGCATATCGAGCTGATTGCCTCCGAGAACTACACCAGCCCGTTGGTGATGGAGGCTCAGGGCAGCACCATGACCAACAAGTATGCGGAAGGCTACCCGGGCAAGCGTTATTACGGTGGCTGTGAGTATGTGGACAAGGCCGAAACCCTCGCCATAGAGCGCGCGAAGAAACTGTTTGGTGCCGACTACGCCAATGTGCAGCCCCATTCCGGTTCCCAGGCCAACGCCGCTGTCTACCAGGCGCTGTGCGCGCCCGGGGATACAGTCCTGGGCATGAGCCTTGCCCACGGCGGTCACCTGACCCACGGCGCGCGGGTGAACTTCTCCGGCAAGATCTACAAGGCGGTGCAGTACGGTTTGAATCCGGATACCGGCGAAGTGGATTATGAAGAGGTGGAGCGGCTGGCGCTGGAGCACCGGCCAAAGATGGTGGTGGCGGGCTTTTCCGCCTATAGCCGCGTGATGGACTGGGCCCGTTTCCGCGCCATCGCCGACCGGGTCGGCGCCTATCTGCTGGTGGATATGGCCCATGTGGCGGGTCTGGTGGCAGCGGGTGAATACCCGTCCCCCCTTCCCCATGCGGATGTGGTGACCTCTACCACCCACAAAACACTGCGCGGTCCGCGCGGCGGTATCATCCTGGCGCGCGCCAACGAAGAGATTGAAAAGAAACTCAACAGCGCCGTATTTCCCGGCGGTCAGGGCGGCCCACTGATGCATGTCATCGCCGCCAAGGCGGTCTCCTTCAAAGAGGCGATGGGTACGGAATTCAAGGCCTACCAGAAGGCCGTGGTACAGAATGCCCGCGCCATGGCGGATACCTTTCTCGATCGGGGCATCAACATCGTGTCCGGAGGTACCGACGACCACCTGATGCTGGTGGATCTGATTGGCAAGGAATACACCGGCAAGGATGCGGATGAAGCCCTGGGCAGGGCCAATATCACCGTGAACAAGAACGCGGTACCCAACGACCCCCGCTCGCCGTTCATCACCAGTGGCCTGCGCGTGGGCACACCGGCCATCACCACCCGCGGTTTTGGTGTGGACGAAACCCGTCAGCTCACCCACTGGATCTGTGATGTTTTGGATGCGCTGGAAAAGAAGGATGCAGAGGCGACCATTGCCGAGGTGAAAGAAAAAGTACTGGATATCTGCGCGCAGTTTCCGGT
This sequence comes from Microbulbifer sp. TYP-18, assembly GCF_040932045.1. Taxonomy (NCBI): domain Bacteria; kingdom Pseudomonadati; phylum Pseudomonadota; class Gammaproteobacteria; order Cellvibrionales; family Microbulbiferaceae; genus Microbulbifer; species Microbulbifer sp. TYP-18. The sequence goes on from NZ_JBFRBC010000009.1 coordinate 18,400, forward strand.
GTATAAAAGCGACTGATCGACATTGAACCGCCGCCCGGTTTGCCGGGTTGCGGTTTGTATCGGCCTGTCCGGGCCGCGGTCCCAGTGCAATGGCTGTGGTAGACTGCGGTCTATTTTGATACAGGGACACAGCTCCATGCACTGCCCTTTCTGCGGCGCAGAGGATACCAAGGTGGTCGATTCCCGGCTGGTCGCGGAGGGCGACCAGGTGCGCCGCCGGCGCGAATGCCTGGGCTGCCGCGAACGCTTCACCACGTTTGAGACCGCAGAGCTGTTGCTGCCGCGGGTCATCAAGCAGAATGGCAAGCGCGAATCCTTTGACGAGAAAAAACTCCGCGCCGGTATCCAGAGGGCGGTGGAAAAGCGCCCGGTCAGCACCGAGCAGGTGGAGACGGCGGTGGCGCATATCAAGCATTCATTGCGGGCCGCCGGCGAGCGCGAGCTGCCCGCCAGGGCCATCGGCCAGCTGGTGATGGAGCAGCTGCGCGAACTGGACCAGGTAGCCTATGTGCGCTTCGCCTCGGTCTATCGCCGTTTCGAGGACGTCAGTGACTTCGGAAGGGAAATCGAGCGCCTGACCCGCAAGCCGTCGGAGATCAGATGACCCCCACAGCGGAGTCCCTTATGGCTCGCGCCGTACAGTTGGCGCAGCGGGGGCTGTACACCACCATGCCCAATCCCCGGGTCGGCTGTGTTATCGCCGATGCTGCCGGTGCGATTCTGGCGGAGGGCTGGCACCGCCGCGCCGGCCTGCCCCACGCCGAGATCGAAGCCCTGGAGGCTGCCGGCGGACGCGCTGCGGGTGCCACTGTCTACGTCACCCTGGAGCCCTGTAGCCATACGGGCAAGACCGGCCCCTGTGCCGAGGCGCTGGTCGCCGCCGGCGTGACGCGGCTGGTGTTTGGTATGGAGGATCCAAATCCCTCTGTTAGCGGCTCAGGTCTGCAAAAACTGCGGGAGGCCGGTATTGAGGTAGAGGGGCCTGTGCTGGAGAGAGAGTGCCGGGCCCTCAATCCCGGCTTTATCAAGCGCATGACACTGGGACTGCCAATGGTGCGCTGCAAATCGGCCATGAGCCTGGATGGGCGCACCGCCATGGCCAGCGGTGAATCGAAATGGGTGACGGGTCCGGCGGCCCGGGCCGATGTGCAGCGGCTGCGGGCGCGCAGCTGCGCGATTGTCACCGGTGTCGAAACCGTGCGTTTCGACAACCCCAATCTGAATGTGCGCGCCGATGAGATGGCGCTGGAACTGCTCGCTGCGGAAGAGGCCGCCCTGGTGCAGCCCCTGCGGGTGATTGTGGACAGCCAGCTGCGCACCCCGGTGGACGCCTTTATTTTGCAGGGTGATGCCCCCACATTGATCTGCACCACGGAGCAAGCCGACCCCTCCCGCCGCCAGCGCTTGCAGGGGGCCGGTGCCGAAGTGCTGACCCTGCCTGCCGACGGCGGCGGCCGCGTGGACCTCTCGGCACTGCTGCGGGAACTGGCGCGCCGCCAGTGCAACGAGGTGTTGATAGAAAGCGGCGCCACTCTGTCGGGAGAGTTTCTTTATCGCGGTCATGTGGACGAGTTGATTGTCTATATGGCGCCAAAGCTGCTGGGCAGCAGTGCGCGGCCGCTGTTTGAGTTGCCCATCGCGCGCATGGGCTCGGTACTGCCCGTAACCATTACCGATATGCGCGCGGTAGGCCACGACTGGCGTATTACCGCCACCACGGATATTGAACGCTAGGGCCGATTCTGATGTTTACTGGAATTATTGCAGCCATCGGTGAGATAGCCGAGCTCAGAGCCCAGGGCGGTGACCTGCGGGTGCGGGTCAAAACCGGCCGGCTGGATTTGTCGGATGTGCAGCTCGGGGACAGCATCGCCACCAATGGCGTCTGCCTCACGGTGGTGGAGCTTCCCGGCGACGGTTACTGGGCCGATGTCTCTGCCGAGACCCTGGACGTCACCAGTGTCGCAAGCTGGAAGCTGGGCGACCGGGTCAATCTGGAAAAGGCGCTGACGCCCAGTACCCGCCTCGGCGGGCACATTGTCAGCGGCCATGTAGACGGCATTGGCGAAGTGATCTGGCGCCGGCGCGAGGCGCGGGCGGAGCGTTTTCGCCTGCGCGCCCCCGACACACTGGCCAGATATATCGCCCACAAGGGCTCCATCACCGTGGACGGCACCAGCCTCACCGTTAACGCCGTGGATGGCGCCGAGTTCGAACTGACCATAGTGCCGCACACCCTGCAGGAGACCATTATCGGCGATTATAGCGCCGGCACCCGGGTCAACCTGGAGGTGGACCTGATCGCGCGCTACCTGGAGCGCCTGCTGCTGGGGGAGAGGGCCGCGACATCAGACAGTGGTGGCCTGACAGTTGAATTACTGGCCCGGCACGGTTTTTCCAAGGGCCGCTAGCGCATTTCGATACGGGGGCAGCAACCCCCGGATAGCCGAGAGAGTACGATGGAATTAAATACGGTTGAAGAATTGATCGACGATATCCGCCAGGGCCGCATGGTCATACTGATGGATGACGAGGACCGCGAGAACGAGGGCGACCTGGTGATGGCGGCGGAGCAGGTGCGCGCCGAAGATATCAATTTCATGGCCACCCATGCGCGCGGGCTCATCTGCATGCCCATGTCCAGGGAGCGCTGCGAGCAGTTGGATCTGCCGCTGATGTCGCGGGACAACGGCGCCCAGTTCAGTACCAATTTCACCGTCTCCATCGAGGCTGCCGAGGGGGTCACCACCGGTATCTCCGCTGCCGACCGCACCCGCACCATCCGCGCCGCGGCCGCGCGCAACGCCAAACCTCAGGACCTGGTGCAGCCCGGCCACATTTTCCCGATCATGGCCCAGCCCGGCGGTGTGCTCAGCCGCGCTGGCCACACCGAGGCCGGCTGTGACCTGGCGCGTCTGGCCGGCTTCGAGCAGGCGGCGGTGATCGTCGAGATCATGAATGAGGACGGCACCATGGCGCGCCGCCCGGATCTGGAGAAATTTGCCCGCACCCACAATCTCAAGGTCGGCACCATCGCCGACCTTATCACTTACCGCGCGCTCAATGAAAAGACAGTCGAGTGCACCAACGAACGCCAGGTGCAGACCGAGTTCGGCCAGTTCAAACTGCGCACCTATCTGGACAAGGCGCGGCGCGAGCGTCATTTCGCTTTTGTACTCGGCACGCCCGCGCCGGAAGAGTCTACCCTGGTCAGGGTGCATGTGGGCAACACCCTGCGCGATGTGCTGACCATCCGCCGCGGCGACGAAGAATTTATCCCCTGGACCTTTCGCCGCGCCATGCAGCGGGTGGCCGAGGAGGGCAAGGGAGTAGTGGTGCTTATCTGCCACAACGAGACCACCGAAGAGATCGAAGAGAGCATCGACTGGCTGATCAGCGGCAAACAGCAGCGCCCCAGCCAGGCGCTGGTGTACAAGCAGGTGGGTACCGGCTCCCAGATTCTGCGCGATCTCAAAGTGCGCAAAATGCGCCTCATGAGCGCGCCGTTTAAATTCAATGCCATTTCCGGGTTCGATCTGGAAGTGGAAGAGTATCTGAACGCTGACTGGAACTAGGCAGGACACGACAATGAGCGACATCCAGGTAATCGAAGGTGATTTCGTCAACAGCCGGGGCAGGTTTGTACTGCTGGTCAGCCGTTGGAACAGCTTTGTAGTGGAGAGCCTCAAAGACGGGGCGCTGGATACCCTGCGCCGCCAGGGCATCGGGGAAGAGAAGATCACCATCTGCTATGCGCCGGGAGCCTTTGAACTGCCGCTGGTGGCCAGGAAGCTCGCCGCCAGCGGAAATTTTGACGCGATTATCGCTCTCGGTGCCGTCATACGCGGCGGTACGCCGCATTTTGAATACGTCGCCGGCGAGTGCACCAAGGGGCTGGCCCAGGTATCCCTGGACAGCGGCATCCCGGTTAGCTTTGGCGTGCTCACCGTGGATTCCATCGAACAGGCCGTGGAGCGTTCCGGCACCAAGGCCGGCAACAAGGGCGCCGAAGCGGCGCAAACCGCACTGGAAATGGTTTCCCTGCTGGGCAGGATTTAACCGGCGGCAAGGGTTTATCGGATACAGGGTTATGACAGTGACCGCATCTGCGCGCCGCAAGGCGCGCCACTTCGCCATGCAGGCGCTCTACCAGTGGCAGATGGCTGGCGCCAGTCTCAATGCAATTGAGGCCGAGTTTCACGCCGACAACGATATGAGCAAAACCGATGTGCCGTATTTTCGCGATCTCTTCCACGGGGTGGCGAAAAATCTCGATCGGGTAGAGGCCGCCTTTGCGCCGCACCTGGACCGGCAGATCGACGATCTGGATCCGGTCTCCCGAGCCCTGTTGCGCATGTCCACCTACGAACTGCAGCAGCGTGTCGACGTGCCCTACAAGGTAGTCATCAACGAATCCGTGGCGCTGGCGAAAAAATTTGGCCCCACCGACGCCTTCAAATTTATCAATGGCATCCTGGACAAAACCGCCGAGGATTTGCGCGCGGCGGAAGTGGCGGCCGCCAGAAACAGCGGAGAGCAGGGTGCAGGCCAACCCCGGTGAATTCGAAATTATCCGCGACTATTTTGCCCGCGCCCCCCGGGGGCCTGGGGTGGTGCTGGGTATAGGCGATGACTGCGCCCTGTTGAGTGCCCCCGCCGAGGGCCTGCTGGCCACCAGTGTCGACACCCTGGTGGAGGGGGTTCACTTCCCCCGCCAGGCCCCCCCGGAACTGATTGCCGAGCGGGCCCTGCGAGTCAACCTCAGCGATCTGGCGGCCATGAACGCCCGACCCCTCTGGTTTACCCTGGCGCTGACCCTGCCCCGCAGCGACGCCGCCTGGTTGCAGGGCTTTGCCGCCGGCCTGCTGGAGACCGCCGCTGAATTCGATATTTCACTGGTGGGTGGCGATACCACCGCCGGGCCATTGTCGATCACCGTGCAGGTGACCGGCAGTGCACAACAGCCGCTGCGGCGCGACGGCGCCGCACCCGGTGACGATATATTTGTCGGAGGGCCATTGGGCGCGGCGGCGGCCGCCTTGCCGGTGATTCTGGGGCAGCGCCGGGTCAGTGAGGCCGAGTCCCACCAGGTGTGCGACGCCTACTACCGGCCGGCACCGCAACTGGCCCTCGCCGCTATAGTCGGCGATCTGGCCCACAGCGCCATCGACATCTCCGACGGACTCCTGGCGGATCTCGGACACCTCTGTCGCGCCAGCGGTGTCGGCGCGGAACTGGCGCTGGAGACACTGCCGGTCGCTGAGCTGGCCCGGCGGCTGGCGGGGGAGGAGGCGCTGGCACTGGCGGCCACGGGCGGAGACGATTACCAGCTGTGTTTTACCCTGCCCAAAGCCCGCACCGAAGAGCTGTACCGGCGCTGCGCTGCGGCCGGTTTCGAACCGGTGCACATAGGCTGGGTGACTGACCGCCGGGGCGACGGAGAGCCGGTGCGCTGCCGGCTGGAGGGGCGCCCCTGGCATTGCAAACAAAGTGGCTACCGGCATTTTCAGTGATGACTCAGCCTACTCTACGACAAGTGTTGCGCAGCCCTACTCTGCTGCTGGCGTTCGGCTTTGGTTCCGGCCTGTCGCCCAGAGCGCCGGGCACCGCCGGCACCCTGATGGCGGTTCCTTTCTGGTGGCTGTTGCAGAGCCTGCCACCCGCCTGGTATCTGGCCATAGTGGTTGCGGCGGCACTGCTGGGCTGTTACCTCTGCGGTGCGGCGTCCCGGGCACTGGGGGTGCACGATCACGGCGGCATAGTCTGGGATGAAATGGTGGGTTACTGGCTCACCATGTTTATGGCCCCGGCCGGCTGGGGCTGGGCACTGTATGGATTTTTGCTGTTTCGCCTGTTCGATATCGCCAAGCCGCAGCCCATCCGCTGGGCCGACCGCCAGGTGCGCGGTGGTTGGGGCGTCATGCTGGACGATATACTGGCAGCTGGCTACGCAGCGCTGGTGCTGCAGCTCACCGCCCTCTGGGTAGCCTAGGGCCTAGGAGACCGCAATGATATCCCGCCTGTTTCTGTGCTGGCTGTGCCTGATCCCTCTGCCCCTGGCCGCGCAGCAGGTACAGTTGAAGGGGTTGTTCGATGGCAGTGCCCTGCTGCAGGTGGACGGCCGCCAGCGCCTGCTGAAGGCGGGGCAGAAATCCCCCGAGGGGGTCGAACTGGTGGAGGCCACCAGCAGTTACGCCCGGGTGCTGGTTGACGGCCGTGAGCGCAAACTCACCCTCGATGCGCCGGTCGCCGCCAGCTACGCGCGCAACAGCCGCGCGGAAGTGCGGTTGTTGCCGGACAGCCGCGGCCACTACAGTACCAGTGCCTGGGTCAACGGCCGTCGCGTATCGGTGCTGGTGGATACGGGTGCCACCAGTATGGCCTTCAACTATCCCACCGCCCGGCGCCTGGGACTTAATTTGGAGCGGGCAGAGCCCATCCGGGTTTCCACCGCCAATGGTATCGCCGATGCCTATCGCATCCGGTTGCGCAGCGTCACCATCGGCGGTATCAAACTCGATAATGTGGATGCCACTGTGCACACTGACGACTTTCCCGGCATTGTGCTGTTGGGTAACAGTTTTCTCAGCCGGGTGGACATGGAGCAACAGCAGGGAATGCTAATACTGCGCGCGCGCCATTGACTGAAGAGGTAACAGCTTGACCATTCGCTATGTGGAGTCCTCCAAACTGCCCACTTCCTGGGGCATGTTTGCAGTGCACGGCTTTGAAGACACCGACTCCGGCAAGGAGCACCTGGTGCTCACCATGGGGGACCTGGATACCGACGCCCCGGTACTGGCCCGCATTCACTCCGAGTGTCTCACCGGAGACGCACTCTTTTCCCTGCGCTGCGACTGTGGCGCTCAGCTTCAGCACGCCCTGCACCGTGTCGCCATGGAGGGGCGCGGTGCAATTTTCTATCTGCGCCAGGAGGGGCGGGGTATAGGCCTGTTGAACAAGATCCGCGCCTATCACCTGCAGGATTGCGGCGCCGACACCGTGGAGGCCAACGAGCAACTGGGTTTCGGTGCCGATATGCGCGACTACTCTATTTTGCGGGCCATGCTGACCCACCTGCGAATCACGTCCATGCGCCTGATGACCAACAACCCGCGCAAAGTGAAGGCGTTACAGGATCTCGGTATTGCAGTGGTGGAGCGTTTGCCCCATGAGACAGGCCGCAATCCCCACAATATCGAGTATCTGTCGACGAAAAAGGGCAAGCTGGGGCACTGGTTACAGGAGGACCAGGATTCTGGGCCCGATAGCTCCAAGGATGGAGATTGAGCGCGCTTTAAACTCGCTTGTGAAAGCGGTTACTTTCTCCCATTGTCACTGCGGGTGTGGTGGCGGCCTACTGACCCATCCAAACCGGCCACTGAGCTGGTTTTTTACGCCTATTGAGACGTTTCTTGTCTGGCGACAAAGTCAGCGGACGCGGCAAGCGTCGCCGCGGTGCTTTGGGCGTTATATTCGCCTAGTACCGGAATATGGACGTTTCGGTAAAATCGACGACGCCTAAGTCGTTGATTTTGGTAGAAAAGTGAAAACCACACTTTTCACTTTTCGTGTTTTGAAACAGGCAGAATGCCTTTTTCAACAACCTGCTAGTGAGTTGATCATCACTATGAGAAAAAAATCATCTGAAAGTCATAAGGACGTCAGAAGTTTATAGGTTGGTTTCAAATAAACTGATGACTTGTTAAACCACGCCATATGAAAATAAGGATGAACTATGAAAGATGTTTGTAAATCAATTATCCTGTTGCTCTCTACTCTAGTTATAAGTGGCAAAAGTTTTAGTCAAGAAGAACTTGCAGTTCTAGAAGGCCCTTATATTGGACAAAAGCCCCCTGGCTTGATCCCTGAAGTTTTCGCGCCTAGTGTCTCAACAGAATATCGTGATTGGGGCGGTAGCTTCACACCCGACATGAAGGAGTACTACTTTGGTAGGAGAAACAACAATAGTGGAAAATCGTCGAATGTTGTTTTTAAATCCAACAATAATCGATGGCATGAGTCAATAGTGCCCTGGGGAGGCTTTATCTCACCTGATGGGAAGACTATGCATAATGGCAAACAATTTAGGGAGCGCATCGGTGACGGTTGGTCAGAGTTAAAGAGCCTTGGCCCTCTGTTTGAAGACTTCCGCATCATGCGCCTTACGGCTTCGTTAAAAGGAACCTATGTTTTTGATGAGGTGGGTACAAACGGAGATGGTATTCTGCGATATTCACGACTGGTAAACGGAAAGCGGGAAGCGCCAAGACCCTTTAGTGAAGTGATAAATACTGGTAAATGGACTGCTCACCCCTTCATTGCTCCGGATGAATCTTACATAATTTGGGATAGTGAAAGAGACGGTGGGTACGGTGATAGTGATATGTATATCAGTTTTCGGCAGGAAGATGGTTCATGGGGTGCAGCCATTAACTTCGGAGAAAAGATAAACACGGATGGTGAGGACGGTGGAGGGTACGTAACGCCGGACGGAAAATATCTTATTTATTGTCGCCGTTGTGTTCCTCCAGATTTTGAAATAATGTGGGTGGATGCGCAGATTATTGAAAAACTTAGATCGAAATAATTAATCATATAATAGACACTGTAAGAGTGATGTCAAAAGCCCGCGTGTCTTCTCAGGCGTTAAGGAGCCGCGAATTAATTCGGTGCAGTCTCAGGTTTGGCGTCGAGTTCGCCAGTAAGTCGCTGCCGCACAGGAAGCCCGGTTGCTTTTCAAACGCAATGCAGCGGGTGGGCTCGATGCAATGTCCCGTAGGACGGGCCTGAAATAATGGGATTGTAGTAAATGGCAGCCACCACCAGAGCGACTGGAGTGGCGACCTGACCCGGCAGAGGGATCTCCCCGCCGGCCAGGGCCTCATCACCCGGCGCAGCTACTCCGGCCCGTCTGTTGTATCTGGATAGGTCAGAATAATTGCTATCGAATATACAGTGACCATCGGGAGTGATGCCTACTGTAAAAGGAAGGCGGTGGCTATTTTGAACTTCGATGTTCAATAAGCAGGCCTGACAGAAGGTGGATTATTCAGGCATTGCTGAGCTGTGGTGCTCGACGATTAACCACTGATTACCTGTGCGTCGATAAACAAAGGTGAAGCGCGCTGCGGCGCTAGAGCCGTCCGCGAATGTAAATTCATAAGTGCCGGAGTTGATAAAGGTATCAGCAGAAAGTTCGCGTACATTGCATTCCATCAGTTCGCCCTGAGGGCCCTTTTGCAGAAATTGGTGAAAGTAATCTTCGCGCTCGGGGGTGCTGTGACGCACTTGGTTTGAAATAGTGGGTAACAAAATCGCATCCTCCGCATAGAGTGCGGCAACCCTGCTGGGCGAACCGCTGGCAAGCGCATCGTTCCACAGTTTAAATGCGCCCTTCGCTGTTGCTTCGTTCATGTTTCCTCCTGGTTTCTGTGTTTTATAACTAGCAGGCTGTTGAAATTCGAAGAATTTCGACGCCTGGTACCGGAATATGGATGTTCCAGCAAAATCGACGACACCTAACTCGTTGATTTTGGGAGAAAAGTGAAAAGCACATTTTTCGCTTTTCGTGTTTCGAAACAGGCAGGATGCCTTGTTCAACAGCCTGCTAGGGAAAAAGAGGCTGCGCCATTCCCCTGTTTGCCAAAACATAATTAACTGGTGGCGGCAGATAGCCCAAATTTTAAATGGCGGGTGCTGTGTTGCTGTTTGTCAAGTCCGGCGCTCTGTAGAGCACTTTGCAGTGCTTCGAGGCGCGCTTCGAATCGCGTGTACGGGGGAATGAGTTCGCGCATGCCTAATCCATCCAGGGTCCGCGCAATTTGAGCAGCCATACCGCAAACCAGCAGCTTTTTGCCTGCATCTTTCGCATCCCGGGCAATGGTTTCCACTGCCATCGCTGCGGAGACGTCAATATAGGGGACGCGGTTGAAATCTAAAATGATACTTTCGCTGGATGTGCCCTCGTACAGGCTGCGTATATGGTGACCGAGGTCAGCTGCCGCAGCAAAACTGAGGGGCCCGCCAAATTCGAATAGTGTTACCTTATCTTTGGCGTTTTTGAGCAGTTGCGTCTCTTCCGGGTCCTTACTGGTGAAGCCTGGCCCGCCGAGCTGTTGCAACTGCAATTGCGCCATCTGGCGAACGAAGGCCAAAGCGGCCAATACAACACCTAGGCCCACTGCGGTAATCAAATCCACCATCACTGTGAGGCCCAGTACCAATACCATCAGCAGCAGGTCCCAGCGGGGCCCGCGGTGAGCACGTTTTAAATAATTCAGATCGACAATATCCATTCCCACCTTTACCAGTACACCGGCCAGTGCAGCGTGTGGTATTTCAGACAGCAATGGGCCTATGCCCAAGATAACTGCGCCGAGTACAGCGGAATGCACCATGCCCGACAAGCGCGTGCTGCCACCGGTACGGATATTGATTACCGTGCGCATGGTGGCGCCGGCACCGCTAATTCCGCCAAATAAACCGGATACTGCGTTGCCAACACCCTGCCCAATCAGCTCGCGGTTGGAGTCGTGGCGGGTTCGGGTCATGTTGTCGGCAACTAGTGAAGTCAACAGGGAATCAATGGTGCCCAAGATGGCGAGGATGAAAGCGGCTTCGAGAATCAGCACCGACATATCCATATCAAAGCTGGGCATCTGGAATGAGGGGAGGCCTGTGGGTATGTTTCCCAGCACCGGCAGGTTGGGTAGCGCCAGACCAATCACTGTTGCCAAAATCAACGCAGCCAGTGGTCCTGGCAAAAAGCGGCCCCACTTGGCGGGCCACAGATAGACAGTGGCCAGGCTTAGTGCGCCAATAAACAGGGCAGAATAGTTGATATGGCTGATTGCGCCGGGTAGGGACAGCAGTGCTGCTACGGGGCCGTTGCCTTCGGAGCTGTGCCCCAAAAATGCACTGCTCTGCAAAATAATAATGATCAGGCCAATGCCGCTCATAAAGCCGGAGATAACCGGGTAGGGCACCAGGCGTATGTACTGTCCAAGTCCAAGGAAGCCAAATGCTACCTGCAGCAGGCCCGCTATAAACACGGTGGTTAATATCAGTCCCACATCACCCGATAAACTGGCAAACAAACCTGCCAACACAACCACCATAGGCCCCGTGGGCCCGGATACGTTGGTGGGTGTGCCGCCCATCCAGGATGCGAAAAAACCGACGATCATGGCACCGTAAAGCCCTGCCATAGGGCCTAAGCCGGAGGCGACACCAAAAGCCAGGGCAAGGGGCAGGGCGACGATACCGGCGGTCAGGCCACCGTATAGGTCGCCGCGCCAGTGGGAAAGGTCGATGCGGAAAAGGTTCCTCATGGGTATGGTTTACCTCACAAAACACAGAGGTTGAGTTGTTTGTTGCCGAATGGTGTTGAGGATTCTGCCCGCTCAACGGAAGGAAGAGAATCTAAAATCTATGTGACTATCCTATAGAAATTTACTATCACTGAAATAGTTCAAAAGCTGTATCCCTTATCACCTTATATAGATATGATCTATCGCTGTTGGTTCTTCATCATTGGGAAGGCCGTAACCCCGCGATGCCTCTCGAATATGGGTGTTGCTTAGTTGTGCCGGCTTACCAAAAAGTGGTACTTAGATGAGTAATCTCAAACAGATTCAGTATTTCGCCGGTGTCGCCGAGTACGGCTCTATCCGCAAGGCGGCCGAAAAGCTGGGCGTCACACAGCCCACTATCTCTACCCAGCTCAACGCCCTTGAAGAAAAGCTTGGTGTGACCTTGCTGGAGCGTTCGCGCAGCAAGACCACGCTGACGCCGCAGGGCCGGGAGCTGTTGCATCCGGCTCGCAATCTCATTTCCCAGTGGCGCGATTTGGAAGAGCTTGCACACTCCCTATCCGATAGCGCAGCCATCACCCACCGCCTGGGTGTGCCGCCGACCCTTGGCCCCTATTTGCTGCCGCGCATCACACCCGCCTTACACAGTACCTTTCCCAGGTTAAAGCTGTATGTGCGTGAAGAGTCCCAGGCGGATTTAGAGGCGGGTTTGTTAGAGGGGCGCCATGACCTGATACTGGCAACCTTGCCACTTGCAAATGAAAATTTGGGAATGGAGGTGCTCTGTCGCGAGCCAATGTCCCTGGTTGCGCCTACTGAGATGGATATCGGTTCGGAGGGGGTTATCGATGAATCCGACCTTGCCGGTGTGGAAGTGCTCGGCCTGGATGATCGCCACCATGTGCAGCAACAGGTAAAGCGGATTTGCCAGCGAACAGGGGCGCGGCTTAATCGCGACTACGAAGGTACCAGCCTGGATACACTGCGCCAAATGATCAGCATGAATATGGGCGTGGCTTTTTTACCTGCGCTGTACATTCACAGCGAGATACATCGGCCTGAAGAGCTAAAAGTGATTCGGTTTTCAGGTAATGTTTTGTACTGTGACCATGCTCTGGTTTACCGCCCTGGCAGTGCTGAAAGGCATCTTTACCGCGGTATTGCGACGGTGATTCGCAAGGCTTTGGTAGAAAACTTCCAGGGTGCGGTAACGGTGATTGACCGTCGCTAACGCCGACAGGTTGTTAAAGCTATCCGGCGTTAGCATATCCCTGTACCGTATTAACCCGGCAATTTGCTTCATTGCCGGGTTAATAAATTGCCGGGTTAGTAAAGCGGCTTACTGGCCAAATACCTGTACCTCAGCCAGTGAAAGTGCCTGGTCGGAGCTGGTCAGCTGGATACGCACATAGCGTCCCATACCCACATTAATGACATATTTCAGCCGTTCGGCGGGCCTGGGGAGGAAAAACTCCCTCACGTTACTCTGCGCCCGTGCGTCTTCGATATTTGATCCGGTAAAAGGTAGGTCGGATACAAATACATGAAAATCCTGCAGGCGCTCGGTACAGCAGTCGGTGCGGTTCCAGATGGCAATATTCTCAATCTTCCTGATAGAGCCGAGGTCCAGCGTCCACGAGGAATTGGCGCTGGCACTGGTATGGGTGACACTGCCATCCCCCCAGCGGCCACTCAGGTTGCCATCGATGGCCCTGCTGGCATAACCGCCATAACTGGTATCGGATTGCGTGGCGGTGCCCTCCGGAGCCAGGTTTCTATAGCCGGAATTGGCCGCCGCCACTTCGGTGATGGCCCAGCGCTGATTCATACCGCCGTGGAAGGCCCACATGCCAACGGTGGCGCCTTTGGTGTTTCCATAACCATCCAGGACCATGTTGGGGTTGCTGGCATCACGTATCACGTCACCATCCAGGGTCCAGCGGTGGTCAATAGAGCAGGCGTAAATAGCGGCCCTTAAACCATTGACGGAAGTGCCATCGGCGTGGGTCAGGCACAGATCGTCATTCATGCGGTTGCGAATCAGGCCGGTGCTCCAATCCACCAGCCAATGCTGGTCAAAATGGTTGCGTGTACAGGTTTCCAGTTGAACCTTTGCGAGGTTGGTAACTCCGTTGTCCACACCGGGCACATCGAGGCACTGGCCACTGCGCTTGTCCCGGATCTGCACATACTGGCGGTTGCTTGTGGGCGTGGCGCGTTCCCACATCTGCAAATAGGCTTCAGCGGAATTGAAAAATGCTTCCATTGTCTGCGGGGAGGCATTGATTCGCATATCCTCCACCAAATCCGCCAGCAGGCCATAGTGGGCTAAGCCCTCGGTGTTGAGGTTAAAACTGCGATTCCCCGTTGTCTGCTGATCAAAAAGGACGCGGCCATCGTAGGAGCGGAAAGGGTAGGTGATGGGGTTGGTACCGGAGGTGGCACTGGGTCCCGCCTGTGGCGCCAGGCCATTGGTATCCGTACCGATACCCACGCCGATCAGGTAGGGGGTTGATGCCAGTGCATTACGAATAATATCGATATTGTGGATGTTGTAGTTACTGGGGCCGTTGTAGGGAAACATGACACCGCCAGCATTCAACAAACGCCGCTGCAATGGGCTTAAAGCACCATTGAGTTTTGGATTGGAGTGGCTTGAAATCACACCGGAGTAACCGCGACTCTCGACAATATCCATGGTGTCGGCGAAAGCACCCGCAGACATATGATCCACCTCGATAATCATTTCCTTGTCGATCATTCGGTGAATCAGGTATTTCCCCATGGCGGTGAGGTGTTTGCGATTACAGTGCTGGTCTATGCTCTGGTCGTAATTCGGGTTCGCACCCAGCAGGTTGATGATATCGCGAATAAAAGGCACATTGCCCAGTAACGGGAAGCCATTGGGCAGCTTGCGTCCGCTGGGCTCTTGCGGGGGGCAGGCCTCTATATGGTAGAGATGGCCGGTTTGAAGCTTATTGCCGATATTGATAATTTCATCCGCGCCCTGCATATGGGGGCCGCCGAAGTCATTGTCAAACTTGTGGATTGGGAAGAGGCTGCGAATTCCACGGCTATACAGGTACTGTAGCTTTTGATCGATCCGGGCCTCGGAGCAGCCGCTGCCCTCATCGCAGTCCAGGACGCTGGATACCTCTACCCCCAGGACGACGGCGAGCTTGCCACTGGCAATCACTGAGCGGGCTTCCGCGGCACTGGTGACGATACGGAAGAATCCCTTGCCTACACCGCCGGCCTGGGCATCGATATAGTCCTGCATTTCATAGACGCGCCTCAACTGCAGATCGATACTGGGGGAGTCACCACAGGCATTGGCATTGACCCAGGATACCGGATTGACGACCCTTTGCACTTCGCACAAAACTTCGTTTTGCACCATATTGGTAACCATCAGCTTTAAACCGGCCCTATGCACCCGCTCTATCCACTTGTAGTAGGCCTGCTGGTGGGACTGGGTGTGGTAGTTGGGCCAGTAGGGAAAGTTGGGCCAGCCGCCGGTGGCATGCCGGGCATCGAGATTGCCGCCATCCTGGAGGTTGCCGATAATGTCGAGGCCGCCATAGGGGCCGTGTATGCCACTGCCGTCGTCCAGTGCATTTTGAATGCCGTAGGGATGGAAAGGGCGGCCGTGTAAAAACTTGCCGCCCATAAATTCATTGGAATTCAAATGGGTGTGTACATCCGCAAAACCCACCACTGGCTGGTTTACATCCCCGGTGGCGGGGACCGCCGGATTCACTTCCGCATTCAGTTGCGCTTCCGGGAAAGGTGCGCAGTCATTCTGTTCAACCAGTTCGAAAACGTTTTCACTATTGCGATTGCCCAGGTTGAACAGGTCGAATAAATAAGTGCCGCCATCGCCTTTGTTATATCGCAGGTCCTTCCAGAACTTGGTCGAGAATAACCTGAAATGGCCGTTCCCGGCCGGCTCGACGGACCACTGGGCCCATTCGGAGGCGGCGGTATTGCGCGCTATATCCAGAGGTCCCCGGGTGGTGAGAAAGTTGCCGGTTCTGTCCCGCAGCATATACATGCCAAGCCTGGTGGGCTTGAAATAAAAATGGGACGCAGCGGTCACATCAATAGCATCGAAGCGGTAGTCGCCACCACCGGGATGCATGTAGCGACCGGTTTGCGGGGCTTTAATCGCATAGCAGCCTTGGGCCAGGGCGTAGGAGGCTTCGACGGTATTGGCCTCTAGGTGGGAAGAGATACCGGCCATCAGTATGGGAATCGACGCCCAGACCTTTATGAATGTGAATTTCATTATCCATTTCCATTATTGTTGAAATTATGGGAAGTTTATTAGACGTCACAACCATTGGGATTGAATGATTAGTAGGAACGTCAGCGGCGAGAATATAGGGATTTTTACTGGATGTCTTGAGGAAACTCCACAGGTTTGCGTTAGAAGTGCCCTAATACTGACCTGAACGATGAGTCGGAATTATTTCACGTTAATCGTGGTCCCGAAAATTAACCCGCGAACTAACAGTTTGCCAAAAAATTACTGGATCAATTTGGTACAGGGTTGTGCCACCAAC
This sequence comes from Microbulbifer sp. TYP-18, assembly GCF_040932045.1. Taxonomy (NCBI): domain Bacteria; kingdom Pseudomonadati; phylum Pseudomonadota; class Gammaproteobacteria; order Cellvibrionales; family Microbulbiferaceae; genus Microbulbifer; species Microbulbifer sp. TYP-18. The sequence goes on from NZ_JBFRBC010000009.1 coordinate 34,280, forward strand.
GGGTAGAAGCTGGTGAAAGCGCTTGAAATACAGGTGATTCCGCATGGCTGCGCAATTTTCAAAGGAGACAGGCTGTTGGATAAGAGGGCATCGACTGTATGGTCAGGGTAATAGTCGCCATAGCAAACGTTTTCCCAACAGCGTTATCTTTTGGTGTTGCAGGAAGCACAGAGGTTTTGCTGTGCCGATAGGCGGGGTGCCAATATTCCCGCCGTGAGGCAAGCCGAAAGTGGCTTGCCTCTGCAGTCTGCCGGGCGTTATGATCCCCAACCCCGGAATATGCCCTGCCAATAGGGGGAGACTGGTTCCTTTGGCGCGGGGACGCACTACCCTTTGCACCGCCGACCGGGTCAATAGCGCGCAGGGGCTATGATATAGCTGACAAACTTGCGGGATTTGAGATGTCACGCCAGATGCAAGAGTTAATCGATTTATCGAGGCGGGCACTGCAGCGGGCAAACCCCTTGCCCTTTTCGGTTTATGCCTCCATCAAGGAGCAGCATATCTTCAATGTTCCGGTTATTAACCCCACCCTGATCTGTATTCTTGAAGGCTGTAAAAAGCTGGGCAGGGACAGCAAACTCAGTTGTCCAGCCGGTAGCTTTCTTTTTTTATCCAACAATCCCAAGGTGGAGATGCGCAATATCCCGGACGATATCGCCTACTTTGCGCTGATTGTCGAGTTTGAGTTTACGGATTTCGATATCTTCACAAGCAAAAAGACCGCGGCGAAAACCTTTTTCACCGGTGATATGGATGCGGTTTTACGGAAGACTTTACAGCAGTTGGTGGAGTGGTCGGGATTTGCTCCCCCCGAGCTTTGGGCGATACGCAGACGGGAAATCCTGCAGTTGCTTTATCACTCGGGCTATACGCAGCTGGGCGCAGTGGTAAAATCCCCGAGCCTGAGCCAGCAACTTTACACGATCATCGCCGCCGATATTTCGGCCAACCTGGGCGCGGATGCCCTGTCATCCAGGCTGGCGATGAGTGAATCGACCCTGCGCAGGAAGCTGCACGGGGAGGGGACCAGCCTGCAGGTTATCAAGGACCGGGCCAGGCTTGGCCACGGCCTGCACCTGCTGCAAAGCACCTTGGAACCCGTGGGAATTATCGCTGAACGGTGCGGTTACCTTTCCCAATCCCGCTTCACCGATAAGTTTAAACAGCTGTTTGGCCTCACCCCGACAGAGCTGAGAAGGACCAGGATGCCGGATTAGGGCGAATGGTTGACCGTTTCGGGCGAATCCGGTTGTCCCCTGGCGCCTATGATAGGCCCTCTTTAGCCATTCTTGTGTCGGAGGTCTTATGTGGCACCTAGCTAGCAAATCGGCGCTGCTGGTCATGTTGATCAGTGGTTCTGCATTGGCGGATGCACTCACCCTGAAAAGTACGGAAATCGCCCATGGCGAATTTATGCCGAAAGCGCAGGAGTTCAAAGGCTTTGGCTGCAGCGGGGGTAATCTGTCTCCACAGTTGTCCTGGTCCGGTGCTCCCGAGGGAACCGAAGCATTTGCGCTGCTGGCCTATGACCCCGATGCCCCCAGCGGCAGCGGTTGGTGGCACTGGCAGCTGGTGAATATTCCCAGGGATGTGAATGCTCTACCCAGGGGCGCGGGGGATGTGGGGCAGAAACACCTGCCGGAAAGCAGCATACAGATGAGGAACGATTACGGTGTAAAGGGATTTGGTGGCGCCTGCCCTCCAGAGGGGGACGGTGCGCATCGCTACCAGTTTACGATACATGCCCTGTCAAAAAGACTGGAGTTGCCGGAAGATGCTTCGGCGGCTTTGACCGGATATATGGTCAAGGCCCATTCACTGGCTTCCAGTACCATTGAGGCCTTGTATAAACGCGATTGATAATCTGGCAATCCAATTGATGATCGCTCATCCGTTGGATTGCCGCTCCTGCAAAGCCGTGCAACTAGGTGGAACCGTTTGCTTTGTAAGGACTCGCGTCGGTCTCCGTCCGGCGCCATCAAAATAGCGGATTTTGATGGCCTCCAGTATTTCGGCATCAAACATTCTGTAGTTGATCGCCAGTCTGGCCGGGGAAACGGTGGTAGTCGTGTGATAGTGGGTGGCGCAGTGGCAGTGATTGCAGCTGATAAAGCGGATGCACTGGTCCCCATAACTGTAGGCGGACACGCCTTTCTCACCGATGCTCACGGCGACCTGGGCCGGTTGGAAATAGCCCCAGATTGCCCCATAGCGACTGCAAATTGAGCAGTTACACTGGGTTGCCTCGGCGGAAGGCTTGTCGATTGTCAGGCTGACATTGCCGCAGTGGCATTTTCCATGAACCATTTTTACGGTCTCCTTCAACGGCCTCCTTGGGTTTCTCCCGCTATGACAACACAGGTGGCTAGGCTGTCTTCACTGGGTTGATGGTAATGGGCGGTATAGTCTGCCGACGGAAGAAATTCGCCGACTATGGATTGTGGATTGATACTGAAATGGGCCCTGCGGCTGTTTGGCTCAATCGCGGAGATGCTGATTGCATCGAAACCGAAAAAACGTCTGACAAGCGGGTACAGGGCTTTGAAAAAACTTTCCTTGATGGAAAAAATCAGTGTGAATACGATGGCAGGGTCCAACTCTCCCCAGTTTAGCCACTGCCGCTCGCTGCTGTTCAGCACCTGTGGATGGAGTTCCTCTACCAGGCGGGGGGCCACCAGGTCCTCGATATCGATACCGACGCCGACAATGGATTTGTCACGGCTGGCTATGGCGGCGGCCCTGCCGTTACTGTGGCTGATGGAGCCGATAATGCCGCCGGGCCACCCGGGCTGGCGATCCGCACAGATGTCGACGAAGGTCTTCCTTTCCCCCAGGCGCAGCAACACCTCTCTGGCACAGTAGCGCCCGGCCAGGAACTCGGCTTTTCGTTTTGGCACGGCACGGTCGAGTGCATCGGGCCGCTCAATCCCCAGTATGGAGAAGAAATCGTCGTGGTATCCACCGGTGTGAAAGCTCAGGCTGTGCTGTTCTATGCCCCGGACTGGCCACCAGATGGAGCTGTCTTCATCGGACAGAAAGTTATCGGAGTTGAGGGCGGTGGCCGCGGTATCGTGAATTGCCATGATATTTAGCTTTGTTGTTATCGTATACAGATCGATGGGTCGGCTTGCACCTGGCTCCCGTGCGGGCAGTGATCAACCCGGCAATCCGGTTGATGATCTCTCATCGATTGGATTGCCACCGTTGAAAAGCTACGCAAATATGCGAAGCCTCAAAGCCCCAGGCTGGTCCACATCTCATCCACTTTTTTTACCACTGCGGGATCCTTGCGGATGGGCTGGCCCCACTCGCGATCGGTTTCACCGGGCCACTTGTTGGTGGCATCGAAACCAATTTTGGAGCCCAGGCCCGATACGGGGGAGGCGAAGTCCAGGTAGTCGATGGGGGTATTTTCCATCATGACGGTGTCCCGCGCAGGGTCCATACGAGTGCTCAGGGCCCAGATCACATCCTTCCAGTCGCGGGTGTTGATGTCGTCGTCGGTGACAACAACGAACTTGGTATACATAAACTGACGCAGAAAGGACCAGACACCCATCATCACGCGTTTGGCGTGGCCGGGATATTGTTTTTTCATACTGACTACCGCCAGCCGGTAGGAGCAGCCCTCCGGCGGCAGGTAGAAGTCGACGATTTCCGGAAACTGCTTGGTCAGCAATGGCACGAAGACTTCATTCAGGGCCTCACCGAGAATGGCGGGTTCGTCCGGGGGCCGGCCCGTGTAGGTACTGTGGTAGATGGGGTTTTCCCGGTGGGTGATTTTTTCGACGGTGAATACCGGGAAGCGGTCCACTTCGTTGTAATAGCCGGTGTGGTCCCCAAAGGGGCCCTCGTCGGCCATGTCGTCGGGGTAAATAAAACCTTCCAGCACATATTCCGCACTGGCGGGTACCTGGAGATCACTGAGACTGGCGCTGGCCACTTCGGTCTTGCCGCCGCGCAGCAGTCCGGCGAAGGCGTACTCGGATAGTGTGTCCGGCACTGGGGTCACGGCGCCGAGGATGGTGGCCGGGTCGGCTCCCAGGGCGACCGCCACCGGGTAGGGTTCACCGGGGTGGCGGAGACACCAGTCGCGATAGTCCTGGGCGCCGCCGCGGTGTGACAGCCAGCGCATGATCAGGCGGTTTTTTCCGATCAGCTGCATGCGGTAGATGCCCAGGTTCTGGCGCCGCTTCTCAGGCCCCCGGGTGATCACCAGGGGCCAGGTGACCAGGGGGGCGGCGTCGCCGGGCCAGCAGGTTTGGATGGGCAGCTGGTGCAGGTCGACCTGGTCGCCACTCAGGCTGACCTGTTGGCAGGGGGCCTGGGAAACGACCTTGGGGCTCATGTTGAGCACCTGCTTGTAAAGCGGCAGCTGTCCCCAGGCGTCGCGCAGACTCTCCGGTGGCTGCGGCTCTTTGAGAAACGCCAGCAGTTCCCCCAGTTGGCGCAGTTCGCTGACATCCCGCCGACCCATGCCCAGGGCCACCCGCTTCGGGGTGCCAAACAGGTTGGCCAGCACCGGGGTGTCGAAGCCGACAGGGTTTTCAAACAGCAGCGCCGGGCCCCCGGCACGCAACACACGGTCGGCGATCTCGGTCATTTCCAGGTGCGGGTCGACCGGGTGCTCGATACGCTTGAGCAGGTGTTTTTGTTCCAGCAGCTGGATAAATTCACGCAGGTCTTTGTATTTCATCGCTTGGGTGGGGGTCTATTGGGTTGGCACAGTGTAAATGGCCGGGCACAAAAGGGGGAGTGGCTCCCTGCTGGGGGAACTCAGGAGAGGGGGGTATGAAACACCCCGCCGGAACTGTGGCGGGGCAAAATCCTTGAGCGCGAATCAGCTCAGAAGCGTGGCCGGCGCGGACGATCTTCTCGCGGCTTGGCTTCATTAACACGAATGTTGCGGCCGGATAGCGGATGATCGTTCATCTCTTCGATTGCCTTACGTGCTTCATCGTCGTTCGGCATTTCGACGAAACCAAAGCCTTTAGAGCGGCCAGTCTCACGGTCGGTAATGACAGTAGCCCGAGAGATTTCCCCGAAGGCGCCAAATGCTTCCTGCAGGTCTTCAGAGGTTACGCCGTAGGCCAGATTTCCAATATAGATATTCACAAAAAGTTCTCACTGAATACGTGGGCTGTCGTAAAGTCACAAACGAATGACCAGCTCCACCAGATCATTCATCTGAGATTGCCCCCTTTTGCCGGCCGGATAGCGGCTGACAGAGGTCAATTCGTTGCGTGCCAATTCCCTGTGCGGCACTAGCTTGTGGGCCTTTATATGCTTATTGATGCGCCTTTTCAATCGGATTCGGCGCAAACAATCGCCTGATTCGTCGTGTTTTATCCTCTGCTCAACCCGGACAGGGGTATCATCGGCGCTGTTACTTGCGTCTCATGGACAGGAAGAACTCGTCGTTGGTCTTGAAGTCCTTGAGTTTGTCCACCAGGAATTCCGTCGCCGCCAGGTCTTCCATGTCGTGCAGCAGCTTGCGCAGTATCCACACTCGCTGCAGTTCGCCCTCCGGCATCAGCAGCTCTTCGCGACGGGTGCCGGAACGGCGTACATTGATGGCGGGATAGACGCGCTTCTCGGCGATCTTGCGGTCCAGCTGCAATTCCATGTTGCCGGTGCCCTTGAACTCCTCGAAGATCACTTCGTCCATTTTCGAGCCGGTATCGATCAGCGCGGTGGCAATGATGGAGAGGCTGCCGCCCTCTTCGATGTTGCGGGCGGCACCAAAAAAGCGTTTCGGGCGCTCCAGTGCGTGGGCATCCACACCGCCGGTCAGAACCTTGCCGGAGCTGGGTACGGTGGTGTTGTAGGCGCGTGCCAGGCGGGTGATGGAGTCCAGCAAAATCACTACGTCTTTTTTGTGCTCCACCAGGCGCTTGGCTTTTTCGATCACCATCTCGGCCACCTGCACATGTCGCGCCGGCGGCTCGTCGAAAGTGGAGGCGACCACTTCACCGCGCACGGACCTCTGCATCTCGGTGACTTCCTCCGGGCGCTCGTCGATCAGCAGGACTATCAGGTGGCACTCGGGATTGTTGCGGGTGATGGCCTGGGCCATGTTCTGCAGCATGATGGTCTTGCCGGCCTTGGGCGGGGCGACAATGAGGCCCCGCTGGCCCTTGCCGATAGGGGCCACCAGGTCGATGATGCGGCCGATCAGGTCCTCGGAGGAGCCGTTGCCACACTCCAGGGTGAGGCGTTCATTGGGAAACAGCGGGGTGAGGTTTTCAAATAGGATCTTGCTGCGGGCGTTTTCGGGCTTGTCGAAGTTGATCTCGCTGACTTTCAGCAGTGCGAAGTAGCGTTCCCCCTCTTTGGGTGGGCGGATCTTGCCGGAAATGGAGTCGCCGGTGCGCAGGTTGAAACGTCGAATCTGGCTGGGGGAAACGTAAATATCATCCGGACCCGCCAGGTAGGAGGAGTCAGCGGAGCGCAGAAAGCCAAACCCATCCTGAAGAATTTCCAATACGCCATCGCCGTATATATCTTCACCGCTTTTGGCGTGGCGCTTGAGGATATTGAAAATAATGTCCTGTTTGCGCGAACGGGCCAGGTTCTCAAGGCCCATGCCAGTGGCTATTTCGATCAGTTCTTCAATGGGTTTTGTTTTTAATTCGGATAGGTTCATACGAATTGCTTTATAAAGTTTCTGTTATGAGTTGGCGCGAACACACCAGATTCTTGGGGAGGGGTTTGAAAATTGCTCACTATTACCCACGCTTGGGCCTTACCAGTTTCACCGGGTGCGAGATCAGTCAGGAGAACTTACTGTTTCCACCGCAAATAACACTGCTGCGGAAAAGTTCAACTTGAGAAGCTTACGTGTCGGCGATATTCAGGGACCTTGCGAAGGAGGGCGTTGCTCAGCTCGGACCAGTTCAACTGCCTTGGTGCCTGAGCGGTTTAAAGAATAGTATCCAGTATAACGGCAGAATGCCATCCTGCAAGAGGTATTTGACCTGACGCAGGATGGCGTTCGTCTCACAGCTGACTGTCGATAAACTCAGTCAGCTGGGCGCGGGACAGGGCGCCAACCTTGGTGCCTTCCACAGAGCCGTTCTTGAACAACAGCAGAGTGGGAATCCCGCGAACATTGTATTTGGCCGCGGACTCCTTGTTGGAATCGACGTCTACCTTTACGATTTTCAGCTTGTCGCCATAGTGGCCGGCCAGGTCCTGCAGCACCGGAGCGATCATTTTGCAGGGACCGCACCACTGGGCCCAGAAATCCACCAGTACCGGGCCTTCGGCCTGCAATACCTCTGCTTCGAATTCGGCGTCGGTGACGTTGACGATTTGCTCGCTCATGTTGCTTTCCTGTTCTTGGGTTGGTCGGTGTGCTGAGCCCGCGGGCACCTGGGCACATGATAAGAAGGCCCCGACTCACTCGCAAGGCGCGACTTCCTGCCATATGGGGGCATGGGCGCCAGCTTTCAAGACTGCTCGAGAAAGCGCTGCAGAATCTCGTCCAGGTAGTCGTAGCCAAACTGGCTGGCGGCGATCTGCCCCCGCAATGGCTGCACTAGTTCCAGTGCCTCCAGCGCCGGCCACTGGCGCTCCAGCACTGCGATGGGCAGACCCGTATAGTGGCTGAAGCTCTCCAGGGGTACCCCCTCGGCCAGCCGCAGGGCGTTCATCAGGAACTCCAGCGGCAGCTCCTCCCGCTCGACCGCCTCGCTGGCCGGTGGCAGCAGCCCAGTGCCGTCCCGGGTTTTGGGGGCGGCCAGGTAGTGTCGCGGCGCGCGGGTGCGGCGACTGCGCAGAATGCCCGCCTGGGGCAGGGTGACTTTGCCGTGGGCGCCGGCGCCGATGCCCAGATAGTCTCCGAATGACCAGTAGTTAAGGTTGTGCTGCGACACCCGCCCGGCGCGGCTGTAGGCGGACACCTCGTAGCGCCCATAGCCCTCCAGGGCCAGAAAGCCGCGCCCGCTGCCCTGCATGGAAGCGATATGGCCGCTGGCCGGCACCGCCGGTGGTGCACTGTAGAAAGCTGTGTTTGGCTCTATGGTGAGCTGATACCAGGAGATATGCTCCGGGGCCAGCGAGACCGCCCGGCGCAGATCTGCCAGTGCCGCCTCCTCGGTCTGCTGCGGCAGCCCGTGCATCAGGTCGATGTTGAGATTGTCAAAACCGGCCCGACGCGCGGCTTCCACAGCCGCTGTGGCATCGCCGCCGCTGTGTATGCGGCCCAGGTTCTCCAGCTGCCGGTCGTCAAAACTCTGCACCCCGATGGAGAGGCGGTTGACGCCGGCCGCCCGGTAGCCGGCAAATTTCTGTTGTTCGCTGGTGCCGGGATTGGCTTCCAGGGTGATTTCGATATCGCTGGCGAAGCCGATGTCCGCCGCCGCGGTCTCAAGGATTGCGCCAATGGCCGCCGGTGAGAAGAGGCTGGGCGTGCCGCCGCCAAAGAAAATCGAGCCGAGTCGGCGCCCCTGCACCCAGGGCAGCTGGCTGCGCAGGTCCCGCTGCAGCTGTGCGACATACTCCGCCTCCGGCAGGTTTTTGCCGGCGGCATGGGAATTGAAGTCGCAATAGGGGCATTTGCGCACACACCAGGGAATGTGCACATAGAGGCCCAGCGGCGGCAGCTTTAGCTCCGGCTGTCGCATGTCACTCAAGGGTTCCGGAGCGCGCAGCATCGGCCCACAGGCTGGAGAAGAGGGCGACGGCCTGTGCGCGGTGGCTGATGCGATTCTTGAGCGCCCGGGGCAACTGCGCGGAGGTCAGTCCCTCGGAATCCACAAAAAAGAGCGGGTCATAGCCAAAACCCTGTTCGCCGGCCGGTTGGCGCAAAATTCTACCTCGCCACTGGGCGCTGCAAACCAGTGGCACAGGGTCGTCGTGGCGGCGTACAAACGCCAGTGCGCAGTGGAAGCTGGCTCCGCGGCGGTCATCGGCAACAGCTGCCATGGCCGCCAGCAGTTTGCGATTGTTATCGGCATCCGTGGCGTCCCCGCCGGCGTAGCGCGCGGAATAGATTCCCGGCGCCCCCTGCAGCGCATCCACCGCCAGGCCCGAATCGTCGGCCATTGCCGGCAGTCCGCTGACGCGGCTGGCGAGACGCGCCTTGATCAGTGCATTTTCGATAAAACTAAGGCCCGTTTCCTCCGCCTCCGGCACCCGGAATTCCACCTGCGGTACCACCTGGATATCCCAGCCGGCAAATAGCTGGGCGAACTCCTTCAGTTTGCCCGCGTTGCCGCTGGCCAACACTATTTTTTCCACTGGGGGGCAATTTCCTGTTGATCAATAAAAAGCGAGCGCCTGGCGCTCGCTTGCGGTGTGCCGGCAACTCGTGCCGGGCGGGTTAATTTCTTTCCAGCTTGCGGCGAAATGTGACTTTTTCGGTCTGGCCGTTGGGCAGCTTCACATCGATGGCGAAAGTCAGTGTTTCCTCGTCCTCGAAGCGCAGCGGGGCCAGATAATAAACCGCGTCCCCCTCGCGGATCTCCATAAATTTCAGCGGTCGAGCTTGCTGCATCAGATTGGTGGCGGTACCGGTAAGTTCAGACCCGAGGCCGTGTTTGCCCTCCGGGTGTTCCACCACGGTGACGTTGACGAAGGCCCGGTCACCAGCGCGAACCAGCCGGTAGCTCTGTGCGATCTCCGGCTTGATAAATTCGCTGTTAAACACCGTATAGATCACGCGGTAATTGCCGAAATCATCGTGACTCTTGATGATTTTGGCTTCCTGCGCCGCCGCACTGATGGCCCACATAAGCAGGGCCGCGGCGGTGACTGCTGTCAGTATGCGCTTCAAGATTCACCTCCTTGGTCGATTTTGGTGCGCCCTCAGGGCGGCTGGTTGCGGACTGCTGCTGGCGCCTGGTTGTCTACCCATTAAGTCTAGCGAGTCAGATGGTAAATTGCGGTCTCGCCAAACAAGTTGGGCAATACATCTTTGAAAATCCGGCCGAGTTTGGACTCTGATACTACCTCGCGGTGCAGGATAGTCCAGTCGTTCTGTCGGCACAGCAGGTCAAAATCCCGGAAAGTACAAAAGTGAATATTGGGCGTGTCATACCATTCGTAGGGTAATAGGTCCGACACCGGCATGCGCCCGGAGAACGCCAGGTGCCAGCGGGCCTTCCACTGTGCAAAGTTGGGAAAGGTGATGATGCATTCGCGCCCCACCCGCAGCATTTCCCGCACCACCAGATGTGGCTGGCGCAGGGTCTGCAGGGCCTGGGTCATCACCACCGTATCGAAGCTGTTGTCGGCAAAGTTGCCCAGCCCCCGGTCCAGATTCTGTTCCACCACGTTGACACCCCGGGCAAGACACAGGGCTATCTGCTCGGCGCCGATTTCGAGGCCGTAGCCGTGTACCTGTTTGCGCTCCGCCAGTTGTTGCAGCAGCAGGCCGTCGCCGCAACCCAGGTCGAGCACGCGGGTATGCGGCGCTATCCGTTCCTGGATGACATCGAGATCGATACGCATCACAGTTCCCTGCCCAGTGCGGACTCCTTCGCCACCCGGTGCATATAGGTGGAGAAGATACGCTGGTAGCGTTGGTTCGGCAGCAGGAAGGCGTCGTGGCCCATGGAGGATTCTATTTCCGCGTAGCTGACCGGCAGGTTGGCGTGCATCAGTGCGTCGACGATTTCCCGCGAGCGCTTTGGTGCAAAACGCCAGTCGGAGGTAAAGGATACCAGCAGAAATTTACAGCGGGCGTGGGAAAAGGCGGCCACCGGGTCGTCGTCATACTCGCGGGCCAGGTCGAAGTAATCCAGCGCACGGGTCATAAGGATATAAGTATTGGGGTCGAAACTGCCGGAGAAACTGTCCCCCTGGTGTCGCAGGTAACTCTGTATCTGAAACTCCACCTGCTCTTCCACCCCCGGTTCCAAAGTGCCGGAGCGCAGTTCGCGGCCAAACTTGCTGCCCAGTCCGTCATCCGACAGGTAGGTGATGTGGCCGATCATCCGCGCCACTGCCAACCCTTTGCGCGGCTGTTTGTTTAACTCCAGATAGCGGCCGTCGCAAAAATCCGGGTCCGATGTAATGGCCTGGCGGGCGGTTTCGTTAAAGGCGATATTCTGTGCCGAGAGCTTCATGGCGGAAGCGATCACCACACAGTGCCGCAGACGTTGGGGGTACTCCAGTGCCCAGCGCATGGCCTGCATGCCGCCCAGGCTGCCGCCGACTACCGCGGCCCACTGTTCTATGCCGAGCAGGTCCGCCAGCCGCGCCTGGCTGTGTACCCAGTCGCGCACGCGCAGCGTGGGAAACTCCGGTCCCCAGGGGCGCCCGGTCCCGGGGTTGGTGGAGGCGGGGCCGGTGGATCCGTGGCAGCCGCCCAAATTGTTGAGCGAGACCACAAAAAAATGATTGGTGTCGATTGGCTTGCCGGGCCCTATATAGTGATCCCACCACCCGGGGCGTTTATCATCCGCGCTGTGGCGACCGGCGGCGTGGTGGTGTCCGGACAGTGCGTGGCAGATCAGTACCGCATTGGAACGCTCGGCGTTCAATTCGCCGTAGGTCTCATAGACCAGGGTGTACTCCCGAAGAATGCGGCCGCAGGCGAGCGCCAGCGGTTCGCCGAAACTGTGCTGTTGTGGCACCACTATACCGACGGACCCGGCCTCCGCACTTTCGGGTGTGGCAGTATTTCGGTTGCGGGTGGCCGCAGAGGGCGGTGACAGTTTTTCCTGGGACAAGGCGGCCACGCTATTGAATAAATCGCAATTGAAGATGGGCTGAGGCAAGTGTACGGGAGCCCTGAGCACTAATACAAATCAGTGTCAGCGGTATTGTCGCCCGGAGACCTTTTCGCCGCCCCGGTCAGGGTTTGATGGGGCGGCGGCGGTTTGCAGCGGCCCGCCTCAGTGGCTGGCGGGCGCCTTGAGGGGGGTGACATTGTCAGCCCGGGGTGCGGGGGCCGCCGGCAGGGGCGCGGCTGTACTCTGACCCAGCAGCTCCTCCAGGGCGGTCAGCGCATTGTCATTGCGCAGTATCTCCGTTTCCAGGGCGCGCAGGTCTGTGCGTTTGCTGTGGGTCTTCTGCTTCAGCTCGGTGAGCTTGATCATATGCCGGTTGAGCAGGTGTTTGTGGTATTGCGCATGTTGCTTGAGCGGTTCCAGTGCCTGTTCCAGCCAGGTGTCGGTTGCCGCGGTGAGCCGGTTATACAGGCGGCCCACCTCGTTGGCCAGGGTGGTGATGAAGCGCTGGGTCAGGCGGTTGCGGCGCGCCAGCAGCAGTTGTGGTGAGCGGCGCAGCTGGGCCGCCTGGCGGTGCAGGCCGTGCAGGGAGAGGCGGAAGATACCGGCGTTGAAATACTGCGCGCTGACGTCCACATTCTTCAGGGTGGAGCGTTCAAAAATCGCATCCACGACCCGGTTGGCCCGCTCCACTTCACTCTCCAGGTTGGCCAGTTGGTGATCGACACCCTCCATAAAGCTGTCGATGGCCTTGGCCAGCCCCAATGGCGTCCAGCGCTGGTGCAGGGTGCTGCTGGTTTCATTGATCAACAGCTGCAGCTGTTGGCTGGAAATGGGGGCCAGCAGCGCTGTCCGCTTGCGCGCCAGCATGCGCTGGCTCGATTTGAGGGTCAGCAGCTCGTGGTGGCAGGTGCGGTGTTGCTCTTGGGTCGCTTTTTGCAGCTGAGCCAGTTCCGCAAACTGCGTATCCTTGCTGACCTTGTTGCGCTGCAGTTGCGTGAGCGCCGCGCGACTGCTGTTCAGACGGCGCTTGAGCAGATCGCGGGTATCCGCCATCAGGGTCAGGGCCTGGTGCAGCGAGCGGTGTTCGGACAATTTCTGGCGGTGCTCTACCAAACGCTGCACCAGCAGCGTCTCGAACTCTTCGAAGTGGCTCTGCCGCAGCAACTGCGGGTCGCGGCGGGCATGGGCCAGCAGGGCTTTTTTCGCCGATACGCCCACCACACCATCCGGGGGCAGATTCAACAGTTCGCCCACCTGGGTCCGCATCTGCAGCAACAGCTGCTCCGGATCCTCGTCCGGGTCGTCCCAAGTGGTGTCAATCTTGTTGAGCAGGGCCATGACCGCAGTGCCGCGATGCTGGCGCAGAGGCACCAGGTGTGTCTCCCACATATTGAGGTCGGTGCCGCTCACACCCGTATCCGCCGACAGTAGAAAGGCCACCGCCTGGGCGCTGGGCAGAGTGCTGAGGGTAAGCTCGGGCTCGTTGCCCAGGACATTCAGCCCCGGGGTATCGATAATACGCAGTCCCTGTGCCAGCAGCGGGTGCGGCAGGCACAGCAGTGCAAAACGCCAGGCTGGAATTTCAACCAGGTTGCCCTTGCCATCCAGGTGATTGCGGTCGAAACCGTAGCGCGCGGCCTCTTCGGGCAATACCGACTTGGTGGCCGCCACGCGCAGCAGGGCATCGCGGGTTGCCTCTGCGTCTTCGGCATTGAATTCATGGGTCACCCACTTTTGCGGGATGCGGCGGAAACTCTCCAGGCTGGTGCTGGTCGCCAGGGTCTCGATTGGCAGCAGGCGCAGGCTGGCCTGTTCGCCCCCGTCGCTGAAGATTTCTGTGGGGCACATGGTGGTGCGTCCCGGCCGGGACGGTAGCAGGCGCTTGCCATAGGTGTGGGACAGCAGGGCATTGATCAGTTCTGTCTTGCCGCGGGAAAACTCGCCCACCAGCACCAGGGTAAACTGATCCTCCGTCAACAGGGCGCGAGCCTGCTGCACCACCTGGCGCGCCCCGGCGGAGTTGGGAAAGTGTTCCTTCAGCCAGAGGTTGAACGCTGCAAACTGGCTGTCGAGCGATTTCCTCCAGCGATCATAGTCGGCAATGTGCCGACGCAAAATGGCATCTTCCATGGTGATTTCTTCTTTTTAGTGGCGCGTTTTGTAACTGCTTATTCTCGACTAAGCCGCGGCAGAATAGAAGCGCGGCTCTGCGAAAACTGTGCTGTAGTCGAGGAAAAACGTCGCAGGAGGGATCAGAAACCGGGGATGTGCCAGAAGAGGCTGTAAACGAAAGCTGGCATGTTTGCCATTTGTGCAAAACCAAGCAGCAATTTGTCGGCCACCGTCAACAGAATAAAGACAAAGATAGGGCTGATATCAATCATGCCCAGCGGCGGGATCACCTTGCGCACCGGGGCATAGACGGGTTCCAGCAGCTGGCGCAGCAGCATCAGCGCCGGATGGCTGCTCTGGGGCGCCACCCAGCTGAAGATGATCGAAATCAACATGCCCACAAAGAGGATCGCTATGGTCGTCGATACCGCGCCCAAAAGCGACCATAGCAGAGCGCTGAGGGGATTGAAGAATCCGCCTCCGGCGAGCATGCCGCAGACCATGATCATCACCCAGCCCACCAGCAGCGCCAGCACAACCGAAGCCATATCGAGGCCGAACACCCCCGGCACCAGCTTGCGCAGAGGCAGCAGCAGCGGGTTGGTGACCTTGACGATGCCCTGGGAAATGGGATTGTAAAAATCGGCGCGCGCCAGCTGCAGCAGAAAACGCAACAACACGGCGAACAGGGCCAGAATGCCGAGGGTGGCAACGAGAAATACACCGATATTACTGAAAGTACTGGTCATCTGGGTTTCCTGCATGGTCCCTGCGACGTCCGGGAGCGGCAGAGACTGGCCCGCTCGCGCCCCCGGGGAGCCGCATCACATCCAACTTGATTTGCGGCCTGATGGGGCCACATATCAAGCGTATAACTGCTTGATTGTTCGTTGAGGGTTTGCGGACATACGCCGCAAACCCGGGTTGAGGAAAGCCAGGGAAGGCTTTCTCAGCAACCTGTCAGGTGTCCAGCTCGCGCGCCATCTCCGCCGCCCGCGTCGCGCAATCCCGCATCGCCTCCTCTACCAGCTGCGGCAGGCCGCCGCTCAGGAAGCGCTGAATGGCCCGTTCGGTGGTACCATTGGGCGACATGACGTTGCGCTTTAATTGTGCCACATCCACATCGCTGGACAGCGCAAGTTTCGCCGCCCCCAGCGCAGTTTGCAAGGTGAGGCGCTCCGCGTCTTCGCGCCGCATACCGGCCTTTGCGGCGGCATCGATCATGGACTCCATAAACTGAAAAAAATACGCCGGGCCCGAGCCGGAAACCGCGATCACCTGGTCGATACCGCTTTCCCGCTCTACCCAGACGGCAATGCCCACCGCTGTCGCCATCTCCTCTGCGATCTGCCGCTGCGCCGCACTGACCCCGTCTGGGGCGAACAGGCCGGTTGCCCCCGCGCCCACCTGTGCGGGGGTATTCGGCATGGCGCGGACTATCGGCACCCCACTACCCAGCCAGCGCCTGTAGGCCGCAAGCGGTATGCCCGCGGCCAGGGTGATCACCAGGGGTTTGCGCTCGCGCACCGGACTGGCAATACTGGTGCACAGATCCTTCATCATTTGGGGCTTCACCGACAGCACCAGTACGTCTGCCTCGGACGCGGCGGCGGCATTGTCGGTGGTGACCTCTACCCCGGTGCGCGCCTTGAATTTGGCCAGTTTGTCATTGTTGCGACCGGTGGCCAGGATTTGCTCCGACGGATAACCGCTGGTCAGCAGGCCGCCGATTACGGCTCCAGCCATATTGCCGGCGCCACCGATAAAGACCAGTTTTTCCCGCTCCATTCAGTGTTCCTCCATCTTACTTGCCTGCCGTGGCAGGACGCGGGCCAAAAATATCTGTGCCGATGCGCACTATAGTGGCACCGGCCTCGATTGCCGCCTCCATGTCCCCGGACATGCCCATGGACAAGGTGTCCAGAGGCTGATCCGGCAGCGCCTCGCCCAGCTCCTGCAACAGTCTGGCCAGCCGCTGCAGCGATTCCCCCTGCGCCTCCCGGCCCGGCCTGGGGGCGGGAATTGCCATCAGGCCGCGCAGCCGCAGGTTTGGCAGTCCGGCCAGTGCCCGGGCCAGTGGCAGAACCCCGTCCGGGGCGAGACCGGATTTGCTCGCCTCGCCGTCGATATTGACCTGCAGACACAAGTTCAGCGGTGGCATCTGCGGCGGGCGCTGACTGGATAGACGCTGTGCGATTTTTAATCGATCCACACTGTGAATCCAGCCGAAAGCTTCCGCCGCCGCCTGGGTTTTGTTGGATTGCAACGGGCCGATGAAATGCCACTGGATAGCCAGGTCCTGCAGTTGTTTCTGCTTGTCCAGCGCCTCCTGCAAGTAGTTTTCGCCGAAGTGGCGCTGCCCCGCCGCGAAGGCCAGGCGCAGATCCGCCGCCGGTCGCGTCTTGGACACCGCCAGCAGGGTCACCTCGTCGGGGTCGCGGCCGCAAGAGCGGCAAGATGTGACAATCCGCTCACGCACGCGAACAAGGTTTTCGGTGATCTCCCCTTTGCGCATATACTAGTCCGGCATCAGAAAGCGTGGATTCTACGGCAATCCCCTGAGAAGAATAAGGTAGCAGTATGGACATCACAGAACTCCTAGCCTTCAGCGCCAAACAAAATGCTTCCGACCTGCACCTCTCCGCCGGCCTGCCGCCCATGATCCGCGTGGATGGCGACGTGCGCCGCATCAATCTGCCGCCCATGGAACACAAGCAGGTGCACGGCCTTATCTACGAAATCATGAACGACAAACAGCGCAAGGACTTCGAGGAGTTCCTGGAGACCGATTTTTCCTTCGAGGTGCCCGGGGTGGCGCGCTTCCGTGTGAACGCCTTTAACCACAACCGCGGTGCCGGTGCTGTGTTCCGGACCATCCCCTCCAAAGTATTGACCATGGAGGACCTGGGTATGGGGCAGGTGTTCAGGCAGATTTTGGACACCCCGCGGGGCCTGGTATTGGTGACCGGTCCCACCGGCTCCGGCAAATCCACCAGCCTGGCGGCCATGATCGACTATATCAACGACAACAAGTACGAACATATCCTCACCGTAGAGGACCCCATCGAATTCGTGCACGAATCGAAAAAATGCCTGGTGAACCAGCGCGAAGTGCACCGGGATACCCACGGCTTTGCCGAGGCATTGCGCTCCGCCCTGCGGGAAGACCCGGACATCATCCTGGTGGGGGAGATGCGGGACCTGGAGACCATCCGTCTGGCACTGACCGCCGCGGAAACCGGCCATCTGGTGTTCGGCACATTGCACACCACCTCCGCCGCCAAAACCATCGACCGGGTGGTGGATGTGTTTCCGGCCGAAGAAAAGGCCATGGTGCGCTCCATGCTTTCGGAATCGCTGCAGGCGGTGATTTCCCAGACCCTGTTGAAGCGCAGTGGGGGTGGACGGGTGGCCGCCCACGAGATCATGCGCGGCACCCCGGCTATCCGAAATCTGATCCGTGAGGATAAGATCGCGCAAATGTATTCTGCGATTCAGACCGGTGCCAACGTCGGTATGCAGACCATGGACCAGTGTCTGGAGGACCTGGTTGCCCGTCGGGTTATCACTCGCGAGGTCGCGCGCGAAAAGGCCAAGATGCCGGAAAACTTCTAACTCATTAACCCGGCAACTCAATAAGTTACCGGGTTGTTGCCAGCGGGCAGGGGCCCGGCCGAATACAACAAGATAAGAGCAGTAGCGCAAATGGAAATCGAACGACTGTTACAGCTGGTGGTGGAAAAGGGCGCGTCAGACCTGTTCGTGACCGCCGGTGTGCCCCCTTCCCTGAAGCTGCACGGCAAGGTGGTGGCGGTGACTAGCAATGCCCTGTCGCCGGAAAAGGCCCGCGAACTGGTCGTGGGTATTATGAACGACAAGCAGCGAAGGGAATTTGCGCAAAACAAGGAACTGAATTTCGCCATAGCCGTGCGCAATGTGGGGCGCTTCCGGGTCTCCGCATTTTTTCAGCGCAATCTGGTGGGTATGGTGTTGCGGCGCATTGAAACCACGATCCCCACCGTCGATGGCCTCGGCTTGCCGGACGTGCTCAAAGATCTGGCCATGACCAAGCGCGGACTGATTATTTTTGTCGGCGCTACCGGTACCGGTAAATCCACCTCACTGGCATCGATGATCGGCTATCGCAACGAAAACTCCAAGGGCCATATCATTACCATCGAGGACCCGATCGAATTTATCCACCAGCACCGCGGCTGTATCGTCACCCAGCGCGAGGTGGGGCTGGACACCGACTCGTTCGAAGTGGCCCTGAAAAATACCCTGCGCCAGGCGCCGGACGTGATCCTGATTGGTGAGGTGCGCTCCCGCGAAACAATGGACCATGCCATCGCCTTCGCCGAAACCGGTCACCTGTGTCTCTGCACCCTGCACGCCAACAACGCCAACCAGGCGCTGGACCGCATTATTCACTTTTTTCCCGCCGATCGGCACGAACAGCTGTGGATGGATCTTTCCCTGAATTTAAAGGCCATGGTGGCCCAGCAGCTGGTCCCGACACCGGACGGTGATGGCCGCCGCGCCTGTCTGGAAATTCTGATCAACACGCCCCTGGCTTCGGATCTTGTCCGCAAAGGCGAAGTCCACAAACTCAAGGAGCTGATGAAGCGTTCCACCGAGCAGGGTATGCAGACCTTCGATCAGGCTCTGTACGAACTGTATGACCGCGGTGAAATCACCTACGAGGACGCCCTCGCCCACGCCGATTCCGCCAATGACCTGCGCCTGCTGATCAAGCTCAAATCAGAATCCGATGCAGAATACCTGCAGCAGGCGGCCGGCGAGCTGAGTCTCCAGGGCGACAGTGACGACTACAGCGGCCCACAACCCTATTGAGCATATATTCCCTCCATGGCTGGCGCTGCCAGCCGATTATCGGTATTTGGCTACATTGCTCCCCAACGCTGTTTACGCAAGAGTGATATCAGCCCTTATTCACCCAGTGATCCAATAAGTTGCGGGACCGGTGGTGGTGGCCCGGCCACATAAGGTTTCGTTGATTGCACTGGTGTTCCAGTTGGTACATATAGCCCTACCCCCTTCCCCTAGATTGAATGCCTCGAATAGACGCTCTTAAATCCAGACTTTTTTTGTGGAATTTCCAGTTGGCATAATAGCGAGACTGCGAATGGGAAAATCCGTTTAAACAGAAACTTTCAAAACGAAGGTGTAATTGATTTGTAATTTAGGTTGAAAAAAGCGACATACAGGTGAAGTTTTTCATCTTTTCAGCAAATAAATACAAAATAAATTGAAACGCCAACTCGTTATCAGATAAATTGTCCGAAATGAGTTTGGGGGTCGTTTTTATAATGCTGAAATAGGTAAAATCCAAGTTGTAAACAAAGTATTTATAGAATTTTTCTGGCTATTTCATTGATATGGCACGCTAGTATTAGCGAAATATATCGCTTGTTCGATGATAAGCTTCACCAGTTTGGTGCTGTGGCTCCTAATTCAATTTATCCTCTAAAAATAGTAAGGAAGCGCTAACCAATCCGCAGGGATGGGGAATTCTAAAATGATTTTTTATTCTGTGTTACTTGGCAGATCACAGCCTGGCTGAAAGCTCTTCAAATAAAGAATAAGTAATCTGCACAAAAAATATAGAGAATAAACTCATTGGCATGATTTGCGATTTTAGATCATATGAAAAGTTTTTGCGACAGATGAGGTTTGCTGTTTGCTAGAGCTATAGCGGTTTTAGTGTATTTTATTCGTCAGAATAAATTCACAGTGGAAAGTAATAGTTGAAAGGAAGAGGAAGAAATGAATAGGGTAAGAAAAAAAAGTTTAATAAATTGTCTGATTGTTTTGGTTATTGTAAGTCTGGGATCTTCCCTGGACAGAGCCATCGCCTATAGCAATGATGCAGGCGCTGGCAACCTGAGCGCCACCATATCGAAAGAGCAGAGAGTGGGCAGCCGCGCCAGTCAAGCTGCCGGATTTGCAGAATTGTCGGAAACTGAAACCACTTACAGCCTGGCACTTGAGCTGGATACTGCGCAGCAGCTGCGCCAACGGCTCTACTACAATGAGGCCGATTCTGTTCCGCCGGAACAGGAAGATCCGGCTGCGGGTGTCTATTCCCGGGATAAAGCCGCATTTCGTTATTTAGATCTGATGTATGTTGTCGATCAAAACACCAATAAGGTGACTAATCATTTTTTTAGTGGTGATTCAACACTGGAAGTCTCCACATTGTACGATACTGCCGAGCGAAATCGTGCTGCTGAAGTGGAGGCGATGGTCGTCCAGCAGCTGATAGGAAATCCCGGTAGTGAATCCATGCAGCATCTGCTTCTGGATGTTTATTATGACCGTGCAGTGGCTGAGATAGTTTTGGCCAATCAAGCCTTGGATAGAGCGCATGGCAGCCGCTTGAGCAATGAGGCAGCAAGTACCGAAGCCGCGTATGTGGATAGCGCATATCAGCTGCTGGATGGCGCATTGGTACAATATTATTCATTGCTGGAAAATTCGCCGGACTTGTTGGCTAACTGGAGTTCCTCGCGGGGTCAAATCAGTCCCCGCTACTACGACGCCAACTCCATGGCGCAAAAGGACGTCGCTGCCCAAGCATCGCTTTTCAGTGGCTACAAGGATGTCACTATGTTCTACCAGCTGATGAGCAGGTTGGTGGAAGCCAAAGTGCACCAGGCCAGATTGATGGTGACGTCCGGCCAGGCCGACGCCGCATTGGGGGCTGAGCTGGCCACATTGCACAGTGATATTATGGGCATGGAAGCGACATTGCGTGCAATTTTTCCGGGTGTCGATCTGATGCAGCTCGAAGTAGTTTCCGGCCTGCCGGAGGCAGTCTATGAGTGGCAGGCTCGTATGGCCCAATTGGACAACGCCGCTTACTGGGCTGCTGGTGATACCAGTCTTTTGGGAATCGCCGAAGATTCGATAGCCCATGTTACCGTTGGTGCTAATAGTGACTTTGCCACTGCCCTGATCGAATTGCTGGGTGATGAAAACAATGGATTTATCGCGAGGGCGCAAGGCAGCTATAGCACAGCAGAAGTGGGCTATAGTAGCTATCATCACAATGCCGATACTTTGGCTGCTGAGTACGCTGCTCGCCACCAGCAGTTTGCCAATCAATTGTACAGTCTCCTGGGGGTGCATTTTACCAACAGCTGTTTCGAAATAAGCTGTGCCACAACCAGCACCCAGCTGCGGGAAAATAGTGAAATATCGCTTTGGTCGCGAAATATCCATAACTCGCAGAGTACACTAACCCGAAATCTTCAGCGGCTTGAAGAATTACTCAATGGAATTGAGCTGGAAATCGAAACTCTTGCTCTGGAAAAGGGCATCAATGATGGTCTATCCAGGATTTTTCTGGATTACGGTGCCCAGCAGCTGTCCCTTGCTCAGCAACTTACTCTTATTCGCGATGAAAAAGAAGCGTTCAGCATTAGGGCAAATCACCTGGCATCATTGGCAGGGGCCATGACGCAATATACCGATGGTGAATGGAATGATGTAGAGGGTTTGTCAACGAGTGTGAACCAAATACTCCAGTCCATTAGAAGTCTGGAAAATGTCGAACAGCTAAGGGTTGCGACAAACCGTCTGGCCGCTGAGCATCAGATGCGGCTACTCGATAATACAGGTCAAATTTTGAGCGCTGGGGATGGTTTTCGCTTGGAAGGCCAGTGGGTGGAAGCAAATGCCATTGCCCTGGATATCGCCCAGACGGAAGCAATGCTGATACAGGAAGCCAAGCGTTTACCCCTGAATTTGAATGAGATTCAGAGGTTGATTGGCCAGGTGACCGCCGAAAATCCCAACTTGGCATTGAGGTCTTTCGCAGACCCTATTTTCAGTCGCCGGCTGACCGCGGCTATGTTCCAGGCCCAGCAGGATTTTCGGGAGGCGCAAACTTGGCTATTCCGCACACTCGTAGCACTGGAGTACAAATGGCAACAAACAATACAGGACGCCAGCCACTATATCAGTAAGGACACTATTCTAAGCCTGCGTAGTACAGACGAATTGGAGGACAGCTACACTAAACTGGCGGCCATTGAAGCTGGTTTTGGAGATGCTCTGCAAAATGCAACTGACACCTTGTCAGTAAAGGAACATGTGTTTGGCTATGTGGATACTATTCAGGGCGTCCAACAACTTTACCCACATCCAGATCCGGCCCAACAGGGCACACAGGGCTTAACTGCGCAACAGGCATTTCGGGAAAAATTAAAACTGCTGTCACGCACTTTCGGTTCCGATACCTGGATAACACTGGAGTTCAGCACGGCTAAAGAGCTGCCTAACAGCACTTTTTTTGCGGGACCGGTAATATCAGGTTCCGGTGAATCTGCCTGTATAGCTGCGGGAGGTACCTACCTGGATAAGATAGAGACCGTCGAAATAAATATCCCCATTTTGTACAGCAGCAGTGCAATATTAGAAACCCCTGCTTATTTAACCTATGGAGGCGCCAGTTTGTGGCGGGAAAGGGTTCCCGGTGGCTTAGTGGAGACCGAAAGTGGCACAGCTCAAGTGGGGGGGGAATTCAATGCTTATAGTGCACTGTTTTGGGGTGTTTCCGGCAGTTCAATCCTGACCGCAATTGATAACAGCCATCGCGTAGCAATGAAGGCCGCCCTGAGTCCTTTCGGGGGAAGTTCCGCATCTGTGAATACCGTGACATCTGCTTTTAAGGAGCGCAGTGTTGCGGCTACCGGCTGGCGCCTGTCTTTCAAGGTGGCAGATCTCTACGGGTCAATAGTGGATATTGCCGCGATCTCAGACGTTGAACTGATTTTCGATCATGCTTATAAGCCTCGCAATTACTCAAATTGTTCCGGCGGGGAAACGGGCGGTCCCCTGGCGCAGGAACCGATCGTTCACTAATTTTTCAAGTGATAACCTGGCTATTAATTTCAGCTTTGGTTGAGAAATTTATGACAGGACTATAGCTAAAATGTGAAGCAGTCCGGCAGCCTTAAAGCTAGTCGGGCTGCTGTACTTTTTCAGGTACATCCATTTAATGGATCTGGCGTTGCACTGAAATAATCAGAGGTTTCCCAGCTCAACATGTCGTCATGTAATGGAGCAATTGGGATAGAGTATTAATGGTTGAAAATTCAAAACAATTGGAAGGCTTAGAGGACAAGCTTACAGGGCATTTGTCTAAAAATTGCCATGCGGCGCATTTTCATCCATTAAAAGGTGTCATTATCAATCTGGCTATTAGTGCGTGTGATGATATGGATGGAGAATTGCGGGTTGCCCTGGAGAAAGCTCTTGAACTATGGAAGGACAAAGCTTGCTTCGGAGAAAGAGGTGGTAATTTAATTGAAAGAAGTAGAAAAGAACTTGATAAATCAATTAAATATGCTGACGTTGATTCTAAGGAGGCTTGGCTTGCAAGACTTAATTATACTTCTCTCCATAATATGGCTGAAGATGACGACACTTTACTGACACTTATTTTTGAATATTCCACTACTAACGAGTTAGATGCTCATGAGTTATCGAAGATTCTAATCGATCAGTTTCCAGATTTTAATATTTAAAAAAGCTAAGAGAGTGCTCAAAGCCTCAGTGAGAAGTAGGACTTTGAACGAAATTTCAATGTTTTTTCGTGGCGCTTAAATCGTATGCCCAATACTTTATTTTGCTAAGCTTAGATTAGCCCTAAAATTTTTAATCCAGAATCTATTGTTGTGTTAGCGTTTTGTATACGCAAGAGAGCCATTGGTTAAACTTGACTTGCCTTCTCCCTGGGATGAAAAATTCAATTTTCTGCTTAAGGCGCCAAAATGGGCTCTATAGCCATCTTCAGTTTGTAAGAGAACCCCTTTGAGGGAGCCCCATATAACTTTTACCTGTCCGCTCTCGGTAAAAATTTTCTGCTCAGGCCAGCCGTCACTATTGGAATAGGTGCCCAGCAGGTTTGGTGGAAATGCATCCGCTGCGACCACCTGTTTGTGGATAGGTGCATCCGACAATTCGGACTGGATCGACTTGGTCAGGCGTTTTGATTCCTGCTGCAGCAACGCCAGTTTGTTGCTTTTCTGCAGTGCCGAGTTGTAGACATAATTGGCCAGTACATGGGGCAGGGTATAGGCTATATCCTGGTTGGTAAAGGCGATGACCCCGAGCTGGTGTTCCGGCATAAAGGAAACATGAATGCTATAGCCGCCGTAATTACCAAATCGGGCCAGTAGTTTTTCCCCATTGTATTGCGCCGTATCCCATCCCAAGGTATAACCATCCCGCGGATAGGTGAAATAGTTTCGGTCCTGCTCCACCTGTTTTGTATGAAGCAATGCAAAAATATCCTTTTTGGAAAATTTAGTGTAATCCCGGTTTATATTGGTCTGTAGCCAGATCGCCATATCCCCGGCAGTGGAAGCAACACCGCCGGAAGCATGCATGGTTTTATCGGTTTTATGATGGTCGTAATCGAAAATGGTGCCATCCTTTGCGGTGGTAATTGCGGGGAGCAGATTTCTGGCTGCCGAAATATGGGTGGTGGTATTGGTCATTTCCAACGGATCGAACAGGTACTCCGACATTAGTTGATGCCAGTCAGAGTCTAAAGCGGATTCGGCCAGCATGGTGGCCACAATAGGCCCTGTATTCGAATATCTAAAGCGGTTATCCGGCGCGGTTAGGATACGATGGTTGAGAGACTGTTCCAGATCACTTTGATCTGTATAGCCAAGAAAAGCGGACTTGAAGGTATGCTGTACGCTAGTAAAGCCAGCGGTATGGGTCAACAGGTTTTTCAGAGTAATCTGCTTTGTATTTATTTTTTTATTTGTAATCAACTGTTTGTCATAGGCGTGGATACTTTTATCTAAGTCGATTTTATTGGCAGTATCCAGTGTCGCCAGCAGGGTGGCGGTCATCGCCTTGGTATGGGATGCAATCAGAAACTGGGTGTCTTTGCTGATAGTGGTGCCATTCCCGGAGTGGGTGGCAAAGGAAGCCAGGCCGTTTTTGTCCACCAGCGCCACAAAATGAGAGCCCACCAATTGGTTGGTATCGGCCAAATCAATCAATAGCTGTTGTATTTCAGATTCCTGCGCTTCGCTGAGCGCAAGGGATTCGGTGCTGAAAATCAGTCCGGACAGAAACAAGATGATTGATAGGTTTCGCATAAATTGGATATCCATTTTTCTTGTGGTTTATCGGGCCTGAAAATGTATTTATGCCGCACCGGTTGGCTGGATTTAATCCAGGCCTTATTCATAGCGGACTTTATTTTTGTTAGGGAAACTATGATTTATCTTTTTTGCCAAAGCCAATGGCACGCCCCAGTTTTTGCCAGAGGGCCACTTCCCAGGCCATCAGACGGGCGACCCATGGCGGCATATCGGCAGCTGTGGTCAATTTTTCGGCGACCTTTTCCGGTGGCTGATGCTTGCGGAAGGCTTTCCAAATCAGGATTGCCACCTTGATTTCTATCAGTACCAATACCCCGAGGCCGAGATAGCGCAGAAATCCAAATTCCCGGATCAGCGTTTGCTGTGTTTCGGGAATCAACAATGTCGCGCCCCAAAAGCCGAGGCAGGCCAGGGCGATGGCTTTTACCAGGGCACGCTTCAAGTCGTGACGAAAGCAAAGGATATAGAGAAGTGGAATGGTGAGACAGAAGTCAACAATCACCGCTGTTTCAAGAAAAATTCCAGTGCTTTCTCTATACCAGGGGGAGGCGGCGACCAGATTGGTGGCGACAATGGCAAAGGCGGTAGCAAAAAAAATACCTTTTGGATGGATGCTGAACATTTTTTTGTCCCCGTCTTATTTCAGCTGTGGTCCAATGAAAGAAGATAACATCTGGCAGATGGCGGAAAAAGCCTGTCAGTGGCTTTTAGCGGTATCCCCAAGGCAGTTGGTCGCAAACATTCCGGTCCCGCTATTATGCTTCTTTAAAAAATCAGTTCGATAGTACCAATTGGTTCCCGGGGCTGATCCCGGGAGCCGGTGGAATAACCCTTATTGGCTGCAACTTGACTCTATAAAGCCCGCTCAGATCGATAAAGGTGTCGCTACTTCCATAGGGTTGCTTTGTGTCCCTTATGGAACAGGCTGGTGACCAGTCCATTGAAGCTGGGTCCGGGAGGTCAAAGCGGGGGCTTTATCAACGCGGGTTAATGGTTGGGGCGGCTGGGGAGGGGCAGTATTGGCCGGGCGGCGGTATATAAGACGAAAAGGATGACGCTGCGTCATCAAAGCTTTACGGGACCGTAACCGGAGGGTAATAGGGCTAGGAGAAGCTTGTCTTGGGGACAGATGGCGGCAGGAAGCCCGCTAACGTCTATACTCCCCATAGGTCGCCGAAAGTCGGGAAAGGTGATGTACTGGCGGCGACTCAATGTGAAGGCCGGCTTTATGCCGGCTTTTCTCTTATTACAATGGGACTTTGACTTCCCGGTCGGCGATAAGTTGATTGCTGTCCTTCCCATTAGCGCCTTTCTTCCAGCGCCTTTCCTCCAGCGCCCCGCCGGCAGCCAACCCAGCAGTAGGGTGCAATTGACCTACTACCGCTGCTATTTCACTTCCCCCACAGGCACCAGGGGCAGCCCATCCCTGCAACAGCTGGCTTGCTTTGAAGGTGACGGGCCGCTCAGCGTGGGCCACTCTGCAAATGCTGAATAGGACTGCCGTCTACCGCGGTAGCCCTGGTGTTTTCCAGCTTCTCGATATCTTCCTTGGAGAGCTGTGGGCGGTCTATCTCGATGGTCAATTTATTGAGTTGGGCGGTTAATGGAAACGGTGGCAGATAGTCTGCGTCGTTTACGCCGGTGAGGGTATCCGAACCGATATCAAAACTTTCGTCCCATTGCAGGATCATGGGAAGGGTATGCTTCATGGTGATGGCCTGGACTTCCCTGCCGTCCACTTTGAGGGTGCCTGTGCCGGAGCGGCCCAGGCCGCTCATGCTGTTGTAGGCCAGTGTGCCTATACCAAAGCCGTCATATTTGAAATCGAATTCCAGTTTGTGGCGGCCCGGCGACAGCGCGGTGGGTCCCGCCCACTTCACGCGCTTGAGGTCGAGCAGGTTCCACAGGAATACCGGTTTGCCTTTCAGGAGGTAAAAGCCGTAGCCGGCAAAGCGCCCGCCGGAAGTCAGAATCATTCCCTCGGCGCCCCCTTCGGGAATGGTGATGTCGGCGGTGATGGTATAGGAGGTATTGAGCAGCGAAGGGGAGTCGCCCTGCGGCAGACCCACCATGGGACGGGTGTAAACAAACTGTGTGCGGCCGGCGGCAATATTCGGTCGCGGAGCGATAAGCCGTGCCGCTACGGACGCGTCGAGGGGAAAAACCTGGTATTTTTTCGCCTCTTCCACAAACAGCTTTTTAAGCTTCTTTACCTTGTCCGGGTGTTGGTCGGCAATGTTTTGCGACTGGCTGAAATCCTCTTCCAGATTGTAGAGTTCAAACACCTGGTTATTCAGCGGGTCTGTGTTGGGGGAGCCGAAGCCCTCCCAGGGAGCCCGGTTCACTTTGGTACCCAAGAGCCAGCCATCGTGATAGAGGGCCCACTGGCCCATGATCTCGAAATACTGTGTTTTATGCCGTGAGGCCGCCTTGGCGTTGTTTTGGTCAAAGGTGTAGGCAAAGCTGGTACCGTCGATGGGCGCCTGCCGGATGCCGTCCACGTATTCGGGTGCACGGATGCCGGTCGCTTCGAGGATAGTGGGGACCACATCGATCACATGCGTAAACTGTTCGCGCAGAGTGCCCTTGTCCTGAATATGGCCGGGCCAGGAAATGGCCATGGACTGGCGGATGCCGCCGAGTTTTGACGCATTTTGCTTGAACCAGGTAAAGGGGGTATCGAAGGCCCAGGACCAGCCGGCGGCCATATGATTGTATGTCTCATCGGTACCCCAAACGTCGTACCACTGCATCTGCACATCCACCGGCATATTGTTGATGCCATTGAAGTAGGCGACTTCATTCGGCGTACCCAGCAGGCCCCCTTCGGCGCTGGTGCCATTGTCCCCGTTGATATAAATGATGAGCGTATCGTCCAGCTTGCCCATATCCTCGATGGCCTGGATGACCCGGCCTATCTCATGATCGGTGTAAGCGACGAAGGCGGCAAAGACTTCTACCTGGCGGATAAAGAGCTTTTTTTCCTTTGGGGTTAAACCTTCCCAGTTTTTCAGCACTTCCGTTGGCCAGGGGGCCAACCGGGTGTTGGGGGGAATCACGCCCAGGCGTTTCTGGTTCTCGAAGATGCGCTCCCGCAGCTTGTTCCAGCCGTCGTCGAACAGGTGCATCCTGTGGATTTTGTCGAACCACTCCCTGGTGGGGTGGTGCGGCGCGTGGGTGGCGCCGGGGGCATAGTGCAGAAAGAAGGGTTTGTCGGGGCTGGTTTGGTCGATGCGATTCAGCCAGTCGATGGCATCGTCCGCCATGGCGGTCACCAGGTTCCAGCCGGGCTTCCCCCTGAAGGGGTAGATCTGTGTGGTGTTGCGAAACAGGTTGGGTTGCCACTGGTTGGCGTCGCCGCCCACAAACCCATAAAAATATTCGAACCCCATGCCGATGGGCCACTGGTCGAATGGTCCGATTTGGCTGGCGGCGAAGGCCGGTGTGTTGTGGTTTTTGCCGAACCAGGATGTGGCGTAGCCGTTGTCACGCAGGATGCGCCCTATGGTGGCCTTGTCCTTGCCGATAATGCTGTTATATCCGGGGAAGCCGGTGGACTGTTCCGAGATGACACCAAAGCCCGCCGAGTGGTGATTGCGCCCGGTGAGCAAGGCGGCGCGGGTCGGGGAGCAAAGCGCCGTGGAGTGGATATTGTTGAACAGCAGGCCGTTTTTGGCGATGCGATCCAATGTGGGCGTGGGAATGACACCGCCGGAAGTGCTGGGTACACCGAAGCCCGCGTCATCGGTCATGATCAGGAGGATATTCGGTGCCTTTTTCGGCGGCACGATACGGGGCGGCCACCAGGCTTTCGACTGCATGGCATTGTCTTTGATGACGCCGCCAAACTTTGGTTGGGGCGGAGGTAGCTGCTCGCCGCTGATCGTCGTGGTTGCATTGGGCGATCCGAGTTTACCGGTGGTCTCCTGGGCAGTTGCGGACACCGTTGATAGAAACCCGATGATAAAAACCAAAGCAGTGCTGATAAACCCGGTCGGCCGTTTCATTTCCTGTCCCTGAAATTTCGAAATTTTTCCGTTGCAGTGAGTATTGGCGATCGGAGGGGTATTGCAATTCGCGGTTAGGACCTGTGGCGTCGCTAACATAAGGGGCTTTACGCGACAGGTGCCGCCGACAGGGATAAAGGGTACTGGTGCTGAGCCAATGAGGTCCTGCGGCCAGCCGTTGCTGAACGGATATCTGGCCGCAGACTTTCGATGGTTAAAGGGGGGCAGGGCCGGCACTATGAAAGCCGCCGCCCGGCCCGGCGTTTGTGCGAGGCCAGGCCAATGGACGGGAAGGGGCTAGCTGGATGATACCTCTGTGGGTGTTGTAGCAGTGGACTGATCCTGCGCGGCCGCCGCGCCCTGGATTTCAATCCACTGGTTCATGCGGGACTCCAGCAGGTTGAGTGGTATAGCGCCGGCGCCCAGCAGCTGGTCGTGGAAGTCGCGGATGTCAAACTCTTCCCCCAATGCCTGTTCGGCCTCCGCGCGCAGTTCCCTGATTTTCAGTTGACCCAGTTTGTAGGCCAGGGCCTGTCCGGGCCAGACCAGATAGCGGTCTATCTCCACAGTGATGTCGTGCAGGGGCTTGGCGCTGTTATTTTTGAAATACTCGATGGCCTGCTCGCGGCTCCAGCCCAGCTCATGCATCCCCGTGTCCACCACCAGGCGCACGGCGCGCCACATATCGTAAGTCAGGGCCCCGAACTCGCTGTAGGGGTCTTTATACAGGCCCAGGTCGTAACCCAGGCTCTCGGAGTAGAGGCCCCAGCCCTCCACAAAGGCGGTGTAGCCGCCGAGGCGACGCAGCGGATGTACGTCTTCCAGTTCCTGCGCCAGCGCTATCTGCAGGTGGTGGCCGGGCATGGCCTCGTGCACCGTGAGGGCTTCCATTTCCCAGATGGGGCGGCTGGGCAGGTTGTAGGTGTTGGCGAAGAATACACCGGCGCGGCCGGCCTTGTTGGAACCGGGCATATAGTAGGCGGTGGTCTGGGATTTTTCCGCATAACTGGGAATCCGCTTTACCCCGTAGGGCAGCCGCGGCAGCCTGCCGAACAGTGCCGGCAGTTCGCCGTCGATGCGCTTGGCGATATCCCGGTAGCCCCGCATCAGGTCTTCGCGGCTGCTGTGGTAGAAGCGGGGGTCGTGGCGCAGGAAGTCGGTGAAGGCTTCGAAGTCGCCGTCGAAGCCGGTTTTCTCGATGATTCTGTCCATCTCGGCGCGGATACGCCGCACTTCACCGAGACCGATGCGGTGGATTTCCTCGGGGCTCAGGCTGGTGGTGGTGTTTTCCCGCACCTTGTGGGTGTACCAGCGCAGGCCGTCGGGCATATCGGTGAAGGCGGTACCGACGCGGGCGCCGGGGATATATTCGCGCTCGACGAATTCCGCCATCCCCTGCCAGGCGGGCACCAGGGTTTCCCGGTAGAGGCTGTGGGCGCGCTCCCGGAGCCGGCGCTGCTGGGCGGCGGACATGCCGGAGGGCATTGTGGCGAATGCTTTCAGCAGTGGGCTGTCTTTGGGCTCGGCGGGGATCAGGGCGCGAATCTGTCCCGGCAGGTCCCGCAGGGTGATCTGGGGCGGGGTGATTTTCTGCTCCAGGCCGCGACGCATCAACTCCTGGGTTTGCCGGATCAGCCGGGGCAGTTTTTCCAGTCGCGCGAGAATGGTCTGGTAATCCGCCTCTGTGCTGCGGGGCATGCTGTTGAGGACGCTGGGAACCTGGCGCTGGATACCGTCCATATGGCTGACCGGCATCAGGTGGTCCGGGAACTGAAAGCCTTTCACTTCAGTGAGCAGGTCCTGATACAACAACTGATAATCCAGCTGCTGTGCCGCCGGCAACTGGTCGGCGTCCAGCTGGCGGTTGGCGGCCAGCAGGCGGCGGGTCTGCTCCCGGCGGCGCTGGATAGCTTCCGGGGAGGCATCGGTCCAGCGGTGGTTGACGCCGGGATAGCCCTGGTAGGTGGCCCAGCCGGGAAAGGTCTCCATCAGCCAGCGGTAGCGCAGGTCCTGCAGCGCCTTGAGTTGTACGCCGGCGCTCTCCCCCTTGGGCAGGGCGGCGAAAGCCCGGTCGAAGGCCCGGTTCTCCATGGCCGCCACCTGGGCGGCCGCCAGCAGGACTGTGGCAAAAAGCGTTTGTTTAACAAATAGGGGCACGGGTTTCTCCCGGTGGAATGATGGATGCGTATCGGCCGGGGGCAGGCTGAAGAGCCGTCGGGTCGATAGCGGGTAAATTGACTGTGGCCAGGATTGTGTCGCGATTAAAAGGCCGCCGCCTGGCCGCGGATGTTTTTATTTTCCAACTGGTGCAAACGGCGGCGTACCCGGTCTTCGATACCGGCGGCGTCCAGACCGACGCCAGCGAGCAGCTGCGGGTGCTTGCCATGTCCGACCGCTGTGTCGGGCAGCCCCAGTTGCAGCAGCGGCGCCACTGTGCCGCGTTCATTGAGGTATTCCATTACCGCGCTGCCGGCGCCGCCGGCGATGGTGTTTTCCTCCAGGGTGACCAGCAACCGGTGTTCCGCTGCCAGCTGATCTATCAGCGCCTGATCCAGGGGTTTGACCCAGCGCATGTCCGCCACGGTGGCCCCCAGTTTTTCCGCCGCCGCCAGGGCGGGTTGTAGCAGGGCGCCAAAGCTGAGGATGGCCACGTCACTGCCCTGGCGCAGCAGCCGGCCCTTGCCCAGGGGCAGCTGGGTCATCTGCTGCTGTATCTCGGCGCCGGTGCCGGTCCCGCGGGGGTAGCGCACGGCGGAAGGCCCGGAGTGGAGGTAGGCGGTGTAGAGCAACTGCCGGCACTCGTTTTCGTCGCTTGGGGCGGCGATCACCATATTCGGCAGGCAGCGCATGAAAGTGAGATCGAAACTGCCGGCGTGGGTGGGGCCGTCCTCCCCCACCAGGCCGGCGCGGTCGATGGCGAAGGTGACATCCAGGTTCTGGATGGCGACATCGTGCACCAGCTGGTCGTAACCGCGCTGCAGGAAAGTGGAGTAAATGGCCACCACCGGTTTCAGGCCCTCGCAGGCGAGACCGGCGCCCAGGGTGACGGCGTGCTGTTCGGCGATGGCGACGTCGTGATAGCGCTGCGGGAAGCGCTCGGCGAATTCCACCATGCCGGAGCCCTCGCACATGGCGGGGGTAATGGCCACCAGGCGCTCGTCCTGCTCTGCCATGTCGCACAGCCAGCGGCCGAATACATCCTGGTACTTGGGCCGCTTGCGCTCACCGGGCACTGCCACCTTTACCTTGGGTTCCGGCTCCAGCTTGTTCAGCGCATGGTAGCCCACCGGGTCCTCCTCCGCCGGACCAAAGCCTTTGCCTTTGGTGGTGACCACGTGCAGTAACTGGGGGCCGCGCTGTGTGCGCAGGTTGCGCAATGTGTGTACCAGGTCGTGCAGGTTGTGGCCGTCCAGGGGGCCCACATAGTTGAAACCCAGTTCCTCGAACAGGGTGCCGGGGGTGATCATGCCCTTGACGTGCTCTTCGGTGCGCCGCGCCAGCTGCCAGGCTTTGGGAATGGTGGACAGGATCCTGCGGCTTCCCTCGCGCATGGAGAGATAGGTTTTACTGGCGAGAATCTTGGCGAAGTAGGTGGCCAGGCCCCCCACATTCTTGGAAATCGACATGCGGTTGTCGTTCAACACCACCAGCATGTCCCTGCCGGTGTGGGCGGCGTGGGTCAGGGCCTCGAACGCCATACCGGCGGTCATGGCGCCGTCGCCGATCACCGCTACCACCCTGCGCTCCTCCGGTGAGCCCAGCGCCATGCCCAGGGCGGCGCTGATGGAGGTGCTGGAGTGGCCGACCCCGAAGGTGTCGTAGAGGCTCTCGCTGCGCTTGGGAAAGCCGGACAGCCCGTCCTGCTGGCGCATAGTGAGCATTCGCTCGCGGCGACCGGTAAGTATCTTGTGGGGGTAGGTCTGGTGGCCCACATCCCACACCAGCCGGTCATCGGGGGTGTCGTAGATATAGTGCAGGGCGATGGTCAGTTCCACCACGCCGAGACCCGCGCCGAAATGTCCCCCGGTCTGGCCGACGCAGTAGAGCAGGTATTCGCGCAGCTGACTGGCGACTTCCGGCAGCTGCCGCTCGTCCAGGGCGCGCAGCTGCGCCGGCCCGTCGATAGTGTCGAGCAGCGGTGTATGCGGGCGTGTACGTGGGATTTCGTCGAACATCGAGCGTAACAACTACAAGCGTGGCAACTGGAAAAGGGATTGTATGCCCGTGACAGGGATATTGCATCCCGGCGGCGGTGATGCGGGCGGCAGCGGCGCTACTCAGTGACGCCGCTGAACCACATAGTCCGCCAGTTGGCGCAGCAGGGCGGCATCGCCCCCCAGGTCGTCCAGGGCGGCAAGGGCGTCCCGCTGCAGTTGCTGTAGCTTGTCGCGGGCAGCGTCCAGCCCCAGCAGTGAGACATAGGTGGGCTTGTTGCGCGCCGCGTCGGCACCCTGGGTCTTGCCGAGGGTGGCGGTATCGGTGGTGACGTCGAGAATGTCGTCCCGTACCTGGAAAGCCAGGCCCAGGGCCTCGGCATAGCCGGTGACCGCCTGCAGCTGCGATTCGTCAGCGCCCCCCAGAAGGGCGCCGATACGGGCGCTGGCGCGGATCAGGGCGCCGGTCTTGAGGCGGTGCATCTGTTCCAGCGCCACCGGGTCGAGGCTGCGGTTCACCGCCGCCAGGTCGATGGCCTGGCCGGCCACCATACCGCGTGCGCCGGAGGCCTGCGCCAGTTCGGCGAGCATTTGCAGTTTCAGCGCCGGAGCGGCGTAGCAGTGCAGCAGCAACTCGAAAGCCCGGGTCTGCAGGGCGTCGCCGGCCAGAATGGCCGTGGCCTGATCGAATTCCACATGACAGGTGGGGCGGCCGCGGCGCAGGTCGTCGTCATCCATTGCCGGCAGGTCGTCGTGGACCAGGGAGTAGGCGTGGATACACTCCAGGGCGGCGGCGGGCGCGTCACAGGCAACGGGATCGAAATCGGCGCCACCCAGGGCGCCGGCGCAGGCGTATACCAGTGCCGGGCGCAGCCGTTTGCCGGGCCCCAGCGCCGCGTAACGCATGGCGCTGAACAGTGTTCCGGCGTCTGCCACCTCTGTTTTCAGGCTCGCCTGCAACTGCGTCTGCTGGCGCTCCCCGACCAGTTGCAGAAACTCCGCCAGCGGTTTCTGCAGCATCTGGGCTGCCGCCATTCAGGTGTCTTCCCGGGTATCGTCGGTGTCGAACGGCAGCTCGCGCACTTCGCCGTTTTCCTCCATCAACAGGCGCACTTTCTGCTCGGCGGCAGCGAGCTTCTGCTGGCATTCGCGGGTGAGTTTGACACCGCGCTCGAAGTCCGTCAGCGCCTCTTCCAGTGGCAAGTCTCCGGCTTCCAGCCGCCCGACCAGTTGCTCCAGTTCTTCCAGCGCCTGTTCGAAAGTCGCACTCTGTTTCTTCGCTGCCATTGATCCGCCCTGCGTTCACCGGTTGCTTCGCTGCGCGGCCACCTTAGCGGCTGGCAGCAGGGGGGTCAATTGGCACTGTGGTTTGACCCGCGCCATTAGGCGGGGCCACCTCCAGTGACATCAGATAATGGGCCAGGGCGCGTTTTTGCGGCGCGCTGAAGCCGTAGTTCGGCATCGGCGGGGTGGGAGTGTCGAAGTAGTCCCCCAGCTCCTGCAATGTGTATTTTGCCGACAGGTCGTGCAGCAGCAACTGTTGGGCGTGGCACTGGTCACAGTTGTACTGCCGGTAGAGTTCCTTTCCCCGCGCCGCCGCGCCACTGTCGATGGCCACCGGCTTGTTGGGGGCCCGCAAACGCGGTCGGCCGGAGCCGGTATCCGCGCGCCCCTGCGCCGCGCCACGCTGCACCCGGTAGATGGCACCGGCGTAGTCGTCGGAGACATAGACATTGCCGGCGGTATCCTCGGCGATGGCCACCGGCCGCCCGTAGACCTCCTGCCGGTCCGGGCTGAGAAAACCCCACAGGAAGTCCCGCTGGGAGATACTGCCGTCGTCGCCCCAGTGCAGCGATACCACCTTGTAACCGTCTTTGACACTGCGGTTCCAGGAGCCGTGCAGGGCCACCAGGGCCGCATTGCGATAGTCACCGGTGTGCATCTGACTGCGCAGGAAATAAATGCCCAGCGGCGCATTGTGGGCCGCAAAATCGTGCACCGGCGGCTGTGATGCAGCGATTTTTGCCTGAATTTCAG
Source organism: Microbulbifer sp. TYP-18 (assembly GCF_040932045.1). Lineage (NCBI taxonomy): Bacteria > Pseudomonadati > Pseudomonadota > Gammaproteobacteria > Cellvibrionales > Microbulbiferaceae > Microbulbifer > Microbulbifer sp. TYP-18. The sequence continues at coordinate 69,427 of NZ_JBFRBC010000009.1, forward strand.
GCCCGGCGCCGACGCCGAAATCCGGGTCCGGCACCCGGTCACCGTTGGCGTAGGGCCAGCCGTAAAAGGCGCCCCGCTGGACCAGGTTCAGCTCGCAGGGGGGAAAGTCGTCGCCCAGCCAGTCGCGGCCGTTGTCGGTGGCATAGAGGGCACCGTTGAGAGGGGACCAGTCGAAGCCGACACTGTTGCGCAGACCGGTGGCGAAGATTTCAAATTCGCTGCCGTCGGGCTGAAAGCGCATGATGGTGGCGCGCTTTGGATCTTCTTCCCCACAGGCGTTGCAGGTGGAGCCGCTGCTCAGATAGACCCAGCCGTCCGGGCCCATGCCGATGGTCTTGGTCCAGTGATTGCCCTGATCCGCGAGCCCGGTGACGATGTGCTGGTAACTGCCGGAGAGGCGGCCGTCGGAGTGATCGAAAGGTACGCGTCCCACCGCGTCGCTCTCGGCGATATAGAGCCAGTCATCGTGCAGGAACAGGCCGTGGGGGCGCCGCAGGCCATCGATCAGGACACGCTGACCGTCGGCGCGGCCGTCCCGGTTGCGGTCCCCGTAGACCAGGCTGACCTGGCCCAGTTTGGGTTGTGACACCAGGAGATCGCCGCGGCGGGTGACTGCCAGCCAGCGCGCATTGGGCACTGCATCCGCGAACAGAGTAACGCTGTGGCCCGATATGGTGCGCAAATTTGTGGACACCGTCTCTTCACTGGTCTCGGCCCCGCCGGTGATCTGCCTCCAGGGGATATCCACGCCGGGGAACAGGGCGATCACCAGCGCTGCCGCGGCGATCAGCAACAGCAATAGGATCGACGCGTATTTCAGCAGGCTTTTCATGGCGGTGCTTGACCTCATAATAATTGTGGTTATAGTGATGACTGGCCGCATCTGCGGCGTCTTTGTATATCACTGCCCCCCGATTTTCCACTTCCCCTTGTAAGATATCTCTGCGGCATGTGAGATATGTCTCACAAGAAATTCAGCCAATTGCCTCTATCGCTTTTTCCGCGCGGGGTCATAATAAAAATGCAAGGACGCTTAAGGGACTTCAATACCGCGGCAATGGATCGAATGGATTGTGCCGCATGCCCAAAGGATCTGGGCTCCATCCTGTGCATGCACCACCCGGGCGGGAATGCCCGGGTGGTGTTTTAATCATTATCCAATTCCGGCCCCTTTTCAGTTGCAGTGGCATTTCGCGTCTCCTCGGGCTAATGGCGCGCAGAATATCTCTTTTGTAGAAATCGATTTTTTTACTAGCGGATTTCCCCACGGCTACCATACTTAGAGCGCAGGGAAGCCCAAGGGATTGCAATCTGCGGCGAAGGATACAGGGACTGAGCCGCACGCCCAAAGGATCTGGGTACCATCCTGTGAGTGCACCACTTGGGCCGGATTGCCCGGGTGGTGTTTTTATTTTGCCCCATCGAAAGATCCGCTACCCACCGGCAGCCCCTGTTCAAACCCCATCCCTGCCTCTGGCAATTTGTTACTGGCAGATTGTTGAAAAAGCCCTCCCTGGCTTTTCGCAAACCCTCCACGAGAAATCAAGCCGTTACACGCTTGAGTTGCGGCCCGAACACCCCTGCTGGTAAGAAACGCCAGAGTGAATTTTTCCGCCAACTTCGGCCCGACACCTTTTTACTGCATGGTGTCTGTCACAATTCCGGCAATGGAACTGCCCTTGCGTATGGAAACTGAAACAATTATTCGCTTTAATCAGATCGAACCACTCGCATTACACGCGACCTGCGGAGGGTTGAGCCTTCAGAATCTCAGTGCCGCCCATGCATGCTGTCCCGGTACCTCCCGAGCCCTGGTGGGCTCTGCCACTGTCGTGCCCCGAGTCAAACCCGCGCGCTTTTCAGTGCCTCCCAGGGAATGGGCTGGACCCGTATAAAAAGGGGACGGCGGGATGATGGAAGCCAAAATCCTGCGCCTGAACCTGGCCGGGCAGCCATTGGAATGGCTGAACTGGCAGGAGGCCGCCTGCCTGTATGTGCGCGAACTGGTGACCTGGTCCCTGGGGGGGCTGGTGCTGAGGGTGCACGGCGGCATCAACCGCGAAGGGGAGCGTTCCCATCTCGACCTAGCCGCTATCATCGCCTGTAACGGTTCGCGTATGGCGCAGCCGCGCCGGCGCCCGCCTCTGACCAATCGCGCACTCTTCTTCCGCGATGCGCACACCTGTCTCTACTGCGGCAGCGGGTTTTCCGCTGTGGAACTGACCCGGGACCATGTACAACCGGTTTCCCGCGGCGGTCGCGACACCTGGGAAAACGTGGTCACCGCCTGCCGGCGCTGCAACCAGCACAAGGGCAGCCGCCTGCTGGAGGAAATAGGGATGGAGTTGCTGGCGTTGCCCTTCTGTCCCAATGCGGCGGAATACCTGGCGCTGATCAACAGTGATCGGATCCGCGGCGATCAGATGGAATTCCTGCGCGGCCAGTTTTCCCGCCTGCGCCAGGATAGCTGGCTGCGCTGCGGCAACGGCTGACGGGGCCAGCGGGAGCCCGCCCGATGTCGGCGGGATTGTCGATACCGGGTTCAGCTGTGTGCGGAAGCGGTGGCCCGGCGAATCAGGCTGGCCAAATAGTGGGAAAAAGAGTGGCCCATATTGGCCAGCATTTTCGGGAACATGGAAATAGGTGTCATGCCCGGAAAGGTGTTCACTTCATTGAGGTAGATATCCCCCTCGTCGGTGAGGAAGAAGTCAATCCGCGACAGATCTTTCAGGTGCAGGCCGAGGAAGGCGCGTCGGGACGCTTCCCGCACCCAGCCCAACTGGGCGTCGCTGAGTCCCTCGGCCTCCACAAAGGTGGAGGCGCGGCTGTGTTCCCCATATTTTTCCTCGTAGTTGTAGAAGGTATCCGCGGGTGCGCGGACCTCGCCGGGTGGGGTGATAATCAGTTCGCCGTCATAGTCGTAGGTGGCCACTTCCAGTTCCCGCCCGGTCAGGCACTTCTCCACCAATACATAGGGTGACAGCTGGAAGGCCTGTTCCACGGCGTGTTGCAATGCGTCGGTGTCGTCGGCCCGGTAGCAGCCTACGGAAGAGCCCTGGTTGGACGCTTTGACGAATACCGCGCCCCACTCCCGCAGGGCCATGCCGGCCTTGGCGAACTCCTCCGGCTCATTGGCGAACAGGAACTGGTAAGGCGTATTGTCGATACCCAGTGCCCGCAGCCACAGCTTGGTGCTCACCTTGTTGAAGCAGAATTTGCTGGCCTCCGGCCCGCAACCAAAATAGGGGATGCCGAGAATATCCAGTTCCGATTGCAGGTCGCCGGTCTCGCCGGGATAGCCGTGAATGGCTGGGATCACATAGTGCACCGGCCAGTTGTGGCCCGGCTCTCTGTGCAGGGAGCGGTCAGGCCCCAGTTGGCAGACATTGCCGTCGGTATCCATTAGCTGGCCATTGGCGCTCATCTCTACACGAGTCACTGCGATATCCGCGACTTCCTCCAACTGGCGCTGGATAAAGTCCGCCGTGCGCAGTGACACCTCGTGCTCGCTGCCACCACCGCCGCAAATAAGCAGGGTATTGATCATGCCGTTTTTGTCCTTGTCTTTCCGACGCGGTGAACTTCAGCGCGCCTCCAGTACACGGGTGCATTGCGCGGGCAATTCCGGTTTGCGCTGCGGCTCCCCGAGCGGCACCTCACCGCGCAGAATAGCGAGGGCTTCGTCGCTAAACCACCAGTCCAGATCCTTGCCACAGGCCGCGTCGCGCACCGGTCGCTGGGGCTTGCAGCTATTGTCGCCCGGTGGGCAGGCGAGGCGCACATGGAAATGGTAGTTGTGTCCCCACCAGGGGCGCACCTTGCGCAGCCAGGCATTGTCATCCCCGGCCAGGTCGCACATTTTGCGCTTGATGGCCGGGTGCACAAAGATGCGCTCCACACGCTCGTCCCCGGCTGCCAGGCGCAGTATTTGCGGCACCCGGGGGTCCCAGTTTTCCTCGATCAGCGCGTGGCGCTTTTCGTCCGCCAGGGGAATGGCGGAGATATTGTCGCGCTCCCACCGACTCAGGGGGCGCTGTTTGGCGCGCCAGTCCTGTGAATACCAGATATCGACGTCGAGCCCCATCTGGTGACTGCGGTGGCCGGAAGAGAAGGGACCGCCGCGGGCCATGGAGATATCGCCAATCTGCAGCCGCCCCAGGCCGCGCCGCGCCACGGCGCGGGAAAACTGCTGCAGGAATGCCACTGTCTGCGGATGGGCAAAATAGCGATGGCGGCCGGTGCGCACCAGTTGGAAACCCTCGCCCCGCAGGGGCATCGGCTGGGCACCCGCCAGGCAGCCGTTGGTATAGGTGCCGATACTGGCGGGGGGCTGGGCGCTGGGATCCTCTATCTCCTGCCAGGGATTGTCTGCGGCCCGGGCCGCGGCACACAGGGTTGCGAAAGCCAGCCAAAATACTTTCGGCAATCTGCTGAACATTAACTCCCCCACTGCTGACCTCTGAGTGGACCAAGAGCGCGCCCGCCGGTTTCAGCGCACCGTTGAATTCTGGTGTGTGGCGATAATTTCCCTGCACGCCTCCAGCAGCTGCGCCATCTCAGTGTCTGTGCCGATGGAGATGCGCAGGTACTGGTTGATTCGCGCCCGATTGAAGTGCCGAACCAGAATACCGCGCCGGCGCAATTCGGTGTACAGCTGCCCGGCCTCCATGGTACCCGGTCGCGCCAGGACAAAATTCGCTTTAGAGGGCACCACCTCGAAATCCAGGGCGGTCAGGGCTTCGGTGACACTGTCCCGGGTGGCGATCACTTTTGCGCAATTCTCCTCCAGCCAGCGGTGGTCCGCGATGGCCGCGGCGCCGACCCGCTGGGCCACACCGTCCACCGGATAGGAGTTGAAACTGTTCTTGGTTCTCTGCAGCCCCTCGATCAGGTGCGCCTGCCCCACAGCATAGCCCAGCCGCAATCCCGCCAGGGCGTGGGATTTGGACAGGGTGCGGATCACCAGCAGGTTGGGATGGCGGTCGACTAGGCACACGGCGCTGTCACCACCGAAATCGATGTAGGCTTCATCGACCGCCACCACCCTTTCCGGCTGCAGCCGCAGCAGTTGCTCTATGTCTTCCAGTGGCAGTTGGCGACCGGTGGGAGCATTGGGATTTGGCAGTATTACACCCGCCGCTTCGCCGGCGTAATCCTGTACTGAGATGGAGAAATCCGCCCCCAATGCCGGGGTGCGAAAATCGATGTCGTAGAGCTGGCAGTAAACCGGGTAGAAGCTGTAGGTAATATCCGGGAACAGCAGTGGCTGGTCGCGGCGAAAAAAACTGTAGAAAGTGTGTGCCAGCACCTCGTCGGAACCGTTGCCGACGAACACCTGGTTCGTTGCTACATTGTGCTGCGCGGCGATGACGCTGCACAATTCGCTCGACTCCGGATCCGGGTAGCGGCGCAGCGCCCGGTGCAGTGCCGGATCACTCAGTGCCGCCAGCGCCTGCGGCGATGGCGGATAGGGATTTTCATTGGTGTTGAGTTTGATCAGCCGCTGGGCACGCGGTTGTTCCCCGGGGACATAGGGCTCCAGTTGCGCCAGTGCGGGGCTCCAGAAAGGGCTGCTCATGGTGCCGCCCCGGCGACGTGGTTTGGCGCTGCCCGGCGGGCGCTGTCGCCTGTCCCAGCTTCCGCCTCGTCACTTTGATCGGAAGGCGGCTCCTGCTCCCGCTCTTCAACGGGGATATCGAACAGTGTCCGGGTCCCGGCGATAAACGGCTGCAGCGGTTCCGGCTTGCGCCAGAGCAGCGATTTATATTTGATTTCGGTGGAGATCTGCGGCACACGGTGGAACTTGCTCAGGCTGGTGATCTGCTCGGACAGGCCCAGGCCGAGAAATCCCAGCGGCAGTACCAGGGCCACACCCAGGCGCCAGCGGGGCGATATATTGGTGGCCAGGTAGCAGGCGCACCACAGCATCGTGGGCAGCAATACCGCCAGTACGGCAAAATTCAGCAGTGGCAGCGCCAGCCTGCCCAATGCGTAGTTGTAATCCAGCAGGCTGCCGAACCACTCCCACAGGGTGTAGAGGAGTGCGCCCAGCGCGGCGATGGTGAGGTGGGTAAAGAACTGGGAATCGTGGCGCACCACGCGACCGATAAATGCCCAGGCGGCAGCGTACAACAGAATGCCCAGCAGGGTGCCGGCCACCAGGTTGAGGGCCAGGGTCCACTCGTAGGCGCGCGCGTATCCCAGGTAGCTCAACAGCAGGGCGGAGCCGCCCATCGCCAGCAGAAGGGCGATGGCAACCATGGGGTTGGACAGCTGGTGCAGAATATTTTCCAGCGAGTGCACCGGCACCGCCGGCGGCAAGGGGGTGTTGCTGTCGATCAGGCGCAGATGGGTCTTGCCCACTTGAATCTCGTCGCCGGACTCGATCACCCGCTCGTTTTCTATCTGGTGATAGCTGACCGGGCGGCCGCGGCTGTTGCGCAGCAGCTGTATACCGTTGACGCTATCCAGGTCCCGCAGGTGATAGCGGCCGTTTTCATCGCGTAGAATTTCCGCGTGGGCGGTATCCGCGTGCAGGTCCTCGATAATGGCATCGTTCTGGTAGCCGCGGCCGAGGGTGAAACGATCCCCCTCCATGCGATAACGGGCCCGCACCCGGTTGGCGCGGTTCAATTCTTCGATGATCAGTGCCATTGGATTTCGCTCGTAAATTTCTCACTAAACGCTGCGGCGGACTCCTGGGTAAAGCCGGACAGGGTAAAGTGACTGACCAGCGCGCGGTCTTTCTGGTCGACACTGAGGCTCAGGTAGAAGACGTCGAACAAATCCGGGAACTGCTTGTAGCGGCGCACACAGTAGCTGGTGCGGGCGATAATAGGATCGGCATCGCTATCGCCGTTCTCACCGCGGGGCTGGGAGGTGAATAGCTGGCGACAGTTAAAATTGGTCACATCCTCCTCGCCCGCATCGTTGCCCGGTGCGAAACTGCTCATCTGCTGCTCGTAATCCGCATAGAAGCGCGCCGGGTTCAGGTCATCTGCCTGCAGCCAGAAAAACTCGTATTCCACCCGGCCGGTGTTGAAGTCCTCAGAGAGGAAAATCACATCCTTGCCGGTGCAGCCTTTGTCGATGCGCTTGATGGTGCGTTCGTCATCTTCCTGGGTGTTGCCCCAGCAGTGGATGGGCGGGACTATCTCGCCCACCACCATGGCGTCACCCAGGGGCAGCAACTGCCATTTGGCGCCCAGAATCCGGTCGATGATGTCCTGCTGGTTTTTCAGCAACTGCTGACGGGTGACGGTGTGCAGGTCCAGTTCATTACCTTCCCGGCCGTAGTGTTTCGCCAGTCTGGCCAGCTTTTCCACCGGTACCAGGAAACTCAGCTGATTGCCCGCGGTGGCCACGTTGATACCCACTACCTGGCCCCCGGAATTGATCGCCGGACCGCCGCTCATGCCGGGATTGATGGACCCGGAGAAATGAATACGGTCGTAAAAGCTGCCACCGGCGATGCCGTTGTAGGTGCCGGGAATCAGAGTCATCCCCAGGTCCAGCGGGTTGCCAAGGGCGAAAATGGTCTCGCCCTTTTGTGGGGTTTTCTGCGCCAGGCCCAGGTGCTTGGCACCCGGCTTGTCCATACGCAGCAGGGCCAGGTCGTTGACCACATCTATGTCCAGCAGCGTCAGGGCGCCCAGGGTGCCGTCGGTGCTGAGGTATTCCAGCCGGTACTTTTCCGGGTCGTTCACGGTTCCCGCGACCACATGGTAATTGGTGGCGATGAGACCGTCGGGGGAAATCTGGAAGCCGGAGCCCAGGCCGGCCTTGGAATTGGAGGCTTTTTCGATCAGGCGGACCTGATACAGGCTGCCGCGGTATTTGCTGTAGAGGTTTTCGTAGCTCTGCGCCGCGGCGAGACCGGAAGTACAGCAGAACAGCAGGGCTAGCAGGCGCGCGCAAATGGTCGGCATCGTATGTGATCAAACTCTGGGCACAGGGTCGGGCATGTTACGGGATAAAGCATAGTGCAACAATCCCGGCGCCCCGCGGGCCGGCAGGATTTCCGTGACCGGAGTTCCAGAATGGCCGAACAGACCCTGGAAGGCGCGTATTTACAGGGCCTGTGCCTGTCCCTGTGACCGGGTGTAATAGGCTGTGCCGGCCTGTAATCGACGCTGGGTGGCGAAGGCGCTAAGGTGGCCGGCCTTTAAAGCAAGAATTATAAACGACAACTGTCATTGATCCCGCCGCAGGCTGGCGGTGGGCTTTGCGTATCAGTCAGGGCACTGGCGGAGTTGCCGGCCCGATGCGCCATTTAGCAGTGGAGATTCCGCATTGAAAAGCGATGCGCACGTCGCGCTGATCAGTACCCAGGGCAGCGGGGGGGTGATTTACCGCCTGCGCGAATTGCCGCCATTTACCACCCGCAGATCTTTCCAGCTGTTGGTCTACCTGGTGTACAACCGGGGGGTTGTCTTCCCGCGCGAGCGTCTGGCGTCGCTATTCTGGCCACAGATCCAGCCGAGCCTGACCCGGCGGCGTCTGAGGACCGAAATCTGGCGGGTAAAGCAGTACTTCGATAAACACCTGTTCGACCTGTCCCCATATACAGTGAACGGCAAAAACGAGTTCGGCCTGACCGAGGAAGTTCCGGTACGCCTGGACATGCATCCGCTGCTGGAGATGGACCGGAGACTCCGCGACGGCCAGCCGCTGCCGGACGAACCGGAGCAGGGCTGGCTGTTGCACCACTGCAACAGGGATTTTCTGCCCTATGTCTACGTCCCCTGGGCCGAGGGAATCCGGGAGCAGCTAAGGCAGAGATACCGCAACTGCATGGAGTCCCTGTACCAGTGGCACAAGCGGGATGGGCGCTGGCGCAGCGCGCTCGACTATGCCCGGGCGATACTGGAACTGGATGAGCTGGACGAACACATACACTACGAAGTGATGCTGTGTTATTTGCGCTGCAATATGCGCTCCCGGGCTATCCGGCAGTACACCGAGTGCCGCAGAAGGCTCAACCAGGAGCTGGGCCTCACCCCGGTCCCGGTGATTGAAGACCTGTACCGGGAAATTTTGCGCAGTGATGCCCGCTCAGTTGGCTAGGGCTTTTTAACCGTTTGCTGAAAAAGCCTTCCTTGCCTTTTCCTGCCCATGTTTGCGGCGCATATCCGCAAAGCCTCCAGGACAAATCAAGCGGTGACAGGCTTGATGTACGGCCTGAATATCCCTGTTCGCGACAGCAGCCTGTTATTAACCCGGCAGTTCACTAGCAGGTTGTTGAAAAAGGCATCCTGCCTTTTTCAACACACGAAAAGCGAAAAATGTGATTTTCACTTTTCTCCCAAAATCAACGACTTAGGCGTCGCCGATTTTGCCGGAACATCCATATTCCGGTAGTAGGCATCGAAATTCTTCGAATTTCAACAGCCTGCTAGACGATCCCCCGGCGATTGGGTCGCCGCCCTTGAAAGTCTGCCCATTTATCTGCAGTCAATTGTTTTTCAAGGGTTAGCGCCGGGCTAATTTCCCCTCACTCCACAGCCCCTCTTTCTCCCCCCTATTTTCCCGTTCCCCGGGAGTGTCCCACTCAGGGCCGGCCGGCGAAAGACCGGGACATATTTGTGACGTCAGCGGGGCGAAACTGCAGCGGTGCCGAAACTGCATTGCGACTTCACTGTGTTGCGCCGGGAGTAAATTGTCCCGCAATTACTTGGTAGGGAGCATGGCCATGTCGACTGCAGGGCAATGGCGCTGGATGGAGACGGATTATCCGGCCACCCGGCGCGCCATGGGGCGGGACAGAAAGATTGTCACTGACCGCGAGCTGGAGCAGCAGCTGGCCGAGCTGTTCCCGGGCGCAGCGCCGGAGGACGTGGAGGACTTTATGCGCAACCTGCAGCGGTTTGGCCGCCAGGCCGCGCCCTACGCTGTGCGCGCATTGTCCGGTGCCGTTCAGGGTGGATTGGCCGGCGCTGTTGGCGGCGTTCCCGGCATTGTGGCGGGTGCGGTTCTCGGTGGAGCGGCCGGCGCCCTGACCACCCCCAGGGGTGGGGCGGCTCGCCAGGCCCCGACACAGGCGCCCCCGACACAGGTACCCCGGACACTAGCGCCGCCGATACAACAAGTACCCCGGCATGCGCCGGCGCCGCAGGCCCGGACACCCCACAGCCCGCCCGCGGGGCAGATGTCCCCACAGTTGCTGGGCGGTCCCGGCCCTTTTGGTGCCGCGCCCGCGCCGCCCACCGCAGCGGCCCAGCCAGCGGGAGCGCAGCAAGCGCTGCAACAACTGCTGCTTCTGCTGTCGCGCCCGGAAACCCAGCTGTCCCTGCTGGGCTTGTTGATGGGGCGCAATCACGTTTCGCTGGGCGCCAGCCGGGTACCCGCGATTGCGTTCGCCAGCGCTATTGCCGAGCTGGCCGGCGAGGTGGCGGCTGGCGATCTGCCCGCCGCCGACCAGTCCTTTTTCCTGGATGACACTGGAGAGCCGCGCTGCGATCTCGCCGATCCGGCACAGAGGACGCAATTGTTGATTCGGGAAGTCTACCAGGCGGCACAGAGGCAGGCGGCCGAGACCGGCCATTAACCGCGCAATGACAGGAGCAACAGACACTATGCAGTATTCAACCGCACCAGACCCCACTGCCGCGGACCCGCAGCCGGCCCCAATAGATATGGCCGCCCTGATCAGGCTGCTGGATCAGAACCGCCGCCAGGCACTGTCGGACATAGTCGCTACGCCCCAGGGCAGGGGTGTGATCGACAAGCTGCTCGGCCTGCTCAACCTGTCTCCGGGCAACCGGCGGTTGGCGGACAGCTGGCTGGAGATTCTGGCGAACGCAGAGGAAGACGAGGAGCCCGGCTATTTGATCGAGTCCCCGCCCGACGACGAGGACCTGCAGCGGGAACTGGCGGATTTGCGCAACGTCAACGACAACCTCGCCGCCGCCCTGGGTGCCTGTGCGGACTGTTGGGGTGCCGATCCAGACTGTGAATTTTGCGACGGCCACGGCGAGGCGGGTTGTTACCAGCCGGACCGGCGGCTGTTTCGGGAATTGGTGGCGCCGGCTGTAAAGCGGGTGGGTGCCAACAAGGCGAGGCAGCTGCGCCTCGCTCACGCCGGGCGCTAGGGCCAACTCAGTTAATGCGAACTGGCCCTGGTTGGCAACAGGCTTTTGCCCTTGGAATCCGGAGCTTGCTGCGTCATGGCTCCCCAATTTTTTAGAGGAAACATTATGAATCAGGAACTGCTTGACAGCGCGCTGGAGGCGGACGCCGAAGTATCGGATCTGTATCCGGAATCATTCGACTACGAGATGGATGAGGAGGAAGAGCTGGACGATATCTTCGAGGCATTGATGGAAGATGATGACGAGGATTTCGACGACGATGAAGACGACGATTTTTCCGAGCGTCGCCGTCGCCGCCGTCGTCGTCGCTCGCGCAAGAAAGGCTACCGCACGGATCCGCGCGTCAAGCGGGACCTTGTCGCCCTCAAGCGCAAGAACCGCCACCAGGACAAACTGATCTATCAGAACCGGAGACGCTCGCTGCAAAACCGCAAGCGCTCCCTTGCCAATGCCAGAGTCAACCGGGTTCAAAACAAGCGGTTGGGGCAGTTACAGCGGCAGCAAAAGCTCGACGGAGCACTGGAGATTGCCCGCAGTATCTCCGCCGCCGACAACGGCCTGGATATCGATCTGGTGCAGCTGTTCCAGGGTGCGGTCAAGTCCGGCATGTTCGGCGACTTGAGCGGCGCCCTTGGCAATCCGGCGCTGATGGGTGGCATAGCGCTGTTGCTGAACAACCGGCAATTGCTCGGTGGGCTGGTAAAAGGCAGCTAAAAACCCGGCCTAACGGTGTGGGAACGGCGCACCCGGTTGTTGCTGGCCGGGTGAATGGCCGTGCACTTTTCAACAGGGAAATTCGGTTATGAAAATCAATATTCCACTGAATGTGGATTCGGACACAAATGGGTGCGAGGCCGCCCATCGCGGGGCCAGGTTGCGTCTGCCACTGGGGTTGTCCCGATCGAAGCTGGGGCTCGTCGAGCCGAGCCGCCTGCAGTCGCGGACTTTGCGCGCTATAGCGGCCGCCGTCAGCGTACTGAATCCGGCCAAGGCGCTGGAGATTTCCCAGCAGGCGGAAGAGAGTCCGGAAGATGTTGTCGGCGCCACCCTGGAGGGCGCGGCACTGGAAAAACTGAAACAACTTTCCAGCGCCATCGCAACGGCGGAGACTGAACTCGCCGACCTGCCGGTGCCGGGCGAAGTGGTGAGGGTCGCGGCGCGGGCGGTGGACGCAGATGCGCGGCTGGTGGGCGTGGCCATGGCGCGGATTCGCGGCGAGGGTAAGGACAAGCTGGACAGCCAGATGTACTCCGCGGCCCTCAACTGGGTAGCGGCCATCGACTTTCAGTTGTTGCGCAAGGCACCGCGGGAAGGAGTGCGGGAGCGCCTGATCAATCTGGTGCCGGAGGCCCCGGACAGCGACGCCGAGCTCGAGAGCCGCGTCGAACAACTGGAAACGGCGCTGCAGAAGCTGCGGGAGGAATGTGCCAAGGCTGAAAAGGCTAAGGCAAAGTAGGTGAGCGAACCCATGACAGGGACCGCCGACCGGGACCCAGCGCTTGCCGAAGCCATCGCCGACAGCGGTGAAGGCGAGCTGGCGTTGGTGGCGCAACTGGCGGAGAACTGGGAGCTGCCGGCCGGGTTTCTCGGTCGCGCCCGTATCGTCAGCCGCTTTGGCGACATCGCCACTCTGCGGGTGAAGCGGGAAGGGCTCGAAGCCCTGCTGGCCCTGCCGGAGGTGAGCTGGGCCGAGATATCCCGCCCGGTGACCGAGCAGCGGCCCCCGGACTGGCCGCAAGAGGACACGCAGGAGCCAGCCGGCGGCGGAGATCTGCGCCGCCCCGAAGGACTGGCTTACGGCGGCCGGGGGGTGGTTGTCGGTGTACTGGACTGGGGGGTGGATTTTACTTCCCCGGCGTTTCGCAACGAGTCGGGGCAAACGCGCCTGCTCGCCCTGTGGGATCAGCGTCACCGCCCCGCCGCCAGTGCTTCAGCCAGCCCCGGGGCGCCGGCAAACCGCTGGGGCTACGGACGTATTTTCTCCCGCCAGGCCATCGACGAGGCCCTGAACGGCGAAGACCCCTTCGCACAGCTGGACTATCACCCCGGCGATGCCGACTCCCGCGGTGGCGGTGGGCGCTGGCGCGGCAGCCACGGTACCCATGTGCTCGATATCGCCGCCGGCAACGGCCGCGGCGGCGGACCCAGCGGGGTGGCGCCGGAGGCGGAGCTGGTATTCGTGCATTTATCGCGCACAGCGGACGTACTGGGCACACAAAACCTGGGTGATTCCGCCTCGCTGCTGGAGGCCATCGACTTCGTTCAGACGCTGGCCGGGGATCGCCCCTTTGTGATCAACATGAGTGTCGGTGCCCACGGTGGGCCCCACGACGGCAGCACCCTGGTGGAGCGGGGTATCGACCGGGCCGTGTGGATGAGGGATGGCCGGGCCATCGTCAACAGTGCGGGCAACTACTTCGCCGCGCGGGCACACGCCTCCGCGCGCCTGAACCAGGACGGAGAACACTGGCTGGACTTTCAGGTGCCGCACCACGACCACTCCAACAGCGAGGTGGAGATTTACTACGCCGCGGGTGACAGTTTCAGCGCCGAAATCTATGCCCCCGGGGACAGGTTGCTGGCGCGGGTGGTGCCGGGCCGGGAGGCCTCTCTGGAGCTGGAGGGCAGCCGCGTCGGGCGCGTCTACCACCGGGCACGATCCCGGGCCAATGGCGACCGGCATATCGATTTGTTTATCCATCGCTTCGCTCCCGGGGGCCACTGGAAGATCCGGCTGGTGGGCGACGCCGTGACCGACGGGCGCTTCCACGCCTGGATAGAGCGGGAAAAGGGTCCGCGACCGCGTTTTCTCGCCGACGACCGCACCGGTACCCACACCACCGGCACACTGTGCAACGGGCTCTACTCCATTACCGTGGGGGCCTTCGATGCCCACCGGGAATCCCACCCCATGGGCCATTTTTCCAGCGCCGGGCCCACCCGCGACGGACGCCCCAAGCCGGAGGTCACCGCTCCTGGCGTGGGTATTCTGGCTGCGCAATCGACTCCGCCGGGGGAGGCGCCAGGCCTGCGCAACACCCGCAAGAGCGGCACCAGTATGGCAGCGCCCCATGTGGCGGGCACTATCGCCCTGATGTTCGAGGCTGCCGCGCGACCCCTCCCGATCACCGAGACCCGCGCCCTGTTGTTTGCCTCTCTGGCGAGGCCGGAGGACGATCAACTGACTGGCCCGGCGGAAATCCACCGCCTCGGTTTTGGCCGGCTCGATGTAGCGGCGGCGGTGGCTGCCGCGGAGCAGCGGCGCCGCGCGGATGGCTCTGAACAGGCTTCGCCCGAGGCCCCGGTGGACCCGGGCTGGCAGGGGGAAGTCAGTGACCTGCTGGAAGCGGCACCCGGGTCGGGTCAGGTGCCCGGGAACCATGGGCAGCTGCTCAGCGCCTGGCAACAGATACCCGAGCGCCACCCCCAGATCGATTCAGAGAGTCTGCTGCTGGATGTAGCCGAACTGATTCTGCGACAACTGCGGCGCAGCGACGATCAGAGTGAAGCCCACGCGGATGCGCAGCGCCCGCGGCTGCTGCCGCGCAGCGGCCTGCCGCGGGCCGGCGATGTGCTGTTGCGCCGGCGCCCCGCCGAGGGCATCCACTACGCGGGCCTGATCACATCCCTGCACAGCGCCGGAGACAGGGGCGAACTGTTGCTGGACCTGGTGGAGGTGCCCTATCCCGGCGCGGGGGTGCGCCGGGCGCAGCGGCGTTATTCCACCGGAGCCAGAGTCAAGGGTGACGCAATATTCCACCTATCCGCGGCCGACGGATGGGTTAATCATGAGGAGATACAGGGATGACCACGCCTGTGATCATAGTGCCGGGCATACTCGGCACAAGGCTGGTGAACAGCACCGGCCGCTCTATCTGGGACCCGGATGAAGGGTGGACCTTCGACAATGGCCGCGGCCTGCTGCAACTGCGGGATATGCGCAATGCGGCCAGGCCCAACCCCAGGGCGAAACCGGCGGTGGAGCGGCTGCTGCGGCACCGCGGGGTGGTCAATGGAGGCAACCTGGTATGGGACCGGGGTTACGGCAACCTGGTGACCGTATTGTCGGGCCCCCGGTTTGCCGCCATCTGTGGCGGCAGGGTAAAACTCTATTGCGCCGGCTATGACTGGCGCCAGTCCAATATCGACTCGGCCCGCCGGCTACGCCTGGTGGTGGAGCGGGCTTTGCGCGAGACAGGGGCGCGGCGGGTGGTGCTGGTGGCGCACAGCATGGGTGGGCTGGTGTCGAGACTCTTCTGCCGTTTCTCCCGCATCGGCGGGCGGCCCGGCAGCGATGTGGTCGCCCGCCTGATCCTGCTGGGCAGCCCTGTGCACGGTGCTTCCAAGGCCTATCGGGTGCTGCGCCAGTCACTGGTGGAGGCCGACAGCAGTGAACTGCTGTCGGATATCCAGCTGGACGAAACCACCGAGGGTGCGGTGGGGGCCTTCGCCGGCCGCGCCCTGGCGAGCCTGGCGCGCCGTATTCCCTCGGCCTACGAGCTGCTGCCGACGCGGGCATTTTGTAGCGCCAATCCCGGCTGGCTGCAGTTCGACCATCGCAGGGCCGGTCTCACCAACGCGGCAGATCCGGCGCGGGTGTATCGCAACCGTGTCACGGGTATCGACGGGGACCCGGCCCTGCTGCGTATGCGCGACGGTCTGGACCGGGGGCTGGGCAGCTATGTGCCGGCCCAGTCGGTGGTTTTGTATTCCAGCCAGCTGCCCACCGAAACCCATTTTCGCATCGATCGCAGCGGCAATTTGCGCCGGCATGGTTCGGCAGTCGCCAACCGCGGTGACGGCACAGTGCCGGTGTTCTCCGGCAGTGCCGCCGCCAGCCGCACTTCGTCCCTGGTGCGCGAGGATCTGCGCAGTGTGGATCACGGCGGCCTGGCCAATAGCCCCGTTGCCATCGCCCGTATTCAACACTACCTGGCCGCGCTGTGCCGGCCGGCGGCTGCCCCCGAGGTCAGCCGGGCCATCGGGTTTTGACCTGTCGGGGATGTGGCGCGATCACCAAATAGGGTGTCCGCCGGCCCCGGCCGGTCGGGTCGATCAGATTGAGGAAACAACCATGTCCGAGTCCAGTATTTGTGCCAATTGCGCAGCCCACACAGGGCCGGCGCAGGCCCACGCGGGCTTTCCGCCCGCCGCCCTGGAAACCGAAGACCTGCTGTGGCCGCAGGGGGAAGAAATCCTGGAGGAGGTGGATGACGCTGAGACGGTGCTGTGGCCGATTCCGGGCATCAACCGCTGTAGTTTCCGCGAACAGCAGCCGGGCCGGGACGGGGTCGGGCCCTATCATATCAACACCCACATCGCATTTTTCCGCCCGCCGGCCGGGTTCGATCTCAACACCGCCTGCGACCGCCTCTTCAGGCGGTTTCCCGCAGTTTTTTCCCCGGGCAACCTGGCGCGGGCTGAATTTTCCAACTGTCGCTTTAACGGCAAGCGGACGGTGAAGTTCACCCTGAATGAATTCGTCGGCAACCTGCGCGACGACTGGGTGGCGATGGACAAAAAACGCTACAACTTCGTCGCCACCACCCTGGAGCGGCAGTGGTACGAGCTGCTGGAAGCCGCGGCACACAGCGGCAGTGTGGTCGGCGCGCCGGGTATCGGCACCCTGTTCGGCCGCATAGCGGTGGATATCAATCGCCGCCACTTCCTCGCCGGCCGGCGCTCCTGGACACTGGGGCGCCTGCCCAACGGCCTGCACTTTATAGAAACAGCCGCCTTTGAACGCTATTCCCACCAGGCATTTATGGCTATGGAGGGGCCGGCGGGAATGCGCAGCAAGATCCTGGAGATCTGGACCAATCTGCTGCGCAACTATGTCCACTCGGTGGGCGGGCACCTGGACGCCTATCTGCCGGCGGGTTACCGCCACCACCGCGGCGTCTGCCACCGCGAGTCCCAAAGCAGTAATCCCCGCGCCCTGCGGGGCGGCTGGTTCGCCCGGGTGCTGCGCCGTCACCCGGGGCTCTGAGGCCAGTCGGTGAGGGGGTTCACTGTGGTCATTGCATCTTGCGTGAGCAGGCGCTAACTTCCCGTTGATCCGGGGCTGCGCTCCCGGTCCTGTAGTTCCCGCGCCTGTTTGAGGATTTCCGCCATGGCACTGTCCTCCACCGATAGGGTATCGATGATGGCCGCCAGCAGGTCCGCCGAAAACATGCACTTGCTCACTTTGCTGCGCAGGTTTTCCGTCGTGATTGCGATTCCTTTCCCGGCCAGGGCCAGGGCCAGATCCCCGTAGCGCATACCCCGCAGGGCCATAGAGGCGCGCACATAGCGCGCTATGGCCTGTTTGTATGGAGCCAGTGCCTGTCGGTTGTCGAGGCTTTGCTTGTGGTCCATAGGCGCTACTCCATTACGACTGATGCTGCAAATGGGGAAAATACTATCTTTATGTGTATTATTTGCAACATAAATTTGAAATAAGTTATTGACCGCCATTTTTTCGATGCGATATATTGTGACCAATATTCCACAGTGAGGGAGTTTAAATGACCTGGAACAATGACAATCTGCGCCAGTTGGCGGAAAACCATCCTGGCTGGGTGGTGGAGCCCGAGGGGGACTGCCTCAGTATCTCCAACGATGAGGGCATCGATGCGTTCATCTATGTGGGCGAACAGCAGATAGTGGTGGAGAGCATCCTGTTTGCCGTCGATCAGGTGGAGGATGTGGCGGCACTCAATGAGATGGTCTTGCAGACGCACCAGCTGGTGCCCCTGACGGCCATCGCCATCAGGAATATCGGCGGCGAGAAGTATTACGTTGCCTTCGGTGCTCTGTCCGTTTCCAGCCGGGACCAGGTGGTGATCGAGGAGATAGAGACCCTGTTTTCCAATGTGGGGGATTTTCTCGACTTGTACGCGGATCATTTTGAAATGGAGGGTGTGGCATGAGCCTGAGTAAAATCTGGACCGCTCTGAAGGGTGCCGTCAACGAAGGGGCGGAAGCGGTGGCGGACAGCCAGTCCATTCGTATCCTGGACCAGGAACTGCGCGAGGCGAAAAGCGAATTGAAAGCCTGTGACGAGAATCTGACCAAGATTATGGCCAAGCGCAAGCTGGTCGAGAACAAAGTGAAGTCGCTGCAGACGGACATCGATACCTACAGTGCGCACGCCATCAGCGCCAGCGAGAAGGGCGACAACAACCTGGCCCTGGAGTGTGCCGAGCGGGTCACCGAACTGGAGACCCAGCTGGAAACGGAAAAAAGCCTGCTGGAGGGTTTCCTCAACTCCGAGCGCTCACTGAAAGCCAATATTGCCAAGGCCAAGACCAATGTGCGCCGCATGGAGCAGCAGATCGACCAGATCAAGGCTACGGAATCGGTGCAGAAGGCGCAGGTGGCGGTGTCCTCCCGCCATATGGGGGCCAACAGCAGGGTCAAGACCGCCCTGGACAGTCTCGACCGCATCAAGGACCGGCAGCAGCAGCGCGCCGCAGAACTGGAGGCGGCGGAGGAGCTGGCCTCGGAAGAGAGTGGCTCCAGCCTGGATGCCAGGCTCAAGGCCGCGGGTATCCAGCCCGGTGGCCAGGTAAGCGGCAGCGACAAGCTGGCGCAGCTGCTGGCAAGTCGCGAAAAAGCTTAGGATGCTGTTATATCGGGTGCGACGCCTTCTGGCGTCGCTTTTTATTAAGGCCAGTGCCAGTACCGTGATCTTCGCGGTGGCCGGCTATGTGGCGAGCTGTTACCTGTTGCTGAGTGCCGTGGGGGAAAGCGACCTGACCGCTCCCGGCAATTTTATCTACTGGCTGGTGGTCACCGCCTCCACAGTGGGTTACGGCGATCTCTCACCGGTGACGCCGGCGGGCAAGCTGGTGGTGGTGGCCTGGGTGATACCCCTCGGCCTGAGTCTCTTTGCCATGGTAATTACCCAGGTGGGCTTCGCGGTGTCGGAGTTTGCGCAGCGGGGAAAGAGAGGTTTGCGTATGACAGATCACAAGAATCACACGGTTATTATCGGCTGGAATGGCACGCGAACCCTGCGCCTGATCGAGCTGTTGCGGTCCAAAACCAACGGCGCCGCAGCGGAGATAGTGCTGTGCGTGGAAGCCGATATCGAAAACCCCATGCCCGGCAAAATCGACTTTGTGCGGGTGGAATCCTTTTCCCACATAGAGGGGATGCAGCGCGCCGGGCTGGCCGATGCGGCGCGCATTATCATCGACAACCCCCTCGACGACGTCACCCTGACCACCGCCCTGTTCTGCGACAAACTGAGTCCCCGCAGCCACAAGACCGCCTATTTCCAGGATGAAAATGTGGGCGAATTGCTGCGCGCCCACTGTCCCAATATCGAGTGTATTCCCTCGGTGGCGGTGGAGTTGCTGGCCAAATCCTCCCTGGACCCGGGCTCCGCCCGTTTGCACCGGCAGCTGCTGGACAGCACTTACGGCATGACCCAGTACAGTGTGGAGTACCGCGGCGAGCAGCCGCTGCCGATTGCCGCCCTGTTCGATCGTTTCAAACGGGATCTGTCCGCCACGCTGATCGCCGTGCGCCGTCCGGACCAAGTGAAGATCGATGTAAACCCTGCGCTGACCGCGCGGGTGGGCAAAGGGGACATGCTGTATTACATTGCCGCCCAGAGGCTGGATGAAAAACAGTGTTTTGACATAAAAACCCAGGCAGAGGAAGGTGTTGGTCAATGTTTACCGGACTGATCGACAAGCTGAAGGGAAAGCGGACGGCAGCGGTGAAAACGCCGGAAATCATGGGGTTGCGCCTGGGGGCCAGCTTCGAACTGGACCCCCTCGCCATTCGCCTGATACTGGACGAACTCACCATCGAGTCCTGTTCCCCCACGCAGATCATCCGCGCCGCCGGCCTGGTGGAGCTGGACGGAACCTGGGTTTACCGCTTCTATACCGACGACGATGCCTGGCTGCAGGTGGTGGCGGAAGGCGGCCAAACTGACGAGCATGTGGTGGACGTAAAACTGTTTCACTTCTACGACACCCTGGACGTCGCCGGCCAGCAGGCCTGGGACCGGCTGTTGCAGCGTGAGATAGGCGCCGCCAGCTATAGCCTGCGGGAAAGAACCTACGGCCGGGTCTGGACGTCCGCCGGCGATTATCACAACCCGGTGCACATGGCGGAGAAAACCTATGACGGGGACGGGGAGCATTCGCTTACGGACCAGTTCACCATGCTGTTCGAAAGGCCCCTGTCCGACCAGCGCACCGAATCCCTGTTTCTCTCCGCCGAAGAGAAGCAGGAGCAGGCCGGATATCTGAGCCGCAGCCTGGTGATCAGCACCGGCATCACCCTGACCCCTTCACAGCTGACTATTCACGGATAACAAGGAGAAAACCCAATGGACCAGCCCTATGATTTACTGACTGGTATCCTGCATTTTGGTGCTTATTTTGGCCTGTCACTGGTATTTTTGATCGCGTTTAAATTTCTCTACGCACTGGTGACGCCCCACGACGAGTGGAAACTGATCCGCGAGGACAGGAATGTGGCGGCCGCCATCGGGTTTGGCGGGGCCGTGCTGGGTTTTGCCATCGCCGTCGCCGGCGCCGCCAGCAATTCGGTTTCCCTGGTCGACTTCGCCACCTGGGCGCTGGTGGCGCTGGTGGCGCAGCTGCTCGCCTTCGCCATCATCCGCTTCGTCTTTATGCCGCGCATCGTCGAGCGAATCGAGGACGGCGAGCTGAGCGCGGGTGTCATGCTGGCCGCCACCACCATTTCCGTCGGTGTGCTCAACGCCGCCTGTATGAGTTACTAACCGGAGAGTGGCCATGAAACGTACCGGATATATCGACCTGGCCAGGATGCGCAAGGACAGGGGGGCAAATTTTGTGTTGCGCCCCCTGGTGATCGGCGTGGCCGCCGCACTGATGGGCTGCTCTGCGGACGAAGAGGTAAAGGTGGTCTCCTCGGTGCAGGACTGTGTGGACAACACCAGCCTGGATCAGGCCAAGTGTGAGGCCGCCTACCAGCGCGCCCTGGCGGAGGCCGAACGCACCGGGCCCAAGTACGCCAATTTGTCCCAGTGTGAAGCCGAGTTTGGCAACTGCAGGGAAACTGGCAGCGGTGTCTGGATGCCCCTGATGACCGGCTTTATGGTGGCCTCGCTGCTGGACAGCGACAGACGCCACTATTCCGGCTATTACAACCCGGTTTATCGCTACTCCGGCTCCCGCTACCGGGACCGGCTGATGACCGCCGACGGCCAGGTGATCGGCCGCTATGGCAAAACCAGCTATACCGTCGACAAGAGTGCAACCCAGCCCAAACCCAAGGTCACCAGGACCGTTTCCCGCGGCGGCTTTGGCGCCGTGGCCTCCGCCAAGTCCAACTGGGGTGGCGGTCGCTCCGGTGGCCGTTCCGGTGGCTGGGGCGGCTGAGCAGTGCTGCGCTTGCCGATTGGGGAGCGCCCGCGCTGGCAGGAGCGGGCGCGGGAGTTCGGTTTCCATTTCCATACCATGTACGGCCAGCCCTACTGGGATGAAAGCGCCTATTACCAGTTTTCCCTGGAGCAGATAGAGCGGGACATCGAGGACCCCACCGAGGAAATTCACCAGATGTGCCTGGAGGTAGTGGCACAGGTGCTGGAGGACGAGGCTCTGCTGCAGCGCTTCTGTATTCCCGCACAGTACTGGGATTTTGTGCGCGATTCCTGGCACAACGGCGACCCCAGCCTCTATTCTCGCCTCGATTTCGCCTATTCGGGGCAGGGCCCCGCAAAGCTGTATGAAAATAACGCCGACACCCCCACCAGCCTGTACGAAACGGGTTTCTGGCAGTGGCTGTGGCTGCAGGACAATGTGGATCGGCGCGCACTGCCGCTGCAGGCGGACCAGTTCAACAGCCTGCAGGAAAAGCTGGTCAACCGCCTGCGGGATCTGCAGTTCCTGACCCCCGGCCGGGAGTTGCACTTCGCCTGCTGCAGGGACACGGAGGAGGATCGCGGGACTGTCCAGTATCTGCAGGACTGTGCCGACCAGGCGGGTATCGCCAACCATTTTGTTTTTATCGAGGACATAGGCCGGGATGCCCAGGGCCGGTTCAGCGACTTGCGCGATCAGGTGATTACCTGGATGTTCAAGCTGTACCCCTGGGAATTTATGTTTCGCGAGGAGTTCGGCGCCCTGTTGCCCGGCAGCCAGGTGCGCTGGCTGGAACCGCCGTGGAAAGCGATTCTTTCCAACAAGGCGCTGCTACCGATGTTGTGGAAGCGATTTCCCGGCCACCCCAACCTGCTGCCGTCGTTTTTCGAGGACGAACTGCATTTGGCCGGCGATTTTTCCGAGCTGGTGAAAAAACCGGTTTTCTCCCGGGAGGGAGCCAATATTTCCATAGTGCGCGGCGGCGAGGTACAACCGCTGTCCGACGGGCCCTACGGTCAGGAGGGCTATGTGTATCAGGGTATGCACCCGCTGCCGAAGTTCGGCGACAACTACACATTGGTGGGCAGCTGGCTGGTGGACGACAGGGCCGCTGGTATCTCCATCCGCGAGGACCGCGCTCTGGTGACCCAGGATATGAGCCGCTATCTCCCGCATATTATTCTTTAGCAGTTTGTTGCAAAGGTGTTTTTGCAACAGGCTGTCGCCCTTTAATCAAAGGTTCCTTTACTTGTCAGAGTCGGGCTCCGGCCTGCTGACCAGATAGCCGGCCACCGTCACAAACAGCAGGGCTATCCCCGCCAGCACCCAGGTGCTTTCCAGGCGGTGATAAAGGATTGTCCAGCTGACCACTAGCATGATGATTGCCAGCAGCTTGGCGCCTCTGGAGATGGCACCCTGTTGTTCCCAGTCGATCAGCAGTTTGCCCAGATGGGGGTGCGCATAGAGCCAGCGATGCAGTCGCTCCGAGCCCTTGGCGGCAAACCAGGCGGTTAACAGCAGGAAGGGCACTGTCGGCAGACCGGGAACCAGAATCCCCACCAGCGCCAGGGCCAGGAAAAGGTAGGCTAGGATCAGTGCCAGGAAACGGCGCATCTCGGCATTCCAGTGGGTGGAGTCCTTTGAACCGCCGCGGCGATCCGGGTCGGTATCGCCGGGGTGGTGTAAACAGGCCCCGGGGTGTCAGATATTAAAGACCACTGTCGCCAATGAGTGTGTTTTCGGGTAAATCCAACCACCCCCCGGTGTTAGACCGCCCCGATTTACGCCAGGCAGTCTGATTGGCTTTATGGGAATTCAGCGAACCGGGCCATGCTAACACGCAATATGATTGGCCGCACCCGGGATGTCCAACCCCCAGCCATAGTTAAGGTTGCTCCTTCCCCCAGGGTAGCGTATCAAGTTCAGGCGTAAGATTGTGACAGGGGTCACCGCAATTGCTTGAATTGATTAGCTGAAAGGGCTCACTAAAGCTGTGATACTCCCGCAGTCGTGTTCCAGCGGATTTTCCATAGCTGGAAATTTTGGATTTAAAGTCTGTTTTAAACTCCCTTTTATATAAACCTGCAACGATCATTGGTCGTAAAGGCACAGGTATTCAGTGCTTTTCAATCTATTTGCCCGGCAATTAAATAAGCTGGCTGGTGAATAATCGTCCGGCAGGAAGCGATAAATAGAAGCTACAGATAGAAATTTGGGATTTTTTTGTTTTTTTGAGGTTTTCAATGCATAGAGCAGCAACTCCTCGGTTGACCAGCCGATTGATCAGTTTTGTAACAGTTTTGCTTGTTAGCAACAGTGCGGCAGCCTTCACGCAAATTGGCGGCGGCGGCACTATTCCAATGGGCCATGAGTGGCTGACGCGCACCTCCGCGCTGGAACTCCTGAACGCGGAACACATTATTGCGGCCGACCCCAATGATCCACGCTCCGGCTGGAGTCAGGGGCTGGCCAAAAACACGGACTTGCAGCTGGCGCAGAATGAGGTAACCCGGTTGACAGGTTTTCTGAACAGCAATACGCAGTTTGAGCCTCGCTACGACTACATCTACGCGGCCATTGTTGGTGAACGCTGGGTGGATACCGGCGGCTTCAATGTTGCCAAGGCGACGGTTGGCGGAATCGACTGCTTCAATGCCGTTGCGCAAGAGCCGGCAGAGCTTCAGCGAGATCACTTTATGCGCCGTTACGATGATGTGGGGGGGGAAGGCGGTGTCGATGCGGCGATTCGCTCCCAGCAGCGGTTTGTCACACACTTCGTCAACGCGGCAATGGCCGAGCAAAAAGATGCAAAAGTGTGGGATGGCGGCGCCTATTCCGCACATGTCAATGTCGATCTCAACTATTTTCTGTTTGGCCGCGCCGTGCATTTATTCCAGGATTCTTTCAGCCCGGAGCACACGGTGCGCTTGCCTGATGACAATTATGAAAAAATCCGCCAGGTCAAGGCGTACCTGTGCTCTGAGGGCACAGAGCAGCATACCCACGACGCGACAAAGGCGGTGAACTTTACCAGTGGTGATGTTATCTGGTATCCCGATACCCGGCTCGAGGCCGGTTGGGGTGCCTACAAAGTCAGCTCCATGAAACCAGTAGCCCTGGTTGCCATGGAAGCCAGCAAGGACTTATGGGCGGCTTTTGTCCGCACCATGGCAACCCCCTATGCGCAGCGGGAGAATGTGGCAACCCAGGAGGCTCAGGTACTGGTGGACAACTGGCTGTCCTTCGATGAAGCGGAAATGCTGGGTTGGTATGACGATGAATCCCACCGGGACGAGACTTATGTTCTCGCACCGGAACAGACGGGTCCTGGTATGACCCAGTACGACTGTATGCTCGGGCTCGGGGTGGAGTCTGGCAGCCAGGCGGCAAGAGTGGCGGAGCTGGAGCAACAACGCCGCCAGTGTCTGTATAATATCGAGCCTGTGGATGGCTACAGCGACTTAAATGATCCCTATATGCAAATGCCATTCAATTGGCAGTGGAAGTCTCTGAGCTGGCTAAATACTCCCGCGAATTGGAGTATTCCTCAGCTGCCGGCGGATTCCGGCAATTCCGTTGTGATCAGAAATTCTATCGATATGGAGCCATTGGTTGTCCGTGGCAGCCTGTCCAACAATGAAACCCTCTACTCAGAGAGTGGAGTGGCAATTGAGTTCATTGCGGTAGAAGCCGGTGATAAAACTTTCTTTCGCACAAAGAAGAATGCGGACTTGTTTTTAAGTTACGATACCCTTTCCGGTCGTGGAAAATTGTATAATTCCGCCAGTCAGGCCGGCTATGAATTGAATCCGGCGGGTAACTTGTGGACCATCAAAAATACTTACTGGAACGACTATTTGTGGTTTTATTCCGGTAACCGCAGCCCCTATCTGACGGGTACAGGAGACCCCAATCTGTCCCACTCCCAGTGGATCGTCGAAGGCTTATAAATCTCTTAGCAGGTTGTTGAAAAAGGCATCCTGCCTGTTTCAAAACACGAAAAGCGAAAAATGTGATTTTCACTTTTCTTCCAAAATCAACGGCTTAGGCGTCGTCGATTTTGCCGGAACATCCATATTTCGGTACCAGGCGTCGAAATTCTTCGAATTTCAACAGCCTGTTAGGGCTTAGCCCTGTGGCCGTTCAATCGGCGGCCACAAGGGCTGGGCAAGCCCGTCTGCGCAGCTCCGGCCTCAGCAGCTCCGGGGCTGCAGCTTTTACGGCTGGCTTTCCGCCAGTTGTTTCAGTTTAGCGAGAAACCTGTCCCTAAAGGTCGCCTGGCGCTGGCTGGCGAAGTCAGCGGATACCCGCGTTGCCCGCTGGGGGTTTTCCGCCTCGTAAAACCAGTGGTAAATCCGGTTCATAAACAGGGAAACCAGGGTCTTGCCGTCGGATTCCGCAATGGAAATCATAGCGATGCCCTGTGACTGCCCCTGTCGGTATGGGGCAGATTGGCCAGCAGAATCATTTTCCGGGGAATTATCTTCACCACTTCAATAGTGACATCGCCATAGAGGTTCACCCGGTCACCGGCTTGCTGTCCCCGCCCGCCACGGCCATCCAGGGCATCCACTGGCCCATGCGCAGCAGCTGTGGTCAGACACGGTCAGCGGGCTTGTCGATAGTGATTTCAAAATGGTCCGTATAGTAATAGGAATCGCCCAAGTCCGTTTCCAGGTCGTAAACCTGGGCCGCGGCCGAGGCCGAAACCGGGGAAAAAGCGATTGCGGAGATTATTCTCGGTAATTTTATTTTAAGCATTTTAACTACCCAATTTTTTTCTCTTATGATTCCGACAATTTATTGATAAACCCGGCAAATCAATCGAAGGGGGTATCGGTTGGATTGCCGGGTTAGACCATATTGGCACTACTGGAGCCAAAGTAAAGATGCGCCGGCAATGGATATTCCGAATCCCCAATGAGTGATATGGGTAACTGGTACTTATGTCCTGTCTTTGTGGTGCCAACTGTAATGAACAGGGGGTTGCATCGCATCCCATGGCGGCGGATGGCTGTGTGTCTCTTTCCCCGGAACCGGTCAGGGAAGGCCCGGGGTCTGAGCATTGGCTGTAATAGCGTGTAATGACGTGTGATCGACCTGTAATCCCTGTCCCGGTAAATTGGTCCCCAGTGAGAGACGCGGTGTGTGCTCTCCAGCAGGATCCGACGGACCCACCGCCGTATTCCCAGTGAAGCGGCGCGGTACGGACCCCATTCGGCGCAAGCCGGATCACCGGACTGACGCGACAGCCACAGAGCCTACGCTTGTCGTGTTTCTTGGAAAGGTCTGGTGGGGGCAGGGATGCTCCTTTTCGCTCTTGATAGTGTTGTTGTAACCGTCGATGGTTGGGACCATCATTTACGGGCGGCGGTCAGGATAGCTGACCGCCGCTTTTTTTATTCATTTTTACCCCTTTGATCAATGTGCTGCGGGCCAGTAAAAACGACGGCTAGGCTACGCCGCCGCGGTATTGCATCCATCTATTCTGGATCGATTTCGGCTTCCGGTCCGGCTTTGATATCGGTCTGGGTCAGCATTTGCGCCTCTCCTCTTTATAGTTGGTTAAAATCGCGGTGGACAAACTGCGCCGCCTTTCGTTTTTTAGCCCTCTGGGGGGTCAAGTTCAGCGTCGGGCCCGGCCTTGATATCGGTCTGGGTCAGCATTTGCGCTCCTCCTTTTTATGGTTGGTTAAATCGCGGCGGACAAACTGCGCCACCTTTCGGTTTTTAGCCCTCCGGCGGGTCGAGTTCGGCTTCCGGTCCGGCTTTTATATCTGTCTGGGTCAGCATTGGCGTTTCTCCTTTTTATAGTTGGTTAAAATCGCGGTGGACAAATTGCGTCGCCCTGGTGTTTTTAGGCCTCCGGCGGATCGAGTTGTGCGTCCGGCCCGGCCTTGATATCGGTCTGGGTCAGCATTTACGCTTCTCCTTTTGATTGGTGATTAAAATTGCGGCGGACAAACCGCGCCGCCGCTTTGTGTCAGCCGAGCCGGGTTATTCCGGATCGATTTCGGCTTCAGGTCCGGCTTTGATGTCAGTCTGGGTCAGCATAGTGACTCTCCTCTCTGCTCTTGGTTGTCGTTAATATCCGGCCGAGGCCGGACGGCGGCTGCGCGGGCCAGAGCCCGCACAGTTCGGCGCTGCCGGGGCAGTGCCGAATTCGGTCCCCTGTCTTGTTTACCTCTCTTCAGTTGCAAACTCCGCTCTTGGCGGCTTAAGCCCATCAGGGGTGGGCGATCACCAGCAATGTTTTCGCATGTTGTTTGACACAGTCCAGCGACTGGCGCAAGGTCCGGGGGTCCAATGCCCCGAAGCTCTCGTCCAATACCAGTAATTCCGAGTTCTGCAGCAGGGCGCGGGCAATAAACAAACGGCTGCGCTCGCCGTGGGAAAGCTGCCAGCCCATTTCCCCCACCGTCTGCAACATGCCCGCCGGCATCTTTTCCAGCAGCGGGGTCAGGCCCAACTGGTGGCAGATGGTGTGGGCGCGCCGCAGGCTGTCATGGCTGGGGGGCCACCGGTCCCCCAGTAACAGGTTGAACAGAAAAGTTTCCGCCAGCACATGGTTCTCGTGGAACTGGGGCGCCGAGGCCACCAGCCGGTGCCAGCCATCTGCGCCCAGGCTGGCGCGGTCATAGCCCTGCACCAGCAGCAGGCCGTCGTCCGGCGGCTGGGTACCGGTAAGGGCGTTGGCGAGGGTGGACTTACCGGAGCCGGAGGCGCCGCGCAGCAGCAGGTGCTCGCCGTGCCTTATCACCAGGGAACAGCCTGCCAGCGCCGGGCGCTGCTTGCCAGGGTAGTGCAGGTGCAGGTCGCGCAAATAGCAGAGCGGCTGCTGTGGGTTTTCCTTGCAGTTGCCGCGGGTGGCGGGCAGTGGGGCGGCCCTGGCGGGCGGCGGGGCCAGGGCGAAAACCTGGCGCACTTTTTCCCAGGCCACCAGGGCGTTGACGGCGCTGGTATAGCCGTATACGGCTTTGACCGCGGCGCGGTAGCCCAGCAATACCCCGCCCAGGGCGATGGCGGTGGAGGCACCGCCGCCGCCGGCCACAAATGCCGGTGCCAGCCCGGCGATACCCAGCAACAGCCAGGCCCGGGGCAACAGGGCCACTAGTTGCGCCATGGCGGTATCCATGGCCGTCGAGTCCCGCAGATAGTTGCCCAGTTCCCGGTCCTCGCCCCTGTGCCACTGGGTAGGCGCCTGCTGCGCCAGGCGGGTACGGTGGCCGGTCATTTTTTCGATCAGGTCGTGGGTCAGGGCCAGGCGCCGGGCGGTCCACTGGCGTCGCCGGTGATACTGGCGCCGGCCCAGCACAAAGGCCAACAGCAAAAACAGCGGCAGCGCCAACAACTGCAGGGTACCGCCGGCACCCAGCAGCAATACCGGCACTGCCAGCGCCAGCTCCACCGCGCCCAGCAGCAGCAGGAAACCGCCGTGCAGTGTGTCCGCCTCTATATGTTCGGCGTCGAAGACGCGGCTCAGCACCTGTCCCGAGCCCAGGTGACGCACCTTGCCGGGGGCCATGCGCAGGGCACTGGCCAGGAGCCTGGTCTTGAGCAGTGCGCCCAGGTCGATGGCGATGTCGCCCTGCAGGCGTGTCGCCAGCAGCGCCAGGGGAACCTGGGAGACCAGCAGCAGCACCCAGGCCGCCAGCCAGCCACTGTCCCCATGGCCGCTCAGCAAAGCGCGGCCAATTACCCACCAACTGGCCAGGAACAGGCTCACCTGTAATGTGTGACAGCTCAGCAGCGCGGCGCCGCGCCGGTAGAGGCCGTGCCGTCGCAGCTGCTGCCGGAAGGGGCGGTGGGCGGGAGCACGCAGCAGCCAGCAGTCATCCAGGGTCTCGCCCCCCAGGCGCTGTTGCAACAGTGTTCGCGCCGCCCGCCAGCGGCGCCGCCTGCTCACGCCGGCATCATCCAGCAACTGTTCCACCGACTTTCGCTGAGGCGCCGCCAGGGATTCCGCCAGCTGTGCTGCCACCCTCGCGGTGGCCAGGCGGCCGATGGTGAGATCCGGGCACAGCACCTGTAGCCGGTGGCGGCCGCCGCGGCATAGGGCCAAAAAGCGTTCCTCGTTGCCAAAGCGCAGCCGGACCAGCGCCGGCGCTGCGCCTGCCAGCAGTGGCTCCAGTTGGTCCAGGCGGCTGCTGACACACTGTGCCTGCAGGTCCAGGGTGGCGGCAGTGTCCGCCAGCCAGGAATTCAGGTCGGCCTGGGCGCCTGGCCCCTGGGTTGCACCGGCCCCGGCGGGCCCCAGTCCGCTGTGGCGCGCCAGCGACACCAGTGCCAGGTGCAGCTGGTCCCGGGGCCAGCAGAGGCTGTGCAGCCAGTCAGTGTTCACGGGCTGGCTCCCCCGCCAGGGCCACTTCGCTGAGGTGCCCCTGTTCCATACGCAGGTGCCGCCAGTCGGCGCTGTCCCAGCAGTCGGCCCACAGCTCCCGCTCGGCACTCAGCAATTGCCCATAGTGGGACTCGGGGTCCGCGGCCAGGGCAGCCGGTGCGCCGTCCTCGACGATACAACCGTCGGCCACCACCAGTACGCGGCCGAAATGCTGGGTTTCGGCGATGTCGTGGCTGATGCAGATCAGGGTGCTGTGCCGCCACAGCTGGCGCACCCGGCCCAGCAGTTGGCGGCGCTGCTGGCGGTCCAGGCCGCGGAAAGGTTCGTCCAGAATGGCGCAGGCGGGCGCGTCCCTGCCCAGGGCGCGGCCCAGGCGCACCCGCTGGCCCTCGCCGCCACTGACCAGGGCGCCGCCCTCGCCCAGTTGGCTCTGCAGGCCGTCGGGCAGGTCCGCCACCAGTTGCAGCAGCTCCGCCTGTTGCAGCAGTGGATACAGGGGTGTTTGGGGGTCATTGCCGTAGTGGAGGTTGTCCAGCAGGCTCTGGTTCCACAGCTGCACCGCCGGGTCCACCCAGGCGCAGCGGCGGCGGAAGCGCGCCAGCAGGGTTTTCTCCAGCGGCTCGCCGTGCAGCAGCAAGCGGCCGCTGGCGGGCCTGTGCCAGCCCAGCAGCAGCCCGGCGAGGCTGGACTTGCCGGCGCCGGACTCGCCGACAATGGCCAGGTGTTCCCCGGGACCTATGGCGAGGTCGATGTCGCGCAGTATGGCGCGGCCGCTGGCGTTGACGCAGACACGCTCGAAGCGCAGTGCCGCCGGACCCTCCAGCGCAGCGTTGATTGCGTCTTCTCCATCGGGCGCCGCCGATGGCCCCACATTGTCTTTTTCCACCTCAGAGTCCGCCGCCTGCAGCGGTTCCAGCGCCCGCAGCAGGGTGTTGCGCTGGCGCGGGTAGTCCCGCAACAGGGTGGCGATGTCCTCCCCCAGGGGGGGCAGCGCCAGCACCCAGTAGATCAGCAGCAACAGGTCCGGGCCGGCCCCCTTGACCGCCAGCACCCACAGCACCAGTGCGCTGGCCAGGGCGGTGTTGACCATCAGCTGTATGGCCTGGCTGCCGATCTGCAGGCCCAGGCTGGTGCGGCCGGCCCCGGCCCACTGGGCCAGCAGCTGTTCGTGGGCGCGGCGCACCGATTCGCCGGCGCCGTGGGTGCGGATGGGGATGACCCCCAGCAGGGCGTCCATATAAAAGCGCGCCAGGGCGCCGGAGTGGGTCTGTACCCGCATCTGGTGGTCCCCCAGCAGGGGCTGGAACGCCAGGGGTATGGCCAGCTGCAGGGCGGCCATCAGCAGCACCAGGGGGACTGTGAAGGGGGCCAGCCAGATGATGCCGGCGGCGGTGGCGAGCAGCGACAGGGCCTTGAACAGGATGCTGCCCCCCAGCACCGGGATTTCCCGCAGCCCGGCCAGGCGGTGACCCCGCTCGCCGGTGTCCGAGGCCGGGCGGCTGTGGAAGAAGTGCGGCGGGATGCGCGGCAGCGCGGCCTGAAAACGCATCCGCAACCGGTTTTCCAATTGGCGCCCCAACACCAGTTGCACCTTGGCGGCGGGGTATTGCACCAGCAGCAGGGTCAGCATAAAGCCCAGGGTCAGCGCCACCGCCCCCAGCCGCTGGGCGCCGCCGGTCAGTTCTCCATGGATATCGATAAGGCCGCGGAACAGCAGCACCTCGGCCATAAGACCGAATACCGAGCCGAACATGGCTAACACCAGTACTGTTGGCGCCAGCAGACCGTCCTGGCGCAGCAGGCCCCAAAGTTCCCGCAGCGGCTGCGGCGGCGGTGTATTCAGGGTCCGGGCCAGGGTTTCGGATTCCGGTTTTGGCGCCTTCTTTACGCCGTTTACCCGCAGCAGCACGGCGCCGGTAAATTCCAGCAACGCCGGATTTGTGGCTAAATCTCCGCTCTCGGCGGCTTCCCGGGAAGGCGGGTGAGGGGAGCTGTGGGGGCGGGCGCACCAGAAATTTTCCGGCACCAGTTGCATGGCCTGCTCCGGCGCAGTGCGGCAGCGGTCGGAGAGGCTGAGCAGCAGCCCCCGGGTCTCGCGGCCGCGGGCGATGGCGCCGGCTTGGCGGAGCGCCGCCAGCATACGCACGGCGGCATCCAGAAACGCCAACGGCAGCCAGTCGCCCGGGGCCAAAGCCTGCTGGCAGAGGGCGTCGGCGTCTTCACCGGTGAGGCCCAGGTGTTTTATACGCTGGCACAGGGGGTGGGTGAAATCGGTGCCGCCGGCCCAGGCGCGCCAATCCGCCGGGGACACTTTGAGAGTGTGGTGGTGCAGGTCGCGCAGAAACCCCTGTGCCCGGGGCCAGCGCCGGCCGCTGGCCGGGTCCATCACCTGCACCCAGGGGCCCCAGCGGCGCCAGGCCACCACAAAATGGGTGTTGCCGTTGGGCAGGCGCGTCACCGCCAGGGCCGGCAGATAACCGGGCTCCCGCAGCAGCACATGGTCCACCGGCACCACCATCTGCGCCG
The DNA here is from genome assembly GCF_040932045.1 of Microbulbifer sp. TYP-18. NCBI lineage: Bacteria > Pseudomonadati > Pseudomonadota > Gammaproteobacteria > Cellvibrionales > Microbulbiferaceae > Microbulbifer > Microbulbifer sp. TYP-18. The sequence goes on from NZ_JBFRBC010000009.1 coordinate 101,736, forward strand.
CGTCCAGTCCCAGTGCCCCCGCCACCTGTTCGAGGGTATTGATGGAGGTGCCGTCCACGTCCGTGTGGCAGGCGTCACGCAGATGCCCGTAGTGGGCATTGATACCAAATCCCTGCAACAGGCACTTCAGGGCCGCCGGGCCACAGTCCATATTGGAGGTCTGCACCACCTCCGGCGCCAGCCAGCGACGTTCGGGGCTCACTGGCCCGCCCCTAGGGTTGCTTCCATCTCTGCCTCTTGGGGGGCCAGCAGCCGGCCGGCCCGCTGTAACAGCAGCTGCCAGGGGCTGATGCTGGCGGTGGCCACTTCCACCCGGGCGGGCAAATCGTGCAGCAGCGGCAGCCCCGCCGGCGGCGGATCGTCGATGCGCAGTTCCACCGCTATCCGGCCGTCCTGCACGGCGCTGGCGACACGGGTTACCCGCGCCCTTATCTGGCCGTACCTGGCCCGGGAAAACCCCTGCAGCTCCACCCGTGCCGGCTGACCCGGGCGGATATGCCCGAGGGCGTCGGCGGGGTTATAGAGGGCGCTGACCCGCAGGCCGCCGTCGGCGCGGATGGCGCCCACCACCTGGCCCGCCGCCAGTACCTGGCCCGGGCGCAGCTCCGCCAGAGACGACAGGGTACCGGCGATGGGCGCGCGCAGATGCTGCTCCTCCACCGCCAGACTGTGCTGCTGCAGGCGGGTATCCGCCTCCTGTATCTGCCGCCGTATCTGGCTGCTGCGCTGGGCCAGGGCGGCCAGTGCGCGCTGGTACTCCTGCTCGCCGCGCCGCTGCCGGGTTTCGGCCGCCTCCACTGCGCTCCTGGCCTCCAGGGTTGTCATCAGCGCCTGCTGCCGGTCGCGCTTGGCGCGCAGGTAATCCAGCTGCGCCGCCTGCTGCTTTTGTGCCAGTTTCTGGAAACGGTCGGCGACGTCGGTCTGGATGGCCAGGTTGCTCTCCTGCAATTGGTGCAGTTGGCGCAGCCGTTCCAGCTCCGCTGCCCGGGCTTCATGGTCTTTTTGGTATTGGGCGTCCAGCAGTTGCCGCTCCCTTTTTATGGCCTCCAGCTCTGTTTCGAGGCTGGCGGAGACCCGAATTTCCCCGGCCCGCTGTAGTTGCGCCGGGCTGGCGTCCAGTTGCACCACTATATCCCCCGCCGCCAGTGTATCGCCCAGCCGGGCCGCAACTGCGAGGATTTTGCCTCCCCGCTGGGCACTGATCTGGACGCTGTTGTCGTCTTGTTCCAGCCGCGCGCTGGCGCTGGTTTTATACAGGGTGATATCGGCGCGCAACAGCCACAGGGACCAGGCGGCCAGCAGCAGCAGACCTGTGGCAGTGGCGGCCAGCAGTGGCCGCGGCCTGTCGGCGGCGAGAGCCCGCGTGGTGTGGGGAAATGGTGTGGGCAACCGGTCAACCTGCTTCCTGGGGTGAACCGGCGCGGCGGCCCACCTGTTTTTTCTATTTTTTTCTATTTTTTTCGGCTTGGCGATCGACGTAAAAATAGTTTTTTATCCAGGAGCCAGTCAGGAGTATCGTCGAACCAAGTGACATCGGGTAAAAAGTATATTTTACCGCCGCCACCCCTGGCAAGGCGACACCTGTTGGCAAGGCGACACCTGTAAGGCCGTGTAATGGCATTTTCTCGTACTGGTGACCGGATGGTGGTAAATTTCCCGCCTTGCATCACACTGTTGACTTGCCAGCCAGATGGCCGGCGGCGAAGCCGCTCGCTTTGCGCCACAAACAGTGTCGGTGCAATCACCATAAAAAGCACCCCGCGCGGTTGGCGGGGCTACAACAGGCGATAGAGTTTCGGGAGTGGACCATGACAGAAACAGTAATGGAAATGGATATGGCGGCACCGGTGGAAGTGCCCAAAGAGGGCAAGGTGCGGGTCAACTATACCCTCAAGCCCCGCGGAGACGGCGAGAAATGGCTGCTGCGGGACGCCCACGGCAATGACGCCGATATACTGCGGCTGAAGTTTTTGGGAGTGAAGGAAGGCGGTCCCCAGGCCTCTGGCAAGGCGGTGCTGGTGGTACAGCTGGTGGATACCGATCTGGTATTTGCCGACAAGCAAATGACCGAAGACGACAAATACGATGGAATGGAAATCTGTGGCGAATGCCATGGGGGCAGTGCGGGGATCAAAAGAGTGGAGAAGGTGTGTGGTAAGCCACAGACGCTAAAAATCCGTATCAAGGCTCCATCACAGGAGACTTGCGGCTTCTCCTTTAAATGGGCAGCCCAGGACCCCTGCGGTCAGTTGGTACTCTCAGCGGACCCGGAAGCAGAAATCGATCCGATTTAATCAGCGGCAGAGGGCGGCCGAAACTTTTTCGGCCGTCTGGGGCCGGGTGCAGAGGGGTTGAAAGGCAGGTAGCTGAAACCAGGCTGCACCCATGCCTCGCTCAATCAGTCGGGCGATATAGTAGCCAGCCGAAGGCCACTGGTCGCAGAGGGCATATATCTGGGCGGAGAAGTATTCGATATATTTATCGCCCGGGGCCTCCTGTATCAACTGGTGCGTCAAGGCAATAGCTTCCGCCTCATGGCCCAGATGGGCCAGGGCCCGGTAGCGCCTTTCCCGCAGTCCGGGTGCGGCTTCGGTTAGTGCTAACGCTTCAGTAAAACCCTTCCGGGCCGCCTCCTTTTGCCCCAACATTAGTCGAGTTTCGGCAATATGGACCCTGGTGGAGACATCCTCGGGTACCTGCGTCAGTACATTGGTAAATTCTTCCAATGCCTCTTGATAGCGGCCGCCGAGAAAATAGCTGACCCCCAGGTTTTTGCGAGCACGCCAGCTGCGCAGTGGTTGGGGAATAGCGGTAATAGCCGCCTCGGCTGCATCCAGATTGCCATTTTCGAGCTCAATCACCCCCAGCAGCGAAAAAGAGGACCAGTGATCGGGATAACTCCGTGTTAGCGTGTCTAAAGTGGCACGCGCTGCAGTGTAGTCGCCACTGGCAGTTTGATTGATAGACACCAGATAGAAGTTATCCGCTGAGGCATGAAGTGCGACGGCCTGTTGCGCATAGTCCAGCCCGGAGGCGTAATCCCCCTTGCGGAAAAAGAATCTGGCCCGGTTGTTCATTAGTGCGGCGAGTGGAAAGTTTTCCTGTTCCAGTTTTTTGATGAGAAGTTCAAATTGGTCCTGTCGCTCGCCAAAGGTGTACAGGAAGAGTTTGAGTTCCGTCATAGCCGTTGCGGAAATACCAAACGCAATGGCATTGTCCAGTTCCCGGGCGGCAGTATCCAGATAGCCGGGGTTGCCGGTTAAAGCGAACAACCGTGCGGCCGTATCGGCAATACCCCGGTAGATGGCACGGTTTTTAGGGTAGCTATCGCTGAGCTGAATCAGGGTATTCAGATCCGTTTCATCCAGTTCCTTGCTTTCCAGCCGGCCGATAATATTTAAATAGTCTCTATAGTCCGAATCCGACATCAGCATCTGTTCGCTGGGCGCCAGCCGGTAGCCGCTGGGAAACAGCGCCGTGGCGCTATTAGCGATACGATACTGGGCCTCCTGGCGCTTGTCCGCCAGAAAGGCAAAGCCGGTTTGCTGTTTGATCTGACTGTCCGTCGGATTTATGCGCTGTAGTTCTATTTCACAGTGCAGCCGGGCGCACTGCAATTGTGCCAGCAGCGCATCGGTGACGCCCTTGTCGCGCAGTTTGCGCAGTTGGGCATCGAAATCCTGCCCCGCTTTGGGGGTAAAGCTGACCAGGGCGCTGGTCTTTAGCTGTGTTGCAGCACTGAGCAGCGCCTGGCGCACCATAGCGGTGGTAAGTGCTTCGGCGCTATCGCCGCCCTCAACCTGGCCCCGAATCTGCACCGGCAGCACGGCGATATACTGGGGCTGCAGTTGGTTCATCTGCTTCCAGCCCCAGGCACCGGCGCCGGCCAGCAGGGCTGTGATCCCCAGACCAATGAGTAGGCGCCGGCGGCGGTTGGAGGGTTTGCGCAGCAGCCGGGTGACGGTGGCGGAGAATTCCGGGCCGCCGGCATCAGGGCCCTGGGCCTGCAGCAGCGCCAGTGCCTCGGCCACCTGGGTGGCGGACTGTGGCCGCCGCTGGGGCAGCTTGCTCAGCAGCCGGTCCAGCAGCGCCGCCAGGGCTTCCGGCAGTTCCGGACAGGCAACCCTGGGGGGGGTGTGGGGCTGATTCACCATTATATGCGCCTGGGCCACGGCGCCCCCCTCGCCCCGGGCAAAAGGTTTGGCGTCGCACAGCAACTGGTAGGCCAGGGCGCCGAGGCTGAACAGGTCGCTGCGGGCGTCCAGTGGCTGGCCCTGCAGTTGTTCCGGAGACATGGCCTCCAGGGTGCCGGCCACCTGGTCTTCGCGGGTGAGGGTGTCGGAGTCCCCCTGCAGGGATTTGGCGATGCCGAAGTCGGTGATCTTGGCGACGCCAAAATTGGTGATCAATACATTGTCCGCCTTGAGGTCCCGGTGGACTATGCCCAGGGAGTGGGCCTGGGCCAGGCCGCGGCAGATCTGGATCAGCAGCTGTAACTTCTGCGCCAGGCCCGGGTTGTGCTCCCGCATCCACTGCCGCAGGGTGCAGCCCTCCACATATTCCATCACCAGGGCGACGCCGTCGCCCTCTTCCAGTACATCGTAGAGCTGCACGATATTGGGGTGGTTGAGCCGCGCCAGCAGCTGCGCCTCCGACTGGATGCGCCGGGCGGCGGTGGCGCTGGTGGTGTCCTTGCGCAGTTTTTTGATGGCCACCGGCCGCTGCAACTTGGTGTCACGCGCCAGATAGACAAGGCCCATACCACCGGCGCCGAGCTTGCGCTCTATGCGGTAGCGATCCAGTTGCTGCTGTTCCGGTTCGGCGATTGTCATCGTTTGTTGTTCTTGTGGTGGTAAGAGCCCATTACTACCCGAAGCGGTGCCGGCGATTGGGATGTCGCCGGCACAAACGCAGCAGTGTATCACTGGATGGCAGGTGCGACTATTTTTACGCCAGGTACTGGCGCACAAAACCGCTCCTGCCCGCCGGCGTCGGTCATTCCCGCATTGCGGCCCCGGCGGAATCGAATTCCAGCGTTGTGCCTTTAAAAATTTCAAACCCTGCGCAGCCCAGGCGGATCTCCCAGGAGCGCCGCTCCACCAGGTTGGAAGTGTCTATGGCATCCGGCAGGGATTCCGCTATCTGCTTGCGCGCGCGGAAAATCTGCGTGTTGAGATGGTTGACATTAATGCCAAGCTCCCGGGTGGCCAGCTGGATGGAAACCCACCCCAGGGCGTCGGGGTCGGCGCCCCGGCGCAGGTCCCGCATCCGCGCGCGGGCCAGGTACAGCAGCAGATAAGTGTGGGTGCGCGCCGGCAGGGAAAGCTTGATGTCCTCCCGGTGCAGCTGCAGCTGTACATGTTCCTCGTGGTGGCTGACGGAAAAGCGCAGGGAAAAGTCCGCGACGGACAGCCGGTGCAGGGACAACTCCGCGGTGGCGCCCTGGCTGTCGCCCATAAACAGCCGCCAGCCGTGGCCGCCGCAGCGGATATCCTGGCCGTGGCTGACCACCTGGGTGCTGTCGGCGTCGGCGACCAGTTCGTAGAGCCACTGGCCGGTGACCGGGTTCTGGTGCAGGCTGGCCAGCGGCTCCTGCTGTTCCGGCAACAGGTGATACTGCTCCAGGGGCAGTGCGCGGCCGGTTTGCAGATCGATCAGCAGGTTGCGCGGCGCATCCAGCCCGGCCACGCGCCAGGCGGGATTGTCGCCGCGACCGAAGCGGATGGTGTCCGCCGGCTTGAGGGGGTAGTTTTTTGCGGGTACCAGTTGCTGGTCGTTGAGCCAGGTCCCGTTGCGGCTGAGGTCGCGCAGGTTCCAGTGGGTGCCGGTCCACTGTATGGCAGCGTGGATGCCGGATATTTCGGCATCGGCAATATGGGTGTCCACAGCGCCGGCGCGGCGGCCGATGGTGTGGTGCGCCATCAGGTACTCGGGGTGACCCGGGTGCGGGGGCTGCAGGCAAGCCATCTTTTTATTGTTCCTTCGTTTTCTGCATCGCTCTTAAATTCAGCAATCCAACGGATGATCCCGTATCCGCTGGACTGTCGCCCGTGAAAGCCCGAGCAATTGCGCGGAATCGCTTGCTTGTCATGGGCCTGCGCCGGTCCCCGCCCGGCGGCGGCACATCCTTGTGCCGCATTAACCCGACAACCTATTTCGTTGCCGGTTTGATAGTGTTGGGGCCTGCAGGGGACGGGCATTGGGCAGTGCACAAAGCCGTGGGAATTCCCTTGCGGGTTCCGCTGCGCCAACTCGGTATGTAAACAGTCACCAGTTGAGCCCCTGGCCGTTCTTTAGTGCGGTTTTCAGTCTTGCTTTGTGCGTCGGCGTTCCCCCTGTCCGGAGCGCGGCAAGGGGGTGTTGTCCGCGCGTCCCACCTAGGGGGTTCATTTATACGTATCCTGAGACGGATTGCAATCTCCACGGACCTTTCACCGCGTTAACTACTGTCAACGGTGTTGGACGGCTGTGCCAAAGTCGGCAATTGCCCGTTAGAGGTGCACTCTTGTGCCGGGTTGGGCGTCTGACCTGTGATTTAATTGAAGGGAAAAAATAATAAATAGTCAGATTTGTGCGCTAAGGGTTTGTGCGCAAGGCAAACAAAAATGCCCGCGCTTGGCGGGCATCTTTGTGTTTCCGGAATGGATCAGATTCTGACGCCTTCCAGGTCCAGGATCATCTCCACTGTCTGGGAGGCGGGGCCCAGGTTGTAGTCGATACCGAAGTCTTTCAGGGGAAATTCGGTGGTGCCGGTGAAACCCTGGCGGTAACCGCCCCAGGGGTCTGAGCCACCGCCCAGGTGGGTCACTGCGATGGTGACCGGTTTGGTGACGCCGCGCAGGGTGAGGTCGCCGGTCAGCTCGCCCTTGCCGTCCCCCAGGTCTTTATAACTGGTGCTTTTGAAAGAGGCGGTGGGAAACTTCTCCACAAACAAAAAGTCCTCTCCGCGCAGGTGTTTGTCGCGCTCGGCGTGATTGCTGTTGAGACTTCTCACGTCAATGTCAACGTCGATACTGGATTTTTCCGGTGCCTTTTCATCAAAGAAGAAATTGCCGCTGAAATCGTCGAAGCGGCCGTACAGCCAGCTGTAGCCCAGATGCTTGATACGAAACTGGATAAAGGCGTGGGCGCCTTTGGTATCGATTGTGTATTCCGCGGCCTGCGCGGCGCTGCCCAGCAGTGCCGCGCACAGGAGAAGGGCGAATTTGTTCATGGAATGCTCCTTTTATTGAGTGGTTGTGACAGCTTTGGTTGGGAATCTGTATCGTTCGTCTCCAGGGGCTGTGGCCTGCGACGGGGCAGCAGTATTTTGCGCAGTGTGCCGTCGCGGTCGATAAAGTGGTGTTTGAGCGCGGCCAGCGCGTGCAGGGCCACCAGCGCTATCAGGGTCCAGGCGAGCAATTCGTGAATCTCGCCGGCGATGTCCTCCTGGTTGGGGATGCCCCCGATGGTGGCGGGCAGGCTAAACAGGTCAAAGACTTCGATGGGGCGGCCATCGGCGGTGGAAATCAGATAGCCGGAGATGCCGATGGCGAACAGCAGCAGGTAGATGACACCGTGGGCCAGCCGCGCGCCCAGCTGTTGCCAGCGGGGTGTGCCCGGCTCGGGGGCGGGGCTGCGGTTGTAGAGTTTCCACACCAGCCGCAGCACCAGCAGGACCAATAGCAGTACACCGATGCTTTTGTGCAGCTCGGGGCCCTGGCGATACCAGGGGTCGTAATAGGACAGCTGGCGCATCCACCAGCCGAGGGCGAAGAGTCCGATGACCACTGGCGCCATCAGCCAGTGCAGGGCGATGGCCACCCAGCCGTAATGATCCTGTGTGTTTTTGACGTTCACTTATTGTTCTCGCGGAGTCGGCTCCGCTTCCTGCTTTTTGTACTTTTGTTAATCCGACAACCCAATAGAGGATCTTTCATCGATTAGAGTGCTGTCCCTGAAAACCTACGCAATTGCGTGGCATCGCTCGCTTTTCAAGGGCCTGCGCCGGCCTTCGTCCGGCGGCGGCACATTCTTGTGCGGCCCTAATAATTTTCAATCTGGCCCGGTCGGCGGTGGATCGGGCTGGGTGCAGATTATAAAAGTGGCTCCCTGTGCACCAGTGAAATAACCCGGACGAAACTATCGAAAAATTAGCAGGATTACTATGCTTGACGCGGCAATCCTCAGTTATCCCTCCAGGCTGATCCGCCACTGCAGCGGTGGGGCATTTCTGGAGCCCATTAACCCCCTGGGTTCCTTAATGGCATTAGGTGCCGACTCAATCGGTGGGTGCAGAGCTCTATGGAGACGGAACTTAATCTGTAATGGGCTGTAATTGACCGCCAAAAAGTCATAATTTATAAAGATTCTTCAGTGGTTTTGTGGTAGCGGTTACTGTTCGTTAGCTGACATAGGAACTCGAGATGAAGAGAATCAAAATCCACCAGATTAGCAACGGGATTTTATGGGGGGCGGCCATTATCGCCTCGGCAATACTGGGCGCACCCCAGTTGCTGACGTTGGTCCTCCTCCCTCTGCTCGCCTTGATGGCGGTGGGCAACTTCCGCGATCCAGGCTGTTTGCGCAGCACCCGCTAGCGGGCTGCGACAAAAGGCGTTGCCACAGGCTTGCTCAGTTAGTGTCAACAGGCCTTAGTGCGGGTGGCCCCGCTGGCCCTCGCGCTCGGCGGCAACCAGTACCCGCTCCAGGGTTTCCCGGTCCAGGGATGGGGCGCGCCTGGCTATCTGGTCCGCCAGCCAGCGGGTGGAGTGGCGCTCGCCGTCGAGGGCGAGCTTTTCCAGTTGCCAGATGACCCGCAGCAGGGTTCCCGGGGTCAATTCACCACCCGGTTCGCGATTGCAGAAAAGGCCCGGTTCCAGTTGCTCCAGGTCACTGCGTCTCAGCAGCAGTTCGGCAAATCCGGGATACCAGCGGGCACTGTAGGGCTCCGGTCGCCGGTGGGGCTCAAAAGTGATGCGCAGGCGATTGCCGTCGACATCCTCCAGTAGCGGCGTGTCCTGCTCGTAGGCCGGCAGCGCCGGGCGCTGGCGCAGGATACCGACGATGGCTTGCCAGTCGCTGGCATTTTCCGAACAAAGGCGCATGGGCCGGGAGAATTCCAGGGTTTGCGGCCGGTCCAGGTAGGCGAGGGTTTGCCCGGGCCGGTACCAGTAGAGCTCCAGCCGGTGCTGCTCGGCCAGGTCGGCCAGATCGGCGCTGGTCACCTCCTCCTCGGCTACGGCACTCAGGTGGTCCACCGCCTGCTGCACACTCAGCCACTGCCTGCGGTGGAGGGGTTTGGTGTTTGAAATTTCCATGGCTGCCTCCGGCACTGCGCGGCTCTGTGTGCCGTTTTCCCGCCTTCCTGCGGTGGTCCCCTTTTGTCGATCGCCGCGGCCTGTTTAATCATAGCAATCCACCGGCGGTCTCCCGCACAGCGGCGCCGCTAGAGCCAGCCCTTTTTCTTGAAATAGGCGTAGGGGGCGATACCCGCCAGCAACATCAGCGTCAGCCCCAGGGGATAGCCGCCCGGCCATCCCAGCTCGGGCATATGCTCGAAGTTCATGCCGTAGATGCTGGCCACCATGGTGGGGGGCAGAAAGACCACCGCGGCGATGGAGAAAATCTTGATGATCTGGTTCTGTTGAATACTGATAAACCCCTGGGTGGAGTCCATAAGGAAATTGATTTTGTTGAACAGGAAACCGGTGTGGGACATGAGGGTGTCGATATCCCGGGTGATGTCGGCGAAGTTCTGCTGCAGCTCGGTGTCGATATGAATATGCCGCTGCAGGAAGATGATGGAGCGGCGGGTATCCAGCAGGCACAACTGCACCTTGCCGTTGCTGTCCTCCAGTTTGGCCAGTAGGTCGATGGCCTCCTGCAGTTCGGCGTCATTGTCTTCCAGCACCAGGTGGCTGACGTCGCCCAGCTTGAGGTGGATATCCTCCAGGGCGTCGGCGAGGTTTTCCAGTTTCTGCTCGAATACCCCGACGGTGAGTTCCTGGGCGCTGCGCGCCTCCACCTGCCCGCGCCGCGCGCGCATGCGCAGCAGGCGAAAATCCGCCAGTTCGCCTTCGCGCACTGTGATCAGCCGCTGGGGTTGCAGGATAAACGCCACAGTGGTGGTGTTGTGGCGGCCCTCGCTCTGGTAAAGGAACAGGGAGTGGATGTGTACACCGACGTTATCGATAAAGTAGCGCGCGGTAGCCTCGATCTCCTGCACATCCTCGGATTCCGGCAGTTCGGTGCGCAGCAGTTGCTCCAGCAGTTCGCGCTCCTGCGGCTCCGGCTCCTGCAGGTCGATCCAGGCCGCCTCGGCCAGGTCTCCGCTGACGGCCGGCCGGGCAACGGGCCGCTCGCTGACGCGTCCCCGCGATATGTCAAAAAGTCTGAGCATGGCCTCTATCCCTCTGGCCCAGCTGGAATGTCCGTAACAAAAACGTCCGGGAGCACAAAACAAGGGGGTAGCCGCTTGATTTGTCGTTCAATGTATGTGGGCACCTGCCGCGAAATCAGGGGCAGCAGGGCTATCTCAGTTAGAGCCAGATGGGGAGCTGCGCGCGAATCTCGTCGCTGTCGCAATGCACCAGGTTCTTGCCGGATTCGCCGGCCACCCGGGCCAGGGTGGGCGGTGTCATGGCTTCGCGCAGGTTGCCCACCATGGAGGGCTCCGCAACGATATACAGCTTTTCGTATTTGCCCTGCTGTCGGCCCCGCTCCAGCGCATGGGCGATTTCCCGGGCAAACTTCTCTCCACCGGACTGGCGCACGTCGCTGGGATTGCCCATGGAACGGTTGGCGTAACCCATGCGCGCAAAAGCGCGGCCGGGCGCGTCACTGACAAGTTCACCGGATTTGAGACGCCCTTCGGGATAATTTAGCACGCTCAGTTCCCGCAGATCGCTGGCGCGATGCTTTGCTTCAAACATACGGGCGTGGGAATGGTTGGCGACGACTACCCAGGCTTTTGCCATGGCGCTTCTCCTCTTTTCTACTTTTTTGCTCTGCTACAGGAATAGTAGTCATGACCGTCGGGATTCTGTCGTCAATCGGCGCCTGTATGGGTGTTTTGATGACTGGAATTTTGCCGGCGTCACCACAGAATCTGCGGTTGCTGACCGATTGGAGGCCTGCGGTTACGGTCGGCAATCAGGGCTTCTGTAAGTGGCGGGCGACCCTTTAGCTACTGATTGACGTGCCACTCATTACAATGCCTCTGTAGCCGGCCGGACCGCGGCTGCGCAGGGGGCTGTGCAACCCCGTCACTGGCTGCGTTGCGGCTGGATTTCGTTGCAAAACTGTCCCTGGCAAGTTGCTGAAAAAGCCTTTCCAGGCTTTTCCCGGCCCGGGTGTGGGGCGTATTTCCGCGAACTCTCCACGACAAACCAAGCAGTTGCACGCTTGATTTACGATCCCAACCCCTGTTCGGGACAGCGGGTTGCAAAGGTTTTTATGACCGCCGGGCCAGTCGCCCTCCGGGGCGGCGGGCACCGGACGCCGCGGTGGTTGCCGCGAATTTACCGAGGAGATCTGATTATGAGCCTGATACCACGGGGATCCCTGTTGGATCTCGACAATATGCTGGAGCAGATGCTGTCGCCGTCCCGGATGATTGGCGAAGGCGCCGAGGGGCTTTTCTCACCCCGCATCGATGTGCGTGAAACCGACGACGCCTATGAAATCAGCGCGGAAATACCCGGCGTGAACAAGGATGACATCAGCGTGACGCTGGAGAATGGCATCCTGACACTGGAAGCCGAAGTGCATCAGGAGGAGAAAAAAGAGGAGCACAAAGGCAAGGTTATTCGTCAGGAGCGCCGCTACGGCAAATACATGCGCAGTTTCAATCTGGGCAGCGACGTGAGCGAATCGGATATAGACGCCAACTTCAAGGATGGTGTGCTGACACTGCGGGCCCCCAAGCGCGAGCCACAGCAGCCGCTGAGCCATCGCATCGAAATTCACTGACGGTGGCAGAAGCGGCGGCAACGGGATGTCTGCGGCAAGCCGCAGTGTAAGTTGACGCGCTACTGCCGGGCCACGGGAGATGAGGAATGAAAGTCAAACAAGCTATGCACGAGGGCTGTACCTGGTGCTCTCCGGATACGCCCCTGGATGAAATTGCAAAAATTCTCCGCGATGAGGACATTGGGTCGGTACCCATCGGTGACAATGACCGCCTGATCGGAATGGTGACCGACCGCGACATCGTCTGCCGTGGGGTTACCGCCGGTGGCGACCTGTCGGCACTGACGGCGCGGGACGTGATGTCCGAGGGGATCGAGTGGTGCTGGGAGGACGAGGATATGAGCGCGGTGTTGCGGCATATGGAAAAACAGCAGCTGCGCCGCATGCCGGTGATCAACCGGGAAAGGCGCATGGTGGGAATCCTGAGTATGGGTGATATCGCCCACTCGGTGGCGCACCGGCAGAGTGGGGAATTCGCCGCTGCGGTGTCCGCACACCACCATCAATAGCCCGGCAATCCGCCGGGCCTGGGCGGTATCGCCATCACGCCACCGATAAGCGCCGGTCTTCCTCCGGTAGCTTTATAGTCCCAAGGGCCCGGCAACCTGTTCGGTTGCCGGGCTGGGGCCGTAGGGACAGCGGCCCGCAATTGGCATGGGATAGCACTTTTCCCTGGCGCTTATCCGTTTATCATGGGATCCGTTTAGAACCCGGTAACTAAGTTGCCGGGTTAATGGTGTTTACGGGATGGTGCGAATAAATACAAGCAGCGCCTGTGAGCGTCGATCAATAACCAAAACAGGCTGGGAGGTTCAATGACCCCGATTAGATGCCGGGCTGCTGTTGCCTGGAAGGCGGGTGCGCCGCTGTCCATTGAGGAGGTAGAGGTGGCGCCGCCAAAGGCGGGCGAGGTTCGCGTCAAACTGGTCGCCACCGGCGTTTGTCACACCGATGCCTTCACCCTGTCCGGGGAGGATCCGGAAGGGGTTTTCCCGGCGATTCTCGGCCACGAGGGTGGCGGTATTGTGGAGTCAGTGGGGGAGGGGGTCACCAGTGTAGCGGTTGGCGATCATGTGATCCCCCTCTATACCCCCGAGTGTGGCGAATGCAAGTTCTGCCGCTCCGGCAAGACCAATCTGTGCCAGAAAATCCGCGCGACCCAGGGCGCGGGGCTGATGCCGGACGGGACCACGCGCTTTTCCGTGCGCGGCGAACCCATTTATCACTATATGGGTACCTCCACGTTTTCCGAGTACACGGTATTGCCCGAGATAGCGTTGGCCAGGGTCAATCCCGAAGCGCCGCTGGAAGAGGTCTGCCTGCTGGGCTGTGGCGTCACCACCGGTATGGGTGCGGTGATGAATACGGCCAAAGTGGAGAAAGGAGCCACGGTGGCGATTTTCGGCCTCGGCGGCATAGGCCTGGCGGCGGTCATAGGGGCGCGTATGGCGGGGGCCAGCCGGATTATCGGCATCGACGTCAATGAGTCCAAGTTCCCCCTGGCGCAAAAGCTCGGTGCCAGCGAATGCATCAATCCCAGCCTGTACGACGAGCCGATCCAGGAGCTGATAGTGCAACGCACCGACGGCGGGGTGGACTATTCCTTCGAATGCATCGGCAATGTGGAGGTGATGCGCTCGGCGCTGGAATGCTGCCACAAGGGCTGGGGCGAGTCGGTGATTATCGGCGTGGCCGGTGCCGGACAGGAGATCCGCACCCGTCCCTTCCAACTGGTGACCGGCCGTGTCTGGCGCGGGACTGCTTTCGGCGGCGTCAAAGGGCGTTCGCAGTTGCCGGACTATGTGGAACGGTACCTGGCCGGTGAATTTAAACTGGACGATTTTATTACCCACACTATGCCCCTGGAGGAAATTAACCATGCGTTCGAGCTGATGCGCGAAGGCAAGAGTATTCGCAGTGTGATTTACTACCAGTGACCGCCTGCCGAAATTAAAAATAAACGCCGGGGCGCAACTGCCCCGGCGGCTGACAATGGAGAGTCCCGCCCCATGACGTTAGAACTGGTGAGCAGCACCAAGGCCTTCGATGGCGTACAGCAGCGCTATCGGCACTTTTCGGAAACGCTCGACTGCACTATGCATTTCGCCATCTTCCTGCCGCCAATGGCGGAGCGGATGGACAGAGAGCCACAATTGCCGGCGCTCTACTGGCTGTCCGGCCTGACCTGTACCGATGAGAATTTCAGCCAAAAGGCCGGCGCCCAGCGCATGGCTGCGGAATTGGGGATTGCACTGGTGATTCCCGATACCAGCCCGCGCGGGGAACAGGTGGCGGACGACGAAAATTACGATTTGGGCCAGGGGGCCGGCTTCTACCTCAATGCCACCCGCGACCCCTGGCAACACCACTACCGGATGTACGACTATGTGCTGGAGGAGCTGCCGGCCCTGGTGGAACAGCAGTTTCCCCTCAATGGCCGCCGCGCCATCGCCGGTCACTCCATGGGCGGTCACGGCGCCCTGGTATTGGGGCTCCGCAACCCCGACAGGTTTAGCTCCATCTCGGCCTTCAGTCCCATTTGCAATCCCAGCGACTGCCCCTGGGGGGAAAAGGCCTTCAGCGCCTACCTGGGCACAAAACGGGAGGAGTGGGAAGCCTACGATGCCAGTCGACTAATTGAGGGAGCCACTGAACATCTGCCGATTCTGATTTCCCAGGGCGAAGATGACGAGTTTCTGCAACGGGAATTAAAACCCCAGGTGTTGCAGGCCGCGGCGGAGGCGGCGGATTATCCGGTAAAAATCGAACATCACGCCGGTTACGACCACAGCTACTATTTTATCGCCACGTTTATCGAGCAGCATCTGCGCTTTCACGCTGACTTTCTGCTGAAACCGTGACGGTGCGGTTTGCCTGAGCGGGCCGGCTCAAGCTGAATTGGCCGGCCGCAGTAAGCGTCCGGACACCCCCGCCAGGACACCCACCGGCATAGCCAGCAATAATAGTAAAACCCGGGCCGGATCGCTCCCGGGCCGGTGTTGAATGTGCGGCAGGGCGCGTTCGGCCCGCGCAACCCGCGCGCAGTGGTCCGGTCCGTCCCAGGGCAGAAACCCCCAATCGATCATGGCCGCGAGGGCCCGCCAGAAGCTGCCCCGAGGTCCTGTCGCGGTTTCTGCAAAGTGTCCCGTGCGCCCGGACACTGTCGCATCCGGATCCCCGTCCGCCAGGGCGTTTCCCAGCCGGTCGAAAGCAATCATCAGATTTTTGATATAAGAGCCCATCGCCACCTCCATTCACACGACTATCCAGCCGGTGATCCCTCACCCCTTGGATTGTAGCCTTTGTTTTCCATGGGCTTGCGCCGATCTAACAGGTAGTTGAAAAAGCCCTCCCCGGGTTTTCTCAACCCGGGTTGGTGGCGCATGTCCACAAGCCTTTCGCGACAAATCAAGCCGTTACACGCTTGATTTGCGGCCCGCATATCCCTGCTCGAAACAGCGGGCTATCCGGTTGCTTGAACAGCAGCACACCGAGAACCCCACTGGCCTGCGAAGTGGTCGCCGTTTAGAATCCCCGGATGCCCATCGAACTGTCAGCGCGATAACAACGGGGACCCCATGAAAATAAAATTACTCTTCCTGCTCGGTTGTCTCTCGGCCAGCTTTGCCACTGCGGAACAGCTTACCATCGAACGCATCTTCTCCGACCCCGCCCTCGCCGGCACGTCGCCGCGGGAAATGCAGTATTCGCCGGACGGCCGGCGGGTGACTTTTATCCGGGGGCGCGAGGACGACTACAACCGCTACGACCTGTGGGAGTACAACCTGGCCGACGACGAGACGCGCCTGCTGGTGGATTCCGACTCGCTGCATACCGGCGAGGAAGTGTTGTCCGATGAGGAAAAGGCGCGCCGCGAGCGCCAGCGCATCTACGGCAGTGGCATCATGGAATACACCTGGTCCAAGAATGGCGACGCACTGTTGTTCCCCCTGGCCGGAGATGTCTTCTACTACGACCTAGGCCGCAAGACTGTGCGCCGCTTGACCGACACCCAAGCCTTCGAAACCGATGTGCGCGTGTCGCCGAAAGGGCGCTATGTGTCCTTTATTCGCGATCAGGATATCTTTGTCGTCGACCTGACCAATGGCCGCGAGCGCCAGCTGACCGAAGACGGGCAGGGACCGATCAAAAACGGCATGGCGGAATTCGTTGCGCAGGAGGAAATGGACCGTATGACCGGCTATTGGTGGTCGCCGGATGACCGCCATATCGCCTTCCTGCAGGTGGATGAATCGCCCGTGGACCAGGTGACCCGCAGCGAGATTTACGCGGACCGGATCGACGTTATTCAACAGCGCTACCCGGCGGCGGGCCGCGCCAATGCACTGGTAAAACTCGGTGTGTTGGATTTGGCCAGCGGCGATGTGCAGTGGATAGACCTGGGGGAAAACCGGGATATCTATATCCCGCGGGTGGCCTGGGCGCGGGATAACCTCCTCAGCTACCAGTGGCAGGATCGCAGTCAGCGGCAGCTGGAGTTGCGGCTGGTGGATATCGACAGCGGCCGGGCGCGCACGCTGGTCACCGAGTCCAGCGAGACCTGGGTCAACCTGCACGACGACCTGAAATTTCTCGAGGACAGCGATCGCTTCCTGTGGTCGTCGGAGCGCGACGGCTACCGCCACCTGTATCTGTACGACCTGGACGGCGATCTGCAGCGCCAGCTGACCCGAGGCAACTGGGCGGTGGACGCTTTGCATTCAGTGGATGAAAAGGCCGGCAAGGTGTATTTCAGCGGCCGGGTGAACACGCCGCTGGAGCGCCATCTGTACGCCATCTCACTGGAACAGCAGGCACCGCCGCAGCGCATTTCCATCCGCGCCGGAATGCACAGTATCACCTTTGCCAAGGATGCATCCGGTTACATCGATTCCTTTTCCAACACAGGCACGCCCCCCCAGGTGAGCCTGCACTCTGCGGATGGACAGCGCCTGACGTGGCTGGCGGAGAATGCAGTGAAAAAGGGCCACCCGCTGTACCCCTTCGCAAACGACTGGATTCAACCGGAATTCGGCACCATCACCGCGCCGGAAGGGCACAGCCTCTACTACCGCCTGTACAAGCCGGCCAATTTTGACCGCGAGAAAAAATATCCGGTGATGGTGTTCCAGTATGGTGGTCCCCATGCGCAACTGGTCACTAACAGTTGGGACCGCCCGTTCAATCAGTTTATGGCCCAACAGGGCTATGTGGTGTTCACCCTGGACAACCGCGGCTCCGCGAATCGCGGCACCGGTTTCGAAAACCCGATCCACGAGGCGATGGGAAAAGTGGAAGTGGAGGACCAGGTGACCGGGGTGAAATTTTTGCGCAGTCTGCCCTATGTGGACCCCGAACGCATCGGTGTATTTGGCCACAGCTACGGTGGCTATATGGCGCTGATGGACATGTTTAAGGCCGGCGACTACTTCAAGGCCGGTGTAGCCGGCGCGCCGGTGACCGACTGGGCGCTGTATGATACCCATTACACCGAGCGCTATATGGGGCACCCGGACCTGGTGCCGCAGGCCTATCGGGCCTCCTCGGTATTCCCCTATGTGGACGGACTAAAGGGGGATCTGCTTATCTATCACGGTATGGCAGATGACAATGTGCTGTTTACCAATACCACCAGGCTGGTCAAGCTGTTGCAGGACAAGGGCAAGCAGTTTGAATTGATGACCTATCCGGGTAAAAAACACAGCCTGCGCGGCAAGGAGACCCGGATACACCAGTACAATATGATCAAGGACTTTTTTGACCGCCACCTGCGGGGCGCCCGCTGACAGGGGGTGACATAAAACAGGAGAGAAGCCGGACATTGTCCGGCTTTTTTTGCGCATTAGGTCGGCAATCCAATAATGGCAGCGCTGCCGGGGCGCGGGCGGCGATGCAGTATTTTTGCGGGAGAATGCGACTATTGATCCCGCTTATAGGTTTTCCGCTTTATATTGCTTTTCATCTGTCATGCTAGTGTTTACCATCGAATGGATGTTCAGTATCCCTGCGTCCGTGAGGAACTCCGGACACAGGGATGCGCTTTACCTGCATAGTGGATGTATTGTTTGGATAAATAATTTTCTCAATAACAATCTCAGCGAGGGAGCAAAGCGGTGATCATTGCCATACCAAAAGAAACCGCTGCGGAAGAGGCCCGGGTCGCAGCCACACCGGACAGTGTGCGCCGTCTGCGCGATCTGGGTTACACGGTCGCGGTTGAACAGGGCGCGGGCGCCAAAGCCAGCTTTACCGACGAAGCCTACATCCAGGCCGGTGCAGACATCAGGGCCACCGCCGCCCTGTGCCTGGAGGGGGCGGGTCTGGTTCTCAAAGTGCGTGCCCCCAGCGCTGAGGAACTGGACCTTATTCCCTCCGGGGCGACGTTGATCGCTTTCCTCAAACCGGCCCAGAGTGCCGACTACCTGCAAAAACTCGCGGCGAAAAATATCGATGCGCTGGCAGTGGAATCCATTCCACGGGTGTCCCGGGCGCAAAAAATGGATGCGCTGAGTTCCATGGCGAACATCGCCGGTTATCGCGCCGTCATCGAGGCGGCACACAATTTTGGCCGCTTTTTCACCGGCCAGATCACCGCCGCCGGTAAGATCCCGCCCGCCAGGGTGCTGGTGATCGGCGCCGGTGTGGCGGGCCTGTCGGCAATAGGCACCGCAAAAAGCCTGGGTGCGGTGGTGCGGGCATTTGATACCCGCGCGGAAGTGCGCGAACAGGTGGAGTCCATGGGGGCGGAATTTCTCACGGTGGAAATCGAGGAGGAGGGCGCCGGGCAGGGCGGCTACGCCAAAGAAATGTCCCAGGCCTTTATCGATGCGGAGATGGCGCTGTTTCGCGAGCAGGCCAAAGACGTGGATATTGTGATCACAACAGCGCTGATTCCCGGCAAGCCGGCACCCAAACTGTGGCTGGCGGACATGGTGGACGCCATGGCCCAGGGTTCGGTGGTGGTCGATCTGGCGGCGGAGAACGGCGGCAACTGCGATTACACCCAGGTGGACAAAAAAGTGGTGCATAGTGGTGTCACTATCATCGGTTACACGGATCTGCCCAGCCGCGCGGCAACCCAGTCGTCCACCCTATACGCCACCAACCTGGCGCACCTGGTGAGCGACCTGACGCCGGAAAAAGACGGGCAGGTACACCTGGATTTTGATGACGAGGTGATACGCGGAGCCACGGTGGTGAAGGAGGGACAGGTCACCTGGCCGCCTCCGCCGCCAAAGATTTCCGCACAGCCGGCACCCGCGGCGGGGGAAGCGGTGGCCCCAGCCGCGCCGGTGAAAAAAACGCAGAGGGGCAAATCGCCTCTATCGATTCTGTTGTTCTGGCTGGTGAGCGGTGCCCTGCTGCTGTGGCTCGGGCGGGTGGCGCCGGCGGACTTTGTGTCCCACCTCACTGTGTTTGTGCTGGCGATCTTTGTCGGCTGGCAGGTGATCTGGAATGTGACCCACGCATTGCACACGCCGCTGATGAGTGTCACCAATGCCATATCCGGCATAGTGGTGGTGGGGGCCCTGTTGCAGGTGGGGGCGACCGGCTCCGGTCTGGTGACCCTGCTGGCGTTCATAGGGGTACTGGTGGCCAGTATCAATGTCTTCGGTGGTTTCTTCGTCACCCACCGTATGCTCAAAATGTTCCGGCGCTGAGGGGGAAGGGATGAACGGCGTAATTTCAATGGCTTATCTCTTTGCGGCGGTGATGTTTATCCTCAGCCTCGGCGGCCTGTCCAGCCACGAGACGGCGCGCAGGGGCAATGTTTACGGCATGGTGGGCATGGGGGTGGCGATCGCCGCAACCATTGCCGGTATCACCGCAGGTGCCTACTGGATGGTCGCCACGGCCATGGCCGCCGGTGCGGTGATCGGCCTGTCACTGGCGCGGCGGGTCGCCATGACCCAGATGCCGCAAATGGTGGCGCTGTTGCACAGTTTTGTCGGCTTGGCGGCGGTACTCATCGGCTGGGGCGGTTTCCTGGATCCGCGGATAAATCTGTCCGGTGCAGAGCACATAGTGCACAACACGGAGATTTATCTCGGTATCTTTATCGGCGCCATCACCCTCACCGGTTCGCTGGTGGCCTTTGGCAAACTACAGGGACTCATTTCCGGTAAGCCGCTGTTGCTGCCGGCCCGCCACTGGCTCAACCTGGTGGCAGTTCTGGCCTGTATTCTGCTTGGATGGTTGTTTGTGCCCGCAGATCTCGGTGCTGCCAGCGTGCTGAACCTGCTGATCATGACGGCGATAGCACTGTTGCTGGGGGTGCATTTGATCGCCGCTATCGGCGGTGCGGATATGCCGGTGGTGATCTCCATGCTCAACAGCTACTCGGGCTGGGCCGCCGCCGCCACCGGCTTTATGCTGGGCAATGACCTGCTGATCGTGGTCGGCGCCCTGGTGGGCTCGTCCGGTGCCATCCTCAGTTACATCATGTGCCGGGGAATGAACCGCTCCTTTGTCAGCGTGATCCTCGGTGGTTTCGGCTCCGATGGCGGCGAGGTTGTGGGGGGCGAGATTGAAGGGGAAGTGGTCGAGACCGGCTTCGATGAACTGGCAGCGGACCTGGATGCGGCGGACACCATCATCATAGTCCCGGGGTTCGGCATGGCGGTGGCCCACGCCCAGCAGGCGGTAAGCGATCTGACGGAGAAATTGCGCAGCAAGGGCAAAACGGTGCGCTTTGGGATACATCCTGTGGCCGGCCGCCTGCCGGGCCATATGAATGTGCTGCTGGCGGAGGCCAATGTGCCCTACGATATAGTGCTGGAGATGGATGAGATCAACGATGATTTTCCCAATACGGATCTGGTGCTGGTAATCGGCGCCAATGACACGGTCAATCCCGATGCGGTGGAAAAGCCGGGGTCGCCCATCGCCGGTATGCCGGTGCTGGAATGCTGGAAGGCGGGCAAGGTGGTTATTCTCAAGCGCTCCATGGCGTCCGGTTATGCCGGAGTTGCAAACCCTTTGTTCTACAAGGAAAATGCACGCATGCTGTTCGGCGACGCCAAAGACAGTTTGCAGTCTGTGCTGGCTAAACTTTAGCCTGTGGAACCTCTGATTGATTCAGTGGTGCCACTGACATACAGGCATTGCCGTATTTTCACAACGGATTGCAATGGCGACAGCCAGCTGATCATCAGCCCATTCGGGCAGGCGTTGTTTTGCCTGCCCGGATACATACCCTATGGGCGGGGAGCCGTTAATATCATTTGCGCCGCCTTGCCGCGGTGCGTTGTTAAACCGGTGACTTTTTAGCCGTTGTGGGATGCGCTGACGGTTTTGCTACCCTTGGCGCCGCGAATAATAAAAAAGGAACCTCCAGTGCATACAGATATTTCTTCCTGGTTGAAATTTATTCAGCTTTCGTCCATGGCTGTCCTTGTCAGTGCCTGTGGTGGTGGTGGCGGTAGTGATGACGCACTGGAGGAAGGGGCAAATGTATTCCTGCCGTCTGAAACTTTTGTGGACCGCTGTGAGTTTCCCCGCAGTGGCGTAGATCCGGCCACCGGCCAGGCCTATGAGGACGTCGCCGGCACTGAACTGGATGAGAAAAACTGGCTGCGCTCCTGGAGTAACGAACTCTACCTCTGGTACGACGAGATCCAGGATCGCAACCCGGAAGGTTATGAACTGCTGGAATACTTCGATCTGCTGGTGACCGATGAGCGCACGGACAGCGGTGCGCGCAAGGACAATTTCCACTTCTACATCGCCACCGAGGACTGGGTTTCGCAATCCCAGTCCGGGGTTGCGGTGGGCTATGGCGTGCAGTGGTCGGTCATCGAAAGCCGGCCGCCCCGCGAGGTGGTCGTGGCCTACGCGGATACGGAGGGCGCCACCGGCTTGCCGCCCCGGGGGGCCAGGTTATTGGCGGTGGACGGTGTTGATGTGGAGTCCGCCGATGACGAGGTCAGTATCGATACCCTGAACCAGGGGCTATTCCCATCCACCGAGGGCGAGCAGCATGAATTTACCCTGCAGTACCTGGACAACAGTGTAGAGACGGTTGTGTTGACTGCCTCCGCTATTGCCGCCGACCCGGTGCAGAGCGTCAAGGTGGTGGAGGGTGATATGGGGCGCCGGGTGGGCTATATGCTGTTCAACGACCATATCGCGCCCGCCGAGCGGGAACTGAAAGAGGCCGTGGAGGTGCTGGCGGCACAGAACATCGACGAACTGGTACTGGACCTGCGCTACAACGGCGGCGGTTTCCTGGCCATCGCCAGCCAGTTGGCCTATATGATCGCCGGCAGTGTGCCCACCGCCGGCCAGACTTTCGAGCAGATGCGCTTCAACGACAAGTACGAGGGCGTCAACCCGGTTACCGGAAGAGCACTGGAGCCCATGCCGTTTTTTGATACCACCCTGGGCCTGAGCAGCCTCACCGAAGGGGCGCAACTGCCGGCGCTGAACCTGTCCCGGGTGTTTGTGCTGACCGGCGCCACCACCTGTTCCGCCAGCGAATCCATCATCAATGGCCTGCGCGGCGTGGATGTCGAGGTGGTGCAGATCGGCGGCCAGACCTGTGGCAAGCCCTATGGTTTCTATCCCACCGACAATTGCGGCATCACCTACTTTACCATCCAGTTTCAGGGGGTGAACGCCAAGGGCTTTGGCGACTATTCTGACGGCTTTGTGCCAGCCGGTGCCGGCTCGGCGGGGGTACCTGGCTGCGAGGTGGCCGATGACTTTACGCGGGCCCTGGGGGATCCGCTGGAATCCCGTTTCGCGACTGCACTGAACTATATGGCGTCCGGGGCTTGCGAAGTCCAGGGGGGCACGGCCACGGCGCTGTTCGAGGCGCCGGCAGGCACGAGCCTGTCGTCGGCCGAGGGACAGGTGTTCAAGTCCGCCTGGCTGGAAAATCGGATTATGGGCAGGTGAAGCTATGCAATTGATACAAACCCCTTCGCCGGCGGGGGTACTGCTGGCTCTGTTGGCGGTATTGGTGGGCTGCGGTTCCCAGTCGGCCCGCAGCGGCGAGTTGCCGGCCCTGCTGGTGCAGAGTACCGCGGAGAACCGTGCCGAGTTGCAGCGGGTACTGAGCAGTGCGCTCAACGGTGCACCGGTGCTTGTAGCGGAGGATGCGTTTACCCGTGAGAGCATCCTGGTGATACAGCGTTCACCGCCTCAGGAGTTCCGGCAGGGACCGCTGCAGGGTCGGGATATGGGACACCCGGAGCGGTTTCGCCTGATGATGGACGATGGGGGTTGCTGGCTGAAGCGGCTGGCGGACGGCAGCCGCTGGAAGCTGGAAGGCATCGACTGTGTGCCCGAGCCACAGCGGGACGCTCCCTGAGGGCGCCGCTGGCAGACCGGCGGAGTGGGATCAGCGCAACAGATTGGACAGGCGTGCGTTGGGCTTGCGCGCTGGGCGGTAGACCAGGGCAATCTTGCCAATCTCCTGTACCAATTCCGCATCGCTTTTGTGGCACAGTTCTTCCACCACCTGATGGCGCAGTGCGCGGTCGGCGACCACCAGCTTTACCTTGATCAGCTCGTGGTCCTCCAGGGCCCGGTCCAGCTCTTCCAGCACCCCCTCTGACAACCCCTTGCCCGCCACGGTCACCACGGGTTTCAGGTTGTGACCCCGGGCGCGCAGGGACTTTTTGCGGTCGGCGGTTAAAGGCATACAATACTCCGTCCTTTGTGATGGCGTTGTATTGTAATGGGCCGATCCAAAAGCAGCCATCGCTGGCTGTGCGAACATTTCAATGACCCCTATGTCAAACGGTCGCAACAGCAGGGCTATCGCTCCCGTGCCAGCTATAAGCTGCAGGAGCTGCAGCAGAAAGACCGGCTCATCCGGCCGGGTATGACTGTTGTGGACCTGGGTGCTGCGCCCGGGGGCTGGTCCCAGGTTGCAATGGAACTGGTGGGTCACAAGGGGCGTGTGCTGGCCTCGGATATCCTGCCCATGGACCCGCTGGCGGGAGTGGAATTTGTGCAGGGGGATTTTACCGAGGCCTCTGTGCTCGATGTGCTGCTCGAACGGTTGGGAGAGGACAGGGCAGACCTTGTGATTTCCGATATGGCCCCCAATATGAGTGGGGTGCGCCAGGTCGATCAGCCCGCCTCCATGTATCTGGTCGAACTGGCCCTGGACCTGGCGCGACAGGTGCTGAAGCCCGGCGGTGGCTTTGTGGCCAAGGTGTTTCAGGGCGAAGGCTTCGACGAACTGATCCGCGAACTGCGCGGGGGGTTCAGCAGTGTGGTGACCCGCAAGCCGGGTGCGTCCAGGCCCCGCTCACGGGAAGTCTACGTTGTAGCCCGGGGCTTCATGGAACACTGATTGACCATTTGTACTGCAATGGTCATTTCCGCTCGGTGGTCCCGGTGTGGTATAAGCGTTGCCTATCCCGGCGGGCGGGATTGAAAGGGCGCGGACCTATACTGGACAGAGCGGCGAATTGATTTAAACGCTAATGCGAGAGGACATTCCCTTTGAATGACATGGCAAAAAATCTTGTACTGTGGCTGATCATCGCGGCTGTTTTGCTGATGGTGTTTCAGAATTTCAAGCCGCAGTCACGGGATGAGGCACTCAGCTACTCGGACTTCGTGCAGGACGTGCAGTCCGGCCAGGTGAAGAGTGTGGTAGTGGACGGCCTGGTCATCACCGGGGAAAAGGCCGATGGCAGCCGCTTCAAGACCATCCAGCCGCAGATCATCGACGATGAACTGACCAACGAACTGGTGCGCGGCAAGGTGCAGTTTGTGGGCCGCGAGCCGGAGTCCCCCAGCATCTGGCAGCAGCTGCTGGTGGCGAGCTTTCCCATCCTGATCATCATCGCCGTGTTCATGTTTTTCATGCGCCAGATGCAGGGCGGTGCCGGAGGGCGTTCCGGTCCCATGGCGTTTGGCAAGAGCAAGGCGCGGCTGCTGGGAGAAGACCAGATCAAGACCACTTTCGCCGATGTGGCGGGTGTGGATGAAGCCAAGGAAGAGGTGCAGGAACTGGTGGAGTTTCTGCGCGACCCGTCCAAGTTCCAGCGCCTGGGAGGCAACATTCCCCGCGGCGTGCTGATGTGCGGTCCTCCCGGTACCGGCAAGACGCTGCTGGCCAAGGCCATCGCCGGCGAGGCCAAGGTACCCTTCTTCTCGATTTCCGGTTCCGACTTCGTGGAAATGTTTGTCGGCGTGGGTGCCTCGCGTGTCCGGGACATGTTTGAGCAGGCCAAAAAGCAGGCGCCGTGCATCATTTTTATCGATGAGATCGACGCAGTGGGCCGCCACCGCGGTGCCGGCATCGGCGGTGGTCACGACGAGCGCGAGCAGACACTCAACCAGTTGCTGGTGGAAATGGACGGGTTCGAGGGCAATGAAGGCGTTATCGTCATCGCCGCCACCAACCGCCCGGATGTGCTGGATCACGCGCTCCTGCGTCCCGGCCGTTTCGATCGCCAGGTATTTGTCGGCCTGCCGGATATTCGCGGTCGCGAACAGATTCTCAAAGTGCATATGCGCAAGGTGCCGGTGGACGAGAAAGTCTCCGCACAGACCATCGCCCGCGGTACCCCCGGCTTCTCCGGTGCGGACCTGGCCAACCTGGTCAACGAGGCCGCGCTCTTCGCCGCCCGTGCCAACCGGCGCGTGGTGACCATGGAGGAATTGGAGCGCGCCCGCGACAAGATCATGATGGGTGCGGAACGCAAGTCCATGGTGATGAGCGAAAAGGAAAAAACCAACACCGCCTATCACGAGGCCGGACACGCCATTATTGGCCGGCTGGTGCCGGAGCACGACCCGGTGCACAAGGTCACCATTATTCCCCGTGGCCGGGCCCTGGGTGTCACCCAGTTCCTGCCGGAAGAGGATCAGTACAGTATGTCCAAGCGCGGCATAGAGTCGCGGCTCTGCTCCCTGTTCGGCGGCCGGATCGCCGAGGAAATGACACTGGGGGCCGACGGGGTGACCACCGGCGCCTCCAACGACATAGAACGGGCCACTGAACTGGCGCGCAACATGGTCACCAAGTGGGGCCTGTCGGAGAAACTGGGTCCCCTGCATTACGGCGAAGATGAGGCCGGACAACCAGGTGCCGGCAATCCTATTTCCGGTAAGACCTCCAATGAGATAGATGCAGAGGTGCGCCGGATCATCGACGACTGCTATGGGCGCGCGCAAAAAATGCTGGAGGACAACCGGGATATTCTCGAAGCCATGAAGGATGCGCTGATCGAATACGAAACCCTGGATGCGGATCAGGTGGATGACCTGATGGCGCGCCGTAAGGTGCGTCCGCCGCGGGACTGGCACGACGGTGACTTCGGTTCCGGCGGCAGCGGTCCCGCCGACGATGCGGACAAAAACCACTCTTCGGCGGATACGGATATAGATGACAGCAAGCCGGTAGGCGGTCCCCTGAGCGGGCACTAAATGCTCAGGGGCGGGAAAAACCAGGGTTCGCCCTGGTTTTTTCGTTGTTGGACTGGTTTTTCTGAAGGGGCATAGGATTGTTTTTGAACTGCGGCAAGCGCACCCTGGATCTTAGTCAGGCACAGGTCATGGGGGTGCTCAATACCACTCCGGACTCTTTTTCCGATGGTGGCAGTTACTATCGGGAAGGCGCGCTGAATCTGGGGCTGGCCCTGGCCCGCGCCGAGCAGATGGTTGGCGAAGGTGCGGCGATTATCGACATCGGTGGCGAATCCACGCGGCCCGGCGCCGCTCCGGTGGGGGAGCAGGAGGAGTTGGAGCGGGTGGTGCCGCTGGTGGAGGCCATCGTTGCACAACTGGACGTGGTGGTGTCGGTGGATACCAGTACGCCGGCGGTAATAACCGCAGCGGCCTCGGCGGGGGCCGGAATGATCAACGACGTCCGGGCCCTGGAACGCCCCGGAGCGCTGGCAGCGGCGGCCGCCACGGGGCTGCCCGTCTGCCTGATGCATATGCAGGGACAGCCGCAGACGATGCAGCGGGCACCCCACTACGATGATGTAGTGGGCGAAGTGCGCGCTTACTTGCAGCAGCGTATGCAGGCCTGTGCGGCCGCGGGTATAGCACGGCAGCGGATACTGCTGGATCCCGGTTTCGGGTTCGGCAAAACCGACGCGCACAACCTGGCCCTGCTGCGTGAATTGCAAAGCCTGGCGCCGGCCGGTGTGCCACTGTTGGCGGGACTGTCGCGCAAATCCATGATTGGCCGCCTGCTGCAGCGCGAGGTCGATCAGCGGCTGCCCGGCAGCCTGGCGCTGGCACTGCTGGCGGCCCAGCGCGGTGTGCGCATTCTGCGCGTGCACGACGTGGCCGCGACGGCGGATGTGCTCAGGTGTTTGGCCCTGGTGGAAGGTTAATAGAAACAATGAGAAGTATTTAAATGGCGAGAAAATATTTTGGCACCGATGGCATACGCGGGCGCGTCGGTGAGGGCGTCATAACCCCGGACTTCATGTTGCGGCTGGGCTACGCCGCCGGAACGGTTCTGGGGAGTATGCCCGGGCGCGCCGGCGCCGGTCGCCGCAGTATTCTGATCGGTAAGGATACCCGGGTATCCGGATATATGTTCGAGGCAGCTCTGGAAGCCGGCCTGATCAATGCCGGTGTCGATGTGGGACTGCTCGGCCCCATGCCGACTCCCGCCATCGCCTACCTCACGCGCACCTTCCACGCCCAGGCGGGGATCGTCATCAGTGCCTCGCACAACCCCTACTGTGACAACGGTATCAAGTTTTTCAGCGCCGACGGCAGCAAGTTGCCGGACAAGATAGAGCGCGACATTGAGGCGGCGCTGGAAATACCAATGACCACCGCCAAGAACCTGGGCAAGGCCTGGCGCATCGACGATGCCGCCGCGCGCTACATCGAATTCTGCAAGGCTTCCACCCCTTGGGGCTTCTCCCTCGACGGCAAGCGCATAGTCTTGGATTGTGCCAACGGCGCCACCTACCATATCGCCCCTAAAGTTTTTCGGGAACTGGGCGCGGAGGTGACAGCCATCGGTGCCAGCCCCGACGGTCTCAATATCAACCTGGAGTGCGGCTCCACCAAGCCCGACCACTTGCGGGAGGAAGTCCTCAAGCAGGGGGCGGACCTGGGGATCGCTTTTGACGGGGACGGCGACCGGGTGTTGTTCGTGGACGGCAGCGGAGCATTGGTGGATGGCGACCAGTTGCTGTTTATCGTCGCGCTTCACAGGCAGCAGTATCTCAGCGGCTGTGATGGCGTTGTCGGTACACTGATGAGCAATTACGGCTTTGAGCTGGCCCTGCGGGAGCGCGGCATCCCCTTCGAGCGCGCCCGGGTGGGCGACCGCTATGTGCTGGAGAAAATGCAGGCCAATGGCTGGACCCTGGGGGGCGAGTCCTCCGGGCACATTATCTGTGCCGATGCCACCACCACCGGCGACGGTATAGTGTCGGCGCTGCAGGTACTGCGCGCCCTGAGCGACTTCGGCGAGTCTCTGCAGCAGCTCACCGCACGCGTGAGCATGATGCCCCAGCACATGATCAACGTGCGCCTGGCGCATCGGGATGGGGTGCTGGATCATGCGGATGTCCGCACCGAGGTCGACGCAGCAGAGGCGCAACTGGGAGAGCGGGGCCGCGTGTTGCTGCGCCCCTCGGGCACTGAGCCCCTGATCCGGGTGATGGTCGAAGGTGTCGAGACCGCCGAAGTCCAGCAGCTGGCAGCGCGGATTGCGGCCGTTGTGGAGCGCGTGGGCAACAGCTAAAGGCCGCGGCTGGCGTCAGTTTTAGGTTGTATGTTGGCGGCAATATCGCTAAGATTTGCGCCCCTTGAAGGAGCACACATGCGTACACCGCTGGTCGTAGCCAACTGGAAGATGAACGGCAGCCGCGAGTTTGTGGAGCAGTTTTTCGCCGCTTTCAAATTGGCGGCCGGGACTGCCCAGGTGGCCATCTGTCCGCCCTTTCCCTACCTGCCGGCAGCCGCTGGGCTGAGCGGGCAGCAAGGGGGCATCGCCCTCGGGGCGCAAAACCTGAGCGAGCGGGACCAGGGGGCGTTTACGGGTGAAGTCGCGGGCGCTATGCTCCGCGATATCGGCGTCCGCTATGTGATCGTCGGCCACTCCGAGCGCCGCAGTCTGTTTGGCGAGACCAGCGACCTGGTGGCACAGAAGTTTATCGCCGCGCAGAGGGCCGACCTGATTCCCATCCTGTGTGTGGGCGAGACACTGGAGCAGCGGGACAGTGGCAACACTTTCGATGTGATTCGCGAACAGCTGCAGGCGGTGGCCGGAATGACGGATGCATCCTTGGACCGAGCAGTGGTTGCTTACGAACCGGTATGGGCCATAGGTACAGGTGTGACCG
This sequence comes from Microbulbifer sp. TYP-18, assembly GCF_040932045.1. NCBI lineage: Bacteria > Pseudomonadati > Pseudomonadota > Gammaproteobacteria > Cellvibrionales > Microbulbiferaceae > Microbulbifer > Microbulbifer sp. TYP-18. The sequence continues at coordinate 130,976 of NZ_JBFRBC010000009.1, forward strand.
CAACGCCCCAGCAGGCCCAGGAGGTGCACAGCTTTATTCGCGACAGCCTGGGTTCCGCCGGGCAGAGGGTGCAAATCCTGTACGGCGGCAGTGTCAAGAGTGACAATGCGGAAGCTTTGTTTGCCCAGGATGATATTGATGGGGCACTGGTGGGGGGAGCCTCACTGGACCCGGAAGAGTTTGCGAAAATTTGCCGGGCTGCTTAGCGGTATCGCTTTAGGCAATTAGAGAAATTACTGAAAACGGGCGCTCGAGCCCAAACAGCAGGTTTCCTGAGAATGGAAAAATTGGTTTTAATAGTACATGTGCTCACGGCGCTCAGCATTATCGGCCTGATTCTGCTGCAGCAGGGCAAGGGTGCTGAAGCGGGGGCCTCTTTCGGCGCCGGCGCTTCACAGACAGTGTTTGGCAGCCAGGGCAGTGGCAACTTCTTTTCCCACCTCACGGCGATTATGGCCACTGTGTTTTTTGTCACCAGCCTGGGGTTGGCGCTGCTGGCGCGGCAGGGTGCGGAAGCGGACATAGATGCCGATATGCCGCAGATTCCCGCTGTGGTCGAGCAGCCGGGTGAGACGCCCGCTGTGGATAGCGACGTGCCACAACTGGAGGAAGAGGCTGGGTCAGCCGACGATGTGCCCACCCTGGACGACAGCCAGCCAGAGCCGCAAGCCGGCGAAGCCGAGCAGGCACCGGATTCAGCCAATGAACAGGATGATCCGCAGTAAACAAATTTTTGCCCAGGTGGTGGAATTGGTAGACACGCTATCTTGAGGGGGTAGTGAGCTATGCTCGTGCGGGTTCAAGTCCCGCCCTGGGCACCACATCAAAATTCGAAGAAGTTCGAAATCATCCAAAAAGCCCCGTAAATCGGGGCTTTTTGCTATCTATAGGGTTCAAAGCCTTCCGTTCTCGTTCGTTGTCATCTGGTCCTACCTGTTCAATTTTGAGTTTGGTAGCACCAGATGCCCCTTACAGACACTCCAATAAGGCAGGCTAAGCCAATTGGCAAGGATCAGTGGCTCACCGATGACACGGCTAGCGTTTGCTGATCAAATCCAGCGGCGCCTTTATAAAGATACACCAGCGCATATAGCACCACGACCCGCCGGGGGTTAACCGAACTGACGATTAGCTGACAAATGGTTTAGGAACGCCTAAACCTCGGCAATACCGACCTCCCGAGGGTGTCGTAGTTTATGAAAGTGGATAAAGCGCTTTATCCAGTGAACGCATGCCTGTTCCGCCCGATAGGCTAAACCTGCCTCGCGTATATGAAGTCAAACGCCGGGGATGAACTTGGTTGAATGTTTGAGAAGCCTGTGACGAATATCATCCGTGGTGGTACCCTTATGTTGTATATATATGCAGTTATGAATGCAATAACCACAGGCGTCAAGCCCCGAATTATAGAGCCATAGCTGACATCCGTAGAAAGCTTCCCTTAACTTATTGATTTAATTGTGGGTAAAATGTGGTCAATAGGGGGATGTTGAACCAGATGACTTGAGCCGATGGCTCACTATTTCTGGTTGTTATTTGAGCGTAAATTTATAACCTACTGTAAATGAAGATTTTTTACATGGCTTGAAGGGTCTGCTTCAGAAATAGCGGCCAAAAGGATAGTGAGCCATCGGCTCTTTAATAAACTGTTATATGTATTTATGAAGAAATGCCCTTCATGTAAAAGGCGGTTATGTAAAGTTGGCTCTGTAGAGTTGAACTTTCGTCACGCTATTCAAGGTGGCAATATTTGGGCTTCTGTTACTTGGCCTGGGGGGTATCAATTTTATGTAATAGCAGTCACTTTAACATTGGCTACCTTTGTCGGCAGTTCAAAAATGGAGTTGGCAATATATGGTATTTTTCTTCCAGGTATTACGGCAGCAATAGTCCTGCTCAAATCTAAGCAACCGTTATTCAGCTGTTTGTCATGCAAGCAACAGTGGGCAGGCCCTAGGCTAGCCAAATACACACATGGAGATAGCACATACATATAACAAGTTGGTGTTGTCGCCTTCGGCTGGGACTCAGCACTACGTGCACCGCCCCAAACCAAGGCGTTAACACATGAAATACATCGTGATCTTTTGCATGGTTTTCTTTAGCTCTTCGGCTTTAGCTACAAAGTGCTGGACGCAATCTCAAAACGAGTTAGTGGCTAATAATATTGGCAAAGATGCATTTGAGTTCGCTGTAGAAAGAGCGTCAGTTATTTTTGTTGCTAAAGCGCAGAGCGTTCAAAAAACGCTCTATGAGCGAGAAAATGAAGAGCCTTTGGTTCTCAATATAGAAGCAAAATTCGAAATTGTAGAGTCCATAAAAGGTAATGTTTTTGGTGAAGTAGTTACCGAAAGTGATGATATTTGCGCGTGCAAGTATCAATTTAAGCCAGGAATCACATATTTAGTATTAGCCGGGAAATACAAAGATTCGCTGCAAGTGTATAGCTGCGAGTATATTAAGCCTGCAGAGAAATCAAGGGCAGTAGATGCCCGTAGAATCGTAGGTGTTAACAAAGCCAGGCAGTGAAGCTCCGGGCCTTTGGCCCTCCGCGGGACTGCTTGCCCTGTGCACCTTTTGCGCAGGTCGCTCCGTTCCCATTTTTGCGTAAAAGACGCACATGGTAGCTGCCCCTGCTGGCGGCGTTAGATGCCCCGAAAAGCTCGGATTTGAGGAATCATCGTTGGAAATAAGAAAACTAAAGACCTTACGTGGTCTCGCTGGCTCTCCATGAAGTCTCCAAGTGTGATTATTTTTTGACCAGCTTGTTCTTATTTGGCGGATGCCAGACAAGCAAAGTGGTGCTATAAATGAAGCTACTTTTTAGATCATTGCTCTGAAGGGCTTGAATTCATTGGTCTCCGGGCTATTTTTCAAGTCCCGCCCTGGCACCATCTTCAAAAAGAAAAACACGCGGGGAGAAAGCCGTACAGGCGATTCCCGAGGCGCTTTTAAGACACCCCCAAGGGCAACCTCGGGGGTGTTTTACATTTGGCGCTTCGGATAATGCTATCTTTCGCGCCACTGAGTACAGGCTCGTGTGCCTGTGCTGGCCTGTCCCGAAAAAACCACCGCGACAACACTCTGTTTCAACCGCTCCTTCCGTTAGAATCCTATTCAGCTTCCGACCCTGCATCCCAGTGATTTAGCCTTTGATACACCCAAATAGTCACACTCTGAGGCAAAGCCCGGGCGACTGGAGGTGGCATGGCGGGATGTCGCCAGCTGATAAAATCCGGTGTTTGCCCTGTAAATAGCTGTGGCGCCGCATATTTGCACGGGATTTTAGGGTCGAAAGCCCAATTGGCGATCGTCTGACGGCCGCGCTGACAGGCCCAGGGCCGCCACACTGAGGTGTGGCTGAAGTATTTTTCAACGGCTGAGCCCCGGCCAGCCCGGTCACAGGAGTGAGTATGCAAACTTTCCAATGGACAGCGGAATTTGTCGCCATCGCTGTAACGGCTGGCCTGGTTCTGGTCGTCCTGGGCTTTGTACTGGCGATGGCGGTACAAAGTCGTAAAACCGCCCGGCTCCATATGCGTCTGGAGCAGGCGGACAGCCGGGACCAGCAAACACAGGCGGAATTCAAGCAACTCAACGCCGCACTGCACGAAAAAGAAGTGATTGGGAGCCGTCTACAGGCAGAGCTGGCCAGCGCCCAGGCGGGAGAGCGACGCCTGGACAGCGAGCTGAGCCGGCACAGGGATGAATTTGCTGCATTGTGTACTAGCTTGGACGAAGCGCGCCAGCAGCACCACTCCGCTGAAAAACAGCTGGAATCCGCCCACACTGAGCTGCGGGCCCGGACCGCACAGGTACGGGAGCTTCGTGAACGTATGTCCCTCACCGATGAGGAATTGAAGCGGGAGCGCAACCTGGTGAGTGCCGTGAAAGAGAGCCTTGCCCAGGAGGGTAAAAAGTCCGAATCGCTGGCGGGCCGGCTGGAGGAGTCCCGGCAGCAGTTCGCTGAACAGGGAGAGCGTCTGGCTGCCGAGAAGCAACGACAGGAGGATCTCCAGCGACTGCACCAGGAGCTGGTCAAGGCCCATGCACAGCTGCAAACCGAACAGGGCGAGAGGGAGGCCAGCCACGCCCGGGAAGTAGCCAATTTCGAGCGACAAAAGGAAAGCCTAGCGGAGCAGTTCAAGGTACTTTCCAACGAGATCCTGGAGGCCAAATCAAAATCCCTGCAGGAGAGCAGCAAACTCAGCCTCGCCTCGGTGATGAACCCCTTCCAGCAGTCGATCGACGGATTTAAAAAGGAAGTGCAGGAGATCCACCATCGGGAAACCACACAGCAGGGGGAACTGAGGAAAGAGCTGGAATCGCTGAAGGAGTTGAACCACAAAATCACTGCGGAGGCCCACCAACTGTCCACTGCACTTCGCGGCCAGAAAAAGCTGCAGGGCAATTGGGGGGAGTTGGTGCTGGAAAATGTCCTCGACCGCTCCGGCCTGCAGCAGGGCAAGGACTATCAGCGGGAGGTAAGCATCGCCACCGAAGAGGGGCGCCAACGCCCCGATGCTGTGGTCTACCTGCCACAGGATAAACACCTGATCATCGATGCCAAAGTCTCCCTGAATGCCTATACCCGCTATGTCAATGCCGAGGATGAGTTGCAGCGAACACAGGCCTTGAAGGAACATGTGCAGGCGGTCGGCAGTCGCATCAAAGAACTGGCAGACAGGGACTATTACAAACTGCCCGGCCTTAACTCACCGGAAATGGTCTTTATGTTCATTCCCATTGAGTCCGCTTTTGTCGAGGCGCTGAAAGCCGATGAAACCCTGTTTCAGCAGGCCATTGAGAACAATGTACTGGTAGCGACACCAACCACCCTGCTTACCAGCCTTAATATTGTGCGCCAGCTGTGGCGCTACGAGGATCAGAACAAACACACTGCCGCTCTGGCCAATAAAGCCGAAGCGGTGTTTAAAAAGCTGAATACGTTTCTGGGGAGCTTTGAGAAAATCAAGAAGGGCCTGGATACCGCTGCCGAGGCTTACACCAAAGCAGAAAACCAGCTGGTCAGCGGCAAGGGAAATCTGGTTAAGCAGGTGGGTGAGTTCAAAAATCTGGCCCCGGCTATCAAAGCTGAATTCCCCCGTTACTTTTCCGAAAAGGCGGCTCTGGAAATCGACTTTATTGCCGCTGATGACAGAGAAGGCGCCGCTAATGCGGGGGCATTGACTGAAAGCACTGGTTTGGCGTCTTCCATGACAGGCGCCGGCCTGGATGAAGTGGAAAAATAGTAGTAGTCCGTTTTCTTGTCCCGAAAATTTAAAACTTGTTTGTATGGAAACTGGCTGTATACCCCGGTGTGATACCAGTTTTCAAAACGAAGGTCATGGCGAAAAATGCCTCCGCGACAAGGCGGGCAACTAAAGATTTAATTTTCCTCCTCAAGCTTTCTGTGCCGCGCATGAACGGAATGCTGTCCGCGAATTTTAGTCGGCCGCCAGTCAAACTATTCTTTATGAGATATCAGGCCCTGCATCCCTCTGTGCTTTCAAGTTGCAGCCAGGGAAAATCTGTCAGATTAAAAGGCCTGTGTAAAAAGTCGCGCAGGTGTGTCTACAGCCAACATCTGATACATGGTGATGATTGCACTGGAGACTGCCTGAAGGCTAAAGGGTAAGGGCGCTGCCAACTTTTCACAGTGAACCAAACACTTAAGCGCCATCCGGCCCAAGCTCTTTTTCTTTGGGCTACTCTTGGATGGCGACTGCTGGGCTTCGGCGCATAGGGAGCTTCCAGAGAGGTATTTTGTGCCAATAGGGAGAAATGGAGTCGTAATGGCTCAATCGGTAACTTGATTTCGTCCCCCTTTTCCTGCACAGCCAATTCAAATTCAGGTCGATACTGAAAAACCAGTCGCGCTACAAATATTTTGAGGTTTTAAGATGATCTGGCAAAGACTGTGGCAGAACTGCTCAAAAATAGGATTTCTATTGATCTCAGCGACACTGTTGGGAGTCAATGGCGCTATCGCAGAAAACCTTCGTGGCAGTTCTACCGGGCCGACTTCGGCACCGGGTTACAGTCATCCCGATCAGTTTATACACCTGAAGGCAGTCAAGCCGGCGGATAATATGTACCCGGTAATTCGGCATCCACAAGAGGAACAGGAGGCGCGCGATAAGCTGGCGGCGCTGGAGGAGAAGTTTGGAAAGAAACCCAATATTGTGATTTTCCTGCTCGATGATGTGGGCTGGATGGATACCGGTTTTACCGGTGGCGGCATTGCGGTCGGTAACGCGACTCCCACCATGGACCAGCTGGCGAATGAGGGGCTTTTACTGACATCGGCCTATTCAACGCCCTCCTGTTCACCCACTCGCGCCACCATTCATACGGGGCAAAACCCCCTGCACCACGGTATTTTGCGACCACCGGTGTACGGCGAATCGGGGGGGTTGGATGGTGCCGTGACCATGCCATCCATACTCCAGAAACTCGGCTATGTAACCCAGGGTGTTGGCAAATGGCATATGGGAGAAAACAAGGGCTCGTTGCCGCAGAATGTTGGTTATGATGATTACCGCGGCTTTCTCGGTGTTTCCGATATGTATACGGAATGGAGGGATGTGTATTTTAATCCAGAGGTGGCATTATCACCCGAGCGGTTTGCGATGATGGAGAAGGAGCAATTCAATCACAATGATGTGCACTGTACACCGCAGGACAAGGAAAAATGCCAGGATGTGCGGTTGATTGACCTGGATTACATCAAAGACCTGGACGAAGAGTGGATGCAGTACAGCATCAATTTTATCAGGCGCATGAAGGATTCGGATAAGCCTTTCTTTCTGTATCACGGAACCCGCGGCTGTCACTTTGACAACTATCCCTCCGACAAGTGGGCGGGGAAATCCAGGGCCCGCACTGTATACAGCGACTGCATGGTCCAAATGGACTATGTGCTGGCACAGCTGGTGGAGACATTGCAGGAAACCGGGCAATTGGAAAATACCCTGATATTCCTCACCTCCGACAATGGCCCGGAATGCGAGGTGCCACCCCACGGCCGCACGCCTTTCCGTGGCTGCAAAGGCTCCAGCTGGGAAGGCGGTGTAAGGGTGCCAACCTTTGCCTACTGGAAAGGGGTCATCAAGCCGCGCCGATCCGAGGGGCTCTTCGATCTGGCCGATCTGTTTAACACTGCCATCTCCATTGCCGGCAAGCCCGGCAAAGAAGTAACAGAGTTTATTCCCAAGGACCGCTATGTCGATGGCGTAGACCAGGTCGGTCTATTGTTGGCAGATAATGGGCAGTCTGCGCGCCGCAGCCGTCCTTACACGATGAACCAGTACTTTTCCGCTATGCGTGTGGACGAATTCAAGTATATCTGGACTGCGGAGCTTCAGAGTGGCGTTGTACAGCGCGGTTACTGGGGTGGATTTAGCGGTCCCATTTTTGTCGAGAGCGGTGGGGCTATCCTGTTCAATCTGTACACCAATCCCCAGGAGGATGTCAGTATCGGCGTTCGGCATGTCCCGATGTTAGTGCCGGTGATGAGCACAGCCGCCGACTATATGAAAGAATTGATCAAGTACCCTCCTCAGTTCAAGATTGGCTTTATCTCCAATAATCCCCCGGTCTATGATCTGCTGCCCCAGGCAAAAGACAAACTTGAGCGATTTGAACGGGAAGGTGTGGGAAGGTACCCGCGGCCCCAATAGCGCCACCAACAGATGCCGGGGAGTGCGGGCGCGTGTTTTAGCGTTGTCTAATTATCTATCCCGAATATGTGCGTAAAGCGATTTATACTACCAACGCTGTTGAGACCGTCCACCGGCAGTTCCGCAAGCTGACCACCATCAAGGGTGGCTTTGCCAGTGAGAAGAGCCTACTCAAGCCAGTATACTGAGATTCTTCCAGCGCTCGAAATGTCCGATCTAAAGCTGGAGTCTGGCGCTATCACAGTTGACGATTTACTTCCCGGGTCGATTGGGGAAATATACCAACCTAAAAGGCTATTTTGCTGAAATAGAAATTTGAATTTTCTTTAAAACTGCTAGTAAGAGAAAAATGGTAGTGTTATCGAGCTATATTATTTTGGCAGGCCAAGCGATTCTGTATTTATTTCTCTGGGGCGGAGCTGTTCGAAATAATGTTTGTAATTAATTGATCTAGTTGTTGATCAAGCTGTTTATTTAGGGTGAAATTATTGATAGTAGACTCTATCATGGCACACAGCTGATCATTGGCTATCTTTTGAGAAAACTCGTTGGTAAGTATAGCGGTAACAAATCCCCTTTTAAGTGCTTGGAGGTTTTCGCCGCGTTTATGAAGTTCAAGGATGCTTTCAGTGGCGATTTGACCGATACTACTCTTTATCCTTGTGCCACTCACAGTGGCCGCCCTATTTGTTTCTTTTCGCTCATTAGGCTTCCGTAAAGCCTTTAATCTTTCCCGTAGGGAACTCGCTGATGTATTGCCGTCATTAATTTTCATAGTAATTAATGCTGAGTATAGCGAGATAAGAGCATTTTTTTCATTGCGCTGTCGTCATCTTGATGCTCTGTGTCCTCTGAAAGAGCCGGCTCAGGGTTTATTGAGGAGATAATAATTTTTTCAATATCGCCATTGAGAGCCGGGTTCTCTTTATTTTCATTCATTCCTTTTCTGAGAAGCTCTACACCCTTCTCAGTTTCTTTTTCTGACAAGGCTAGTAAGCCTTCAGCAAAGTCCCGAAAATATTGAGGTGAATCGCTTGCCGTCAAAAGCTTTTTCCATATTTTTTTTGCTTTGTCGAAATCTTGGATCACTATGTATAACTGGCTTAATTGAAATTGAGCAATCCATAGTTGAGGTGCCATTTCTACAGCAGTTTTCATTCCTTCGATTGCTCTTTCATACATTTTTATCTCTGCGTACTCTGCAGCCAACATTAGGTGCTTTGCTGGATGCTCCTCGAGATCAATACTGCGCTTCATCAACTCTATGGCCTTATCGTGTTGCTTGCGATTGCTAGCATCTAACGCGCAATGAAATAGCTCTTCAGCATCTAAGCTGCCAGTTGTCTGTTTTGTCATACGTTGCCTCCTATCCAATACCGGGCTTAGTTTACATAGACTAATTTCCTGCCGCCAGCACTCCCGCCTTGATCTTGGGTTGCGCTTTCGGACAACGTATTGTAGTCGTTAAATGAGAGTGGGCCAAATCTGTGATGCACGTCTCAAAAATCAATTGTAATGCACTTTTCACCTGCACGATTTGGGCAAATCCACGGATATATAGGAGTGCTCGACGTGAGTGAACACCAGCCTAAGAATCCTAGGTTCTATTGTGCCAGCGCACTTGCTTATTTTTTATCCGGTCGCTTGGCCACGTTTGTTTTAGGGGAAAACCATGGCAGCCATCATCAGCGGAGAAGCCCTGGGCTTATTCAACAGTACCCAGACGGGGATCGGCGCAGCCGGTTTTGGCCAGGGCCGGGAACAGGTCTACGTGAATGCCTCCA
>NZ_JBFRBC010000090.1:0-973 GCF_040932045.1 Microbulbifer sp. TYP-18
GATGCCTGAAGTAGGACGCTACCCGGGCTGGCATCTTCTGTAGTTTCCTCATATGCGATAATGCTTTTCCCTTTAGCTGTTCTTTTGACCGTGCCGGTTTTCCGCTATGCACTCCGGCCTTCAGATCGCAATTCAGATATTCATCCGGATTCAGTTCTGGAGAGTAGGATGGCAGATAAAATACTTCGATCTTGTCTTCATTCTCTCTTAGCCAGGATTTGACTACCCGGGCATGGTGAACCCGGAGATTGTCTAGAATCAGGAATACTTTTCGCTTTGAAGATTTTATCAGGCGCTTGAAGAATTCTATCAAACGATCGGCATTCATAGTGCCATCATAAATCTGAAAGCGAACCAATCCCTGATTGGTAATAGCGGAAATCATGTTCACTGATGCTCGTTTTGCATTTAGGTGTACGACAGGGGTTTTTCCGCGAGGGGCGTAGCCTCGCTCGTGTTGGCAATCGCTCCGGATTCCCGTCTCGTCACCCCAATAAATCTCTGCATTTTCCTTCTTTGCCCGATTTTTGATTTCCGGGTAGTCTTCTTCCAGCCATTGCTTTACCGCTGCGGGCCTTTGCTCGTAGGCGCGCTTGGCTGGCTTTTGTGGAGTAAAACCCCAGCGCTTTAAGTAGCTGCCTACCGTGCGGATCGCCAGCTTTACTCCGCATTCCCTCTCAATCAGATCCATTACCGCTTTGCGAGTCCATAAGGCATAATCCAGCTTGATCTGATCTGGTTGCCTATTGATGATGAGCTTCTTTATTTTTGATTCCTGCTCCCTCGTCAAGCAGCGCCCTATGCCTTTGTTATGCCCCCGTTTTTTGGCGGCAAGCGCTTTCATACCGCCAGCCTCATAGGCCCTGATCCAGTTACGAACCGCCTTATCCGATACGTCCAGCGTGTCTGCTACTTCGATGACACGCATTCCATTTTTCCAAAGCTTGATAGCTGTGCGGCGCTTTTCTTCTTG
>NZ_JBFRBC010000091.1:0-1091 GCF_040932045.1 Microbulbifer sp. TYP-18
GGAGTATCTGCGCTCCGTAACAGATCCCAAAGCCAGTCTTGAACGCATCCTCAGCGCCCCGGAAGTATCCGGGGTGTTTGTGCCCAATCCCTACTTTGATGTGCGCGAGCGCCTTGCGCAGTACCTTGCAGAAATCTGGCAGGAATGCGTCCAGGAGAATGAAACCGGAGCCGACCAGTGAACCAAGCCAGCCAGCGCCTGAGTGAATTACGCAAGCGACGCGAGCGTATTTTAGTCGAAGATATTCCACGTAAGGCCAAGCAGCTAAAACTGGATGCGATTCAAAAGCGGATTAATGCGGTATCAGCAAAGGCATCGCAGGGCACCGAAGCCGCTTTTTAGAGGTTGATCATTCCGATTTTCAGGTGCTGTCCATCATTATTGGTGCCGTTCATGGTACTAAGCGTGAATTAGGTCAGGCTTTAAGTGTGATGAATTCCGCAATATTTCTGGGTGTAATGGCGTGTAATTGACCATTAGCTTTGTCTGTGGAGAATCTCCCGCCATAAAATAAAAGCTTCTTGGGGTCTTCGATGGGTCTGCGCAATTATCAGGCACTAGCGGGTGTTATCTGTTCATCCGTTAGGTTCAACCTTTCTAAATACCTTCTTTTCTTTGTTTCAACTTGGTGCCTTTTGCCCGTTGCTGTTGCACAAGTCGATGTGAATGTATCGGTATCGGAATCCAACAGCCCGGACGGTTCCTATACCGTATCGTACAGAGGCCCGGGTACTTTTTCTGAACGGAAAAATGGTACTGTTATCAATTCGTTTGTAATTTCTGACTCCACGAACCGTACCAAAACCTATTCCAACAGATCAACCGGGGTGTACAAGTATAGTATCTATTGGGAGAAAACCTATTGCTTTACGCCCCCGGGTGAAGCCCTCGATTGCCAAACTTACACCGATAGCGATTCAGCCACAGTAAACGTAGCCCGCAAGCCCGGCATTGCCGGTAATTTCGAGAACTTTCCCAGTCAGGATGACGACGGCGTATTTACCGTCAAGTGGGGCGCAGCCACTGGGACCATATCCCGCTACGAGCTCCATCAAAAAAAGAACAGTGGTAGTTACAGCGGTGATATTCAC
>NZ_JBFRBC010000092.1:0-893 GCF_040932045.1 Microbulbifer sp. TYP-18
CTGGAATACAGCTGCGACCTGTTTGAGGCGGATTGGGCGGAGGGCTTGTTGGCCCACTATCAGCAGTTGCTTGCCGCCATGGTGGCCACGCCCGAGCGGCGGCTGTCGCAGCTGGCCATGCTGAGCGATGTTGAACGTTACCGGCAGATTGTGCTCTGGAATGACAGCGGCGAGGCAGCGCTGGAAAATCCGGCTCGCCATCAAGAGCCTACCATTGTTGCGCTGTTTGAACAGCAGGTTGAACGGCGGCCCGAGGCTGTTGCTCTGACCCTGATCGCCGACGGCCAGTCTGGCCGGCAACTCAGTTCGCACCTCACCTATGATGAACTCGAACGCCGTGCCAACCGCCTGGCCCGTCTCCTGGTGCAGCGTGATATTGGCCCGGAAAGCCGGGTCGGTATCGGCACCGGACGCAACCTGTCCATGGTGATCGCGATTCTCGGCGTACTCAAGGCGGGCGCTGCCTATGTGCCCGTCGATCCCGACTACCCCAAGGCCCGCATCGCCTATGTGATGAGCGACGCGCAGGTGCAAATACTATTGCTTGAGTGCGCGCAACAGGCCGTCTTTGCCGATCTGGAGGTGGAGTGCCTGGCCCTGGACGATGCGGAGATAAAAAAACAACTGGCATCGCAAAGCGAAGCCCCCCTTGCCGCCCCGGCACAGGGCCGACACCCGGATCAGGCCGCCTACCTGATGTACACCTCCGGTTCCACCGGGCAGCCCAAAGGGGTGGTGTGTTGCCATCGCAGCATCGTCAACCGGGTGCAGTGGCTGGCCCGCCTGGGTATTGAGCCCGGCGAGGTGTTTTGCCAGAAAACCAGTATCGGCTTCGTCGACCACGTAGCGGAGCTGTTTCAGGGACTGGTTAACGGCGTACCGCTGGTGATGGT
>NZ_JBFRBC010000093.1:0-838 GCF_040932045.1 Microbulbifer sp. TYP-18
TCCGCCTGCCACTGGCGCATATCCGTATCGTATTTGTCCGTGGTGAGAACGAAGCCTGCGATGTTGCGACGGATTTCCGTAGTGCCGTTCTTGTAGACCTTTTCCACATTGCCCAGATAGAGGGTTTCCGTGGTACTGGTGCCGTCATCGTCGATGCGCTTCCAGCGGCTGCGCTGGGGACCATAGCGGAATTGTGCGCTGTGGCCGCCCTTCTGGATAGTCAGTGGCTTGTTGAATACGCTGTATTGCAGGGTGCGGCCTCTGGTATCAGACAACAGGTTGCCGTTGGCATCATAGTGGTAGCTGGTGATACCGGCGCCGCTGCCGGTTTCACAGACTGCGTGGGGACCATAGGCAACCCCACACTGGGCACCATAACGGTAGTTGCCCACACCGGTTTTGCTGAGAATGTTGCCACTGGAGGAATAGCTGACACTGGTGCCGGTGATGCCACTGGCGCTGGTCAGGGTCACGGCGGTGAGCCGGTTGAGGCTGTCGTAGTTAAAATCCTCTCGCAGGTCCTTCTGCGAACCCGGTTCCCCGGAAAAATCCTGCCGCCAGGCCAGGTTGCCATTGGCGAGCCAACCGAGCTGCAAATTCTGCACGCTCCCGAGGCCGGGAATCAGGCTCGTGTCGATACCCTGCAGGCGATTGCTGACCGGATCGAAACCCCGCTGTACCGTCAGTCCGTTGCCCAACAGGGTCTGGGTGCTGTTGCCGCGCGCATCCATGCCCTGTAGCAGGTAGTAGCGCTGACCGGCGGTGCCGGCCACATAATCCGGGCTGGTGACCTGGGTGATATAGCCCCACTGCGGATGATAGTGGTTCCAGCTGCCCC
>NZ_JBFRBC010000094.1:0-813 GCF_040932045.1 Microbulbifer sp. TYP-18
TCGGTCAGCTGGTGGTAACTCATCAGTGCTTCGTCTCTTGGTCGGGAGAAGCGCGGAGTCTACCAGCTGGCCCCTCTCCTTATCCAATTGCACTTATTATCCGAAACCGCGTACAATAAAATAATTATTTTTGATAGATAGTACGAAGAATAGCTTTTGGAAATAGAAATCTATGATAGCTTACGAAACAAAAAGACAGGATATGAAAAGAAATATATATCTGCTTTTGTTTTTACTTGCACCAGTGGTCTTGGCATTCCTTCAAGTAAGCCCGCACTTGGAGTCATTGCTTGTGGCACTGGCAATTTATGTCGGTATAGTGCTCGTTTGGGTACGGTTCAGTGTTAAAGGAATCTGCGAGAAAATTCAAGCTGCATTGGTAGCTGCGATTTTTTCCCCGGTTTCTTTTTGCTTGTTATTTCTTATGGGTTCTGAATTTAACAAAGCCTATTGGGACAGCCACGTTAGAGGCCTATGTGAAAATAAAGGTGGAATTACTGTATATGAGGTGGCTCTTGTTTCAGTGAAAGAAAAAACTAATCTTAGGTTGACATCTAGTGGGCCATGCGGTTAATTAGGTAACACATTTTTGGCTCGCTGCACTGAAGCCAGTATCGTGTCGGCGCTCTTTGTCCATTTAAATGGTTTGGCAAGATCGCGGTTATGAACACGAATAAATCGCTGCAGCTCAGCCTTCAAGTCCGCCACGTCGGTAAATATGCCTCGGTAAAGAGCCCGCCGTTCGAGCTGCGCAAACCATCCTTCGACGGCGTTCAACCAGGATGCACTTGTGGGCGTGAAATGGAAATGAAT
>NZ_JBFRBC010000095.1:0-621 GCF_040932045.1 Microbulbifer sp. TYP-18
CGCCACGTCGGTAAATATGCCTCGGTAAAGAGCCCGCCGTTCGAGCTGCGCAAACCATCCTTCGACGGCGTTCAACCAGGATGCACTTGTGGGCGTGAAATGGAAATGAATTCTAGGCTGGTTGGCTACCCACTCTGTGACTTCTTTGGTTTTGTGAGCGCTGAGGTTATCCAGCACAATGTGCAACTCCTTGTCTTTCGGTGTCTGCCGCTCGACCTGTTTCAGAAAGGCAAGAAATTCCTTGGAACGCGATCTTTTCTCGACGCGACCAATCACTTCGCCAGTCAGAATATTGAAGGCTGCAAAGAGAGCCGCCGTTCCATTGCGCTTGTAATCGTGGGTACGACTTCCAATGCGCCCCGGGGCAAGTGGAAGCCCTGGCTGAGTGCGATCGAGTGCCTGGATCTGAGTTTTCTCATCGACACACAGCACCAAGGCATTGTCCGGCGGGTCCATATACAAACCAACGATATCCACCACCTTCTCGGCAAACTGTGGGTCATTGCTGATCTTGAAGGTTCTGAGTCGGTGTGGTTTCAGATCTGCAGCGTTCCAGATTTGCCTAACCTGCCATGTGGTAACACCGGCGTACTTCGCCATCAACGAGACACTCCAGTGAGT
>NZ_JBFRBC010000096.1:0-530 GCF_040932045.1 Microbulbifer sp. TYP-18
CGGGAGGCCTCATTGCAGGCCTACGCCCACCAGGATATTCCCTTTGAGATGCTGGTGGAGGCCATCAACCCGGTGCGCAGTCGGGCCCATTCACCCCTGTTTCAGGTGATGCTGGTGCTGCAAAACACACCATCTGCTGCAGCTTCCCTAGCTGATATTGAGATTGAGCAGCTGGCTCCGTCGGAAGATGCTGCGCGGGTGTCCCGTTTCGACCTTACCCTGAGCCTGGAAAGCACAGAGGCGGGCATTGTCGGTGCCATGGAGTACGATCGGGATCTGTTTGACGCCTCAACCATTGAGCGTTTTCTCGGGCACTATCAGCAGCTATTGGCGGCCGTTGTGGAGGCGCCTGAGTGTCGCATTTCACGTCTCGGGTGCCTCTCGGATTCGGACACGGCTTTCTTCGAACAGCAGGGTGGTCCCTCCGCGCCTTATCCGCTGTCCCAAAGCCTGTTGTCATCCTTCGAGCACTGGGCGGCCGAGTCGGAGGATGCCCTGGCGCTGGTGTCGGAAGCGGGCGGGGAGCAGTT
>NZ_JBFRBC010000097.1:0-527 GCF_040932045.1 Microbulbifer sp. TYP-18
GCGGACGGCGGGAAAGACCGCTGACAGCCGGGAAAGACCGGCACCAAGCAATCCACCCACAGGATGGAGCTGAGTACAGCGCTCGGGGGGGAGATCAGGCACGACACGACCGCGAAGTGTGTGGAGATACAGTGCCAAGGGCTATAGCCCCGAGCCGGTGGAAGGCCGGCACCTATTACAAAATGACGGGCACAGGGACCGGGGATGAAAACAAACTTCCGAAAATCGAATTTGCGCACATCACAACCGGTGTTTGACCGGTTAAAGGCGGTGGCGAAGCGCTACGGTATCGGCCACGAGCAGTTGGCCAGGATCATTATCGAGACGTCACTGCCCATTTACGAAGCTGAGACTCTCGAAGAGGTTAAAAAAGCCCAGGCAGCCCAAGCCATATTGGGCAAGTACAAAAAGCTGTAAATGGAGGTCCCGATTAGCCGGCGGTACAACATCAATCAAGAGCAGGTTATGCCATGAAAGAAATCATCCCTCAGTTGTTGGCGGAGTTGCCCGAGCATGACCGTCAGCGG
>NZ_JBFRBC010000098.1:0-524 GCF_040932045.1 Microbulbifer sp. TYP-18
TGGGATCGGTAAACGCCAGGGGGTTATTGTGCACATAGCTG
Organism: Microbulbifer sp. TYP-18; assembly: GCF_040932045.1. Lineage (NCBI taxonomy): Bacteria > Pseudomonadati > Pseudomonadota > Gammaproteobacteria > Cellvibrionales > Microbulbiferaceae > Microbulbifer > Microbulbifer sp. TYP-18. Next base: position 42 of record NZ_JBFRBC010000098.1, read on the forward strand.
TAGCGGTTATAGCCCTGGCTGCTGGTGGTCCCGTCTATATTGGGGTCCGCCTGTACAAAGCGCCCCAGCAGCGGGTCGTAGATGCGCCCGTTCATATGGATCAGGCCCATCCGGTCGAGGGATTCGTGGCCGGTAAAGCCCCGCGGGGTTATATCCAGGATATTGGTCAGCTGGGTGCTGCTGAGGGCATCCCGCCAGTTGTGCGGCTGGCGCCGCTGCCCCCAGGGATCGAAGCTCAGCTGCTCGGTGACAGCGCCTGTGGCATCCGTCACCACATCCAGCGAGCCCAGGTGGTCCCGTAGCAGATAGCGGTTTTTGATCACCGTCAAATGGTCGTCGGCGCTCTCCCCTGCCAGGGCACCGGCAGCCTTATCCGCCTGCCACTGGCGCATATCCGTATCGTATTTGTCCGTGGTGAGAACGAAGCCTGCGATGTTGCGACGGATTTCCGTAGTGCCGTTCTTGTAGACCTTTTCCACATTG
>NZ_JBFRBC010000099.1:0-419 GCF_040932045.1 Microbulbifer sp. TYP-18
CCACCTTCGCGGATCGCGAAGCGCAGCCCGTCTTCCATGGCGATGGGGGCGATCAGAGTGACTTTCATCTGGATATTGTCACCCGGCATCACCATCTCGGTGCCTTCCGGCAGCTCCACCGCACCGGTTACGTCGGTGGTACGGAAGTAGAACTGCGGACGGTAGCCCTTGAAGAACGGAGTGTGACGACCGCCTTCATCCTTGGACAGGATGTACACTTCCGCTTCGAACTTGGTGTGCGGAGTGATGGAACCCGGCTTGGCCAGTACCTGACCACGCTCCACCTCGTCGCGCTTGGTGCCGCGCAGCAGGGCGCCGATGTTCTCACCCGCACGACCTTCGTCCAGCAGCTTGCGGAACATCTCCACACCGGTACAGGTGGTGGTGGTGGTTTCCTTGATACCGACGATCTCAACTTC